>JABGXI010000120.1:0-39546 GCA_018675855.1 Flavobacteriaceae bacterium | reverse complement strand
AATCTCTCTAAAGTGTTCATGAATTTTTAACATAAAATCTAAACTCGGTTTATTTCTTCTAGATAAGATATGAGAAACGGATGAGCGTTGAACACCAATTCTTTCTGCAAATGCGGCAGCACTTAATTGGTTGTTTAACATAATTTCCTCTAAACGCTTAAGAAATGATTCTGTGTTTAACATTGTAAATATATTTTATAGTGTTTTCAAATATACAATTGTAAATTAAAATAAAAAAATAGTATAAATTATTAAACTAATACTTAAAACAAAATATTTAAGTATTTGATAATCAATTTAATATTTAAATATATATAAAATAATTTACATTTGTATACAAATATTTTAAAAGGCAAGTCAAAAAATTTAAATAGTATACTCTTGTGAACTACATTTGTAAACAAGTAGATGTTTACATTTGTATTAATATGTAAATAATGATTAATAAAAGATATTTACCACCAGCTTTTGTAGGAACCTTTTTGAAGAACTTACCTAAAGGTTCTAAGATTAAAACCATTGGATACTCTGTTCAAAGAAGACCAATTAGTTTGGTTTCAATTGGAGATGGAAAGACTAAAATATTACTATGGTCTCAGATGCATGGAAATGAAAGTACTACCACAAAAGCACTTTTTGACTTTATTCCTTGGTTTTTAGACTCTTCTCAAAAGGCATATCAGAAAAAATTTACGCTAAACATTATATTGCAGTTAAATCCCGATGGTGCCGCTGCTTATGAGCGTTTAAATGCTAAAGGTGTAGATTTAAATCGTGATGTACTTAAAATGTCTCAGCCTGAGAGTAAAGCACTTCTTAATATTTATAATAGTTTTAAGCCTGACTATTGTTTGAACCTACACGGACAACGCACCTTATTTTCAGCGGGTGAAATGGGTCAACCTGCGAGTATTTCCTTTTTAGCACCTTCTGCAGACATTGATCGAACACTAACACCAGCTCGAATTATTGCCATGAAATGTATTGTAGCAATATTTAAAGGATTAAAGAATGATATTCCTGATCAAATTGGTCGTTATGATGACACTTATAATCCTAATTGCGTTGGAGATCACTTTACTTTATTAGGAACACCAACAATTCTTTTTGAAGCTGGCCATTATCCTGGGGATTATCAAAGAGAGGTAACTCGCAATTTAATTTTAAAAAGTTTTAAAATATTTTTTAATGCATTACTTATGGATAAAAATATTTTGAATGTTAATGAGTATATGAACATCCCTAAAAATTCTAAAGATTTTGTTGATTTACTTGTCAAAGAAGTTAATATAATTGATCAAGGGACGCTTTTTAAATCACAGAATTTAGGTGTTCGTTATCAAGAAAAGTTAGTAAATGGAGAGATATGTTTTATTCCCTTTTCGGTGATTTACGGCGATCAAATAAAATTTAATTCCCATCGAACAATAACTCTTCCAAGTGAATTAAAGGATATTCCTGTAATATTTGAAGTAGATAAATCTATTCAGATCAAGGAATTTGATGAATTATTTTCAATAATATTCTAATTTTACAGACAATTCTTCAATAATTTTACTCATAATCATTAAATTTACCTAAAATTTGTATTATGAATAAAGTAAATTTAGATGAAATTGATCATCAAATTCTTGATATTTTGATAGATAATACGCGAATCCCTTTCACAGATATTTCAAAACGCTTGGTTATTTCCGCAGGAACAGTTCACGTTCGTGTAAAGAAAATGGAGGAATCAGGCATAATTAAAGGTTCTTCTTTGAATCTGGATTATGTTAAGTTAGGTTATTCATTTATTGCGTATGTAGGAATTTTTTTAGAAAAAACGAAAACAACCTCAGAAGTTCTGAAAGCTCTTAATGACATCCCATTTGTTACTGTTGCTCACATAACAACCGGAAAATTTAATATTTTTTGTAAAGTTCGTGCTCGTGATACTCACCATGCAAAAGACATTATTTTTATGATAGACGATATTGTTGGGGTTTCTAGAACAGAAACTATGATTTCTATGGAGGAAAGTATAAATGATAAGAAGCGCTTAATGCACCACATTTTTAACGAACTTTAAAAAAAAACCTTTTAATGGCAAGAAAACCAAAAATAGAAAGATTTAAAGAAAAAATACTTTCCCGCTTCCAGATTTACAATAGCCTGTTCTTAACCCTTCCTTTTAAAAATATAAAAAAAACATCTTTATTACTTCCATTATTTGCAGACTTTTGTCGAACAAGTTATGAGAAAAAAATAAATCCAAAAAAAATTGTAAATTCTTTTTTAAAGTACTACACGCCTGATTTAAAAGAGGAGGAACAAATAGACCTGTTGTTTAATTTTATTCAATATATTGAAAGACAGGTCGTTCTTTTTGATGCAATTGAAGATGCTGGCTTCCCATATGTTAATAATATGCATGGAAGAGGGACTCTTCGAAACATAAAAGAAGAGGCAAATAATAAGCAGCTCTCAGAAGTATTGTCAGAATATATAAAGCGCGTTAAAGTGCGTATAGTTCTTACAGCACATCCAACCCAATTTTACCCTGATAACGTACTAGTTATAATTAATGAGCTTTCGAGTGCAATTGCAAATGATGAGTTAGATAATATTAAAAAGCTTTTAGTACAATTAGGGAAAACACCCTTTTATAAAAAAGAAAAACCAACTCCTTTAAATGAAGCCGTAAGTCTTATTTGGTTTTTAGAAAATATTTTTTATAATTCAGCAAGCACTATATATAATTATATAGCAGAGCATATTATTGATTCCAAAGAGTTAGACAATTCAATTTTTGATTTTGGCTTTTGGCCAGGAGGTGATCGTGATGGAAATCCTTTTGTAACTGCAGACATAACCTTAAAAACAGCAAAACGCTTAAAGTTTTCTATTTTAAGAAACTATTACAGAGACTTACGTAAATTAAAACGTAAAATCACATTTCCTGGTGTAGAGCAAAAAGTTATAAATCTTGAAGAGTCTGTCTTTAATGAATTGTTTTATCCAAAAAAAAATATTTTATTTTCATTAAATAATTTAGCATCAGAGTTAGAATTGGTCTTAGAAGCTATCATGAAAGAGCATAATGGATTATATCAAGAGGATGTTAAAGACTTAATTCATAAAATAAAGTTATTTGGATTTCACTTTGCAAGTTTAGACATTCGTCAAGACTCAAGGGTACACCATAAAGTATTTACTGAAATTGTCTCACACCCTGAAATTCAGTCTTATGTCAAAGGATTACCATTGAATTATAATAAACTAACTACCGAAGAGCGTTGCAAGGTTTTGTCATTAATTACTGGCGACATTTCCCCTAATATTTACGTAGATGAAATTACTCAACAAACTCTTGAGAGCATCCGAGCCATGCAGCAAATACAGCAAAATAATGGTGAGCGAGGTAGTAATCGTTATATTATTAGTAACTGCCAGACACTAGAGAATATTTTAGAGTTATTTGCAATGTGCCGTATTAGTGGATGGAAAGAACCTACGTTAGATTTTATTCCGCTTTTTGAAACAATTCCAGATCTTAAAAAAGCTGGAGAAATAATGAAAGGTTTATTTAATAATCCAGTATATCAAAATCATCTAAAAGGTCGTAAAAATAAACAAACTGTTATGTTAGGTTTTTCTGATGGAACTAAAGACGGAGGTTATTTTATGGCTAATTGGAGTATTTACAAAGCAAAAGAAGTATTGAGTGAGCTGGCTACTGAACACGGAATTTCAATGGCTTTTTTCGACGGAAGAGGAGGTCCACCGGCCCGGGGAGGGGGTAATACACATGAATTTTATGCTTCAATGGGTGACACAATTCAAAATGATGATATCCAACTTACTATTCAAGGACAAACCATTAGTTCAAACTTTGGAACTTTAGATTCTTCTCAATTTAATTTAGAACAATTACTTAGTTCAGGGATTTCTAACAAAATTTTAAATCCAGGGAAAAATAACCTTTCTCCGGAAGATAGAGTTACTATGCAAGAAATGGCTGATTATAGTTATCAGGTATACCAAGATTTTAAGGAGCATAATATGTTTATTCCTTATCTAGAACGCATGTCAACTTTACCTTATTATGCTAAAACTAATGTAGGTAGTCGACCATCTAAAAGGGGAGCGTCTTCTTCACTTCAATTTGAAGACCTTCGCGCCATTCCGTTTGTAGGGAGTTGGAGTCAATTAAAACAAAATGTGCCAGGTTTTTATGGAGTTGGGACAGCTATTAACCGATTTGTGAAAGATGGTAAATTAGCAAATGTTAAACAACTATATAAAAATTCTCGTTTTTTTAGAACCCTACTTTTTAATAGCATGATGAGTTTAACTAAATCATTTTTTCAGCTCACAGCTTACATGAAAGAAGATAAAGAATTTGGTGTTTTTTGGGAATTGATTTTTAATGAATATAATTTAACCAAAGACTTATTGCTTAAAGTCAGTGATTTTAAATCGCTTATGGAAAATGAACCAGCTGGAAAAGCATCTATAAAAGCACGTGAAGAAATTGTTCAGCCATTGTTGACCATCCAACAATTTGCTTTAATGGAGTTGCAGGAATTGAAATCTTTTAGTAATTCAGATTCTAAAAAGATTCAAATCTTAGAGGCAATGATAACCCGTTCTTTGTTTGGAAATATTAATGCTAGTAGAAATTCTGCTTAACCACTTATGTGTTTGAATAATATTGAAAAGCTTTTGAAAAGTACTCTTGTGGTACCTCAACATCAATTTTTGGTATTCCTATAGACTTTAACAATGAAAAGTTAATACGTCCTGCTTTATTCTTTTTATCGTGACGCAATAAACCAATTATTTCATTTTGTTCTTTTGCTGATATTTTAACTGTCCCATAGTGATTTGAAAAGGTATTTTTAATGTCATTTGCTTCATCGATTTCAAGTCCGCTGCAATGGACTGATAAATATGCTTCTAAAACCATTCCAATAGCAATTGCCTCTCCGTGAAGAAGACGTTTCTTAGTGGGAGATGCCAAAAAATAAGATTCTATTGCGTGACCTAGAGTATGTCCAAAATTTAAAACCTTTCGCAATCCTTTTTCATTAGGGTCTAGAATAACCACCTCACTTTTTAATTTAATTGAAGTTTTAATGTAATCTGTAAGAATAGGAGGTGTTAATTTTTTAATTATTTTAAGTGAATTCCAATAATCAGGCGAAGCAATTAAGCCGTGTTTTAACATCTCAGCAAAACCACTTCGTATTTCTTTACTTGGAAGTGTACTTAACCACTCACTGTCTATAATTATTTTTTGTGGTTCTTGTATCGTTCCTATTTGATTTTTCAAAGATCCTAAATCAATTCCTGTTTTACCTCCAACTGAGGCATCAACCATCGAGAGAAGGGTAGTGGGTATGTTATAAAAATCAATCCCACGTTTAAAAGTACAGGCCACAAAAGCACCTAAATCTGTAACAACACCACCTCCTAGGTTAATTAGAGCACTATCTCTATCTGCCCCAAGTAATGATAGCTCATTCCACAAAGCCTCACAGGTTATAAGATTTTTATTTTCTTCTCCGGCAGCCATGGTTAAAACAGTGGCGTTTTCAATTTTACTGATTCTAACGAAACGGTTTAAACATTTTTCTTTAGTGTTAGTATCAACAAGAACAAAAACAGAACTATAGTTTTTAGCACTTAAAATATCAGATAAATTTTCAAGTCCTTTTTCTTTGTAAGAAATATTATTTAGTTCTAGCATATTTTTAAAAAATACAAAAATAAGAGTTTTATAAAGTACATTTTATGGTTAATTAAAACTATTGACGTTTGAAGCTTTTTTTAATGCGATCTAAATCTCGTTTATTATCGCGATCTTTAAGTGTTTCTCTTTTGTCATACAATTTTTTTCCTTTAGCCAAAGCAATGTGTAATTTGGCCAATCCTTTTTCATTAATATATAAACGAATTGGGATAATAGTAAGCCCTCCATTTTTTATTTCTTTGTGTAATTTCTTAAGTTCTTTTTTGTTAAGCAATAGCTTTCTCTGTGCTTTTGGACGATGATTAAACCTTGTTCCAAAAGTATATTCATCAATTTGCATATTAACAGTAAAAAGTTCACTACGATCATTAAATTCACAGAAACTTTCAGCAATAGAAGCTTTGCTGTTCCGTAACGATTTTATTTCCGTTCCAGTCAGTACGATGCCAGCGGTATAGTTTTCGATGAGTTCATACTCAAACCGGGCACGCTTATTTTTTATGCTCACTTCTTTCTGCACCTTTCAAAGATACTACTAATCTCTTAAATTTTGTATTGGTTTTTTCTTTGAAAAAAACGTTTATTTGATGATAATGTAATTAAATATTTCATTTAATAATTACTGAGTTTTAATTTTATTGATTGAACTAATAAATATGTTAATTAGTTATGGATAACTGTCTTTTATTTTATACAATTGAGGCTATTCTACCACCACAAATTATTAATTTTACATTATAAAAAAATTAATTTATGCAACGTGATACAATAATTTTTGATCTTATTAATCAAGAAAAACAACGCCAAATCAAAGGCATTGAATTGATTGCTTCTGAAAACTTTACAAGTCCAGATGTAATGGAGGCAACAGGATCTATTTTAACAAATAAATATGCAGAAGGGTATCCTGGTAAAAGATATTATGGAGGTTGTGAAGTTGTTGATCAAATTGAACAATTAGCTATTGATCGTGCTAAAGAATTATTTGGTGCTGCATACGCAAATGTTCAACCACACTCAGGTTCTCAAGCTAATACTGCTGTTTTTCATGCATTTTTAAAGCCTGGAGATAATATTTTAGGATTTGATCTATCTCATGGAGGTCATCTAACGCATGGTTCTCCTGTTAACTTTTCAGGACGTTTGTATAAATCCCATTTCTACGGAGTTGAAAAATCTACAGGACTTTTGAATTATGACACTATTATGTCGATTGCCAAAGAGGTTAGGCCAAAAATGTTAATTGCAGGAGCTTCGGCCTACTCACGTGACATCGATTTTTCTAAATTCCGTGAAATTGCAGATGAAGTTGGCGCATTCTTACTTGCAGATATTTCTCATCCTTCAGGAATGATCGCCACAGGTTTGCTAAGTAATCCAATGCCTCACTGCCATGTTGTTACAACAACAACTCACAAAACCTTGAGAGGACCAAGGGGAGGACTAATAATGATGGGGCAAGATTTTGATAACCCCTTTGGACTGACTCTTAAAAATGGATCGAATCAAAAAATGTCACATTTACTAAATATGGCTGTTTTTCCTGGAAATCAAGGAGGACCATTAGAGCATGTTATTGCAGCAAAAGCAATTGCTTTTCAAGAAGCAATTCATCCTTCTTTTAAATTGTATATGCAGCAAGTACAAAAAAATGCCCAAGCCATGGCTACTGCTTTCGTTGCTAAAGGATATCATCTAATTTCTGGTGGTACAGATAACCACATGATGTTAATTGATTTACGAAACAAGGATATTAGCGGAAAAGTTGCTGAACAGGCACTTGTAAGGGCAGAAATTACTACGAATAAGAATATGGTCCCTTATGATGATAAATCTCCCTTTGTTACTTCAGGAATTCGTGTGGGAACTGCTGCTATTACTACCAGAGGTCTAAAAGAAGACGATATGAGTGGAATTGTTGATTTAATTGATGAAGTCATTCAAAATCATGAAGATAATGATGTGCTTGAGGCCGTAAGAACTAAAGTTTATTCCTTGATGTCTGGGCGTGGGTTGTTTTATTACTAATACAAACGGTTAATATCTTAAGTTGATTTATGAAAATTAGTTAAATAACTGAAAAACCATTTCAGGAATAGTTTCAAGTTCCATGGTCTTTGAATTGAGATAACACCACTGGGTAGAACATTGAGCTACTATAGTATTTGTATCTTTTAAATAAATCCTTACAATTCGTTGTGAGAGAAAACCTTCAGTTAATGTTACATGGGTTTTGAGAGTTAGCCAATCGTAAAGTTTAGCAGGACGTTTGTAGTCAATCTTGTGACTTCTAACTACCCAAATCCCAAAAGGATAGGGGTTTTTTCCGATAAGTGATTTCCAATGTGCTTCTGCAATCTCTTGAACCCAATGGAGGTATTGAACGTTGTTGACATGAGCTAACTCATCGAGATGATCTTTATTTACCTGAAGATTGTATTGATGGGTGTTACTCATTTTTTAGGTTCAATAGTTACTTCAAAAAGTTTACTCCAGTTTTTACCAGTAACAAAAAATGTTTTGCGTATTTTATGATAGGCAATTCCGTTTAATACATTTAATTGAGGATGTTGTTCCACAAGCTCTTTTAAACCAGAAAAATCGATAACTCCCTCAACAGCTCCGCTAGAAGGATCGATGATAACACCCACTTCTTTTTTAAATTGATAGGTATTGGCGTATATTTTACCATTTACCCACTCCAATTCATTAATATTATTGAGAGGTCCTTTATGAGTCATTACTTCTATACTTCTCAATTCTTTATAAGTCTTTGGATCTAGTATCCAAATACGATTACTTCCATCAGATTTATACAACACTTTTCCGTCGTTACACAAGCCCCAGCCTTCTTTACTTGATTTATAGGGGAATGATTTTTCCATGGTAAGAGATTCCTTTTCATAAACAAATCCTTTCATAGACTTCCAGGTTAGTTGAATAACTTTGTCATTTAATATAGTTAAGCCTTCACCAAAATAACTTTCATCCAGTGGTTTGTCATTAATTACTTTCCCAGTTTTAAAATCTAGTGTTTTAAGCGTTGATTGTCCATTGAGACCAGTACTTTCATACAATAGATCACCAACGAATTCTAGCCCCTGAGTGTAGGAAGTCGTTTTATGTGGAAAGGTATTTAAAATATTGTAAGTATAGAGTTCAGGAGGAGCTTCCGCTAATAAAGTAAGTGAAGTTTCTATTGATCTTATTCCATAATCATTAGTAATAATCGCCTTTATTGTTTGAACTCCTAAAGGCTCATCTGTAAAAACATGGTTTTTATTAATAGTTTTTTCATTAAGATAAAATTGAATATTTTCATTTTCAATTTGATTTTTTAATTTCAACTGAAGTGTATCCCCCCAAATAACTTTTTTGTTCTTTATACCGGTACTTATTTTTAATATTGGCCTTTTAGGGCTTCCACATGTTAGAAGAAAAATAAAAGATAACAGGGGAAGCATAACTTTCATTGGAGATAGAATTGATAGTTAGATTTATTATGTAGCTGAAGACGAAATTAAGCATTTAAAATGATTGTTGAAATCAGATGAAGATCTTATATTTGTTACGGGCAAGTTCTACACAACCAGCTCCTGTTTAATTCCCCCAGGGTGGTAACACAGCAAGGGTAGATGGTCGTAGCGGTGTGATGTGGGTCGCTTGCCCTTTTTTTATATGAAGTATGTCCAACTTATACATTAAAGGAATACTAAAATGGTAAAAGTAGTTTTGATAACAGGTGCCTCATCTGGCTTAGGCCTGTCAACTGCATCGCATTTACAGAAAATAGGTTATCAGGTATATGGCACCAGTCGAAATCCAGAAAAAAACACAATTAACCTTCCTTTCCCATTAATTCCTTTAGAGATCACAAATAGTATTTCTATAGATTCATGTGTTGCATTAGTTTTAAAAAAAGCTGGTCGCATAGACGTTTTAATTAATAATGCGGGTGTTGGTATTACAGGACCTATGGAGGAAATTGATCTTAGTGCGGTTTCAGAAAATTTTGCTGTAAATTGTTTTGGTCCTCTTCAAATGGCTCAAGCTGTTTTACCAAAAATGAGAGAACAAAGTTCAGGTTTGATTATAAATATCACCTCTATTGCAGGAGTTATGGGACTTCCTTTTCGTGGTGTATATTCTTCATCTAAAAGTGCTTTTTCAATTATGACAGAGAGTCTTCGAATGGAGGTCAAGTCGTTTGGTATAGAAGTTTGTACTCTCGCACCTGGTGATTATAATACTGATATTGCTTCAAGGAGGTATCACGCCCCAGTAATTAAAAATTCACCATATCAAAGAATTTATAAAGAAAATTTAGATACAATGAATAAGCATGTGTCAGATGGAAATTCTCCGCAAGAAATTGCTTTTGCCATTGCTGAAATTATTAAAAAAGGAAAACCAGCAGTTCATTACCAGGTTGGTCCTTTTATGCAAAAGCTATCTAAAATATTAAAAGGCATTCTTCCAAATCGTATATTTGAAAAATTAATAATGAATCATTACAAACTTTAAATCACAGATATGAAATTTTTTATTGATACTGCTAACTTAGATCAGATTAGAGAAGCACAATCTCTTGGAGTTTTAGACGGAGTTACTACTAATCCATCATTGATGGCTAAAGAAGGAATTACAGGTGAAAAAAATATTATCCAACATTATATTGATATTTGCGAAATTGTAGATGGTGATGTTTCTGCAGAAGTAATTTCTGTAGATTTTAAAGGCATGGTAAAAGAAGGAAAAATATTGGCAGCTCTACATCCACAAATAGTTGTTAAAATTCCTATGATTGAAGATGGCGTCAAGGCATTAAAATATTTTTCTGATGAAGGGATAAAAACAAACTGTACTCTTATATTTTCTGCTGGGCAAGCATTATTAGCTGCAAAAGCTGGCGCAACTTACATGTCACCATTTATTGGACGTTTAGATGATATCTCTACAGATGGTCTAAACCTAATTCAAGAGATTAGAGATATTTACGATAATTATGGCTTTGAAACACAAATATTAGCAGCTTCAATTCGCCATACAATGCACGTAATTGAATGTGCTAAAATTGGTGCAGATGTAATGACTGGTCCTCTTTCATCAATAAAAGGCTTATTGAAACATCCTCTTACGGATATTGGTTTGGCTAAGTTTATAGAAGACTATAAAAAGGGCAACTAGAGTTTTTTTAATAATCCTTCAAAGGCTAAATCTGAAAAATTACCAAAGCCTTCTAAAATATTTCCTTCTTGGTTTATGATAATAGCTTTATTAAGAAGTGTTAACACCCACAATTCACTAGCTTTTTCAAAATCAATTAATGCAAACTGATTTTTAAGATTGATTTTCATTATTTTTTGGACTTGATCAACCATCGAATTAAAAGGCTGAATACAGATGCCTACAAAACGGATATGTGGATTATTTGTTTCTAATTTTTTTAATCTCTTTAGGGAATTTTGATAATGATTCATTTGTGTTTGAGACCAGAAATATAAAACTGTAGTTTTATTTGAGGTTAAACTACTACTGCTTATTGTATCTCTATAAATATTTTGAAGTTTAACTGTTGGTAAAACTTTATTTTTAACCATCCTATTAATATTAGCATGAAGTGTTAATACTTCAGTGAAATAGGAGGGTGAATTATTTACAGTAGAATAATATTGTAAAAAACGCTCATGCTGATTATGGTTTTCAAATGTTAGTATTTCTTCAAAAGCAATAGCACGTGCTAAATTATTTCTTAAAACAGGTCCTGTAATTATCTTATCTAAAATTTTCAAACGGTTTATATTAAAATCAGTTGTTTTTTTTTGTTTAAAGAAAGTATTGCTTCTGTCAAGTGCTTTTTGACTTATAAAATTTAAAATATAATTTATATAGGGATCAAAGAACGCTAGATCATTGTCTCCGAAATTTAAAAAAGTACGATATCTAAAATACAAACTATCTTTCTTTTCATCCCACTTGGCTCCTCTCAAAAGAGCATATCGTTCTTTAATTGTTGCATAGTGATATATATAGGCTGCTTGAGTTACTTTTTGCGCTATGGGTGTTAGAGAATTTGCAATATCCATCTTAATCCATAACTCCTTTTTTTCTAAAAGAAGTGAGTCTAAAATAGATGTAAAAATTTCACTATTACTAGAGTATTTGGAAGATAAGAATTCCCCTTCTGCTTCATGCTTTAAAAGCAGTTCCATTAAAAAGTTGTTTTTAGATGCACCAATACCAGAAAACACAACGGAAGCATCAAATGCAACTGCATTAATCCGAACCCAAAGACTATCTTTTTCTTCAAGTAATAATGTTTGATATTCAGGAAGATGTTCCAGTTTATATATTCCACTTTCAATTGAATCAAACTTTTTTTGAAATCGAAAATTATTGTCAAGATTCAGCATTTCAAGAGCATTGTTTCCCTGATAAAAAGTGACGGAGCGGGATGAAGGATTTATAATTTGCCCACCAAAAAAGATGCCATTTCTTTCATCTGGTATATTACAACTAACAAAAAGAAGAACAAGAAGGATTTTTAAAATAATTTTATGTATCACAAATCAAAAATAATCTTTTAATTAATTAAATATCATAGCTATAAGTTAAAAAAATGTATAAACTCTGTTGAGTATTTATGTAAGTTTGCATTTCTTAATTCATAAGCTATGTTATCGGTTTCAAATCTTTCTGTTCAATTTGGAAAACGCGTTTTATTTGATGAAGTAAATACTAGTTTTACTTCCGGCAATTGTTATGGTATAATTGGAGCCAACGGAGCAGGTAAATCAACATTTTTAAAAATTTTATCTGGAAAACAAGATGCAAATTCTGGTAATGTTTATTTAGAGCCTGGAAAACGTCTTTCTGTACTAGAACAAAACCATAATGCTTATGATGAAAGTCCTGTTTTAGAAACTGTTTTAAAAGGAAATACTACACTTTTTAAAGTCAAGTCTGAAATGGATATGCTATATGCTAAGGAAGAATTTTCTGATTCTGATGGTGATCGTGTGGGTGAATTACAAATAATATTTGAAGAAATGAATGGTTGGAATGCAGACAGTGAGGCAGCTGCTTTGCTGTCTAATTTAGAGATTCCGGAAGTTTTTCATTATTCATTGATGAGTGATTTAGATGGTAAGCAAAAAGTGCGTGTATTGTTGGCTCAAGCATTGTTTGGAAATCCAGATGTATTGATTATGGATGAGCCTACCAATGACCTTGACTATGACACGATTATGTGGTTAGAAGATTTCTTAGCCAATTATGATAATACAGTAATTGTAGTTTCACATGATCGGCATTTTTTAGACGCTGTTTGTACACATATTTCTGATATTGATTTTGGTAAAATTCATCACTTTTCTGGCAATTATACTTTTTGGTATGAATCCTCTCAATTGGCTGCTCGTCAACGTGTCCAGCAAAATAAAAAATCAGAAGAAAAGAAAAAAGAACTTCAAGAGTTTATTGCTCGGTTTTCTGCAAATGTTGCTAAATCAAAACAAGCAACTTCTAGAAAGAAAATGATTGATAAATTAGACATTGAGGAAATTAAACCTTCGAGCCGAAGATATCCTGCAATTATATATGATCAAGAGCGTGAAGCAGGAGATCAAATTTTAAATATTGAAAACCTATCTGTTTCAAATAATGGAGTTTTTCTATTCAAAAACATTCACCTTAATTTAGCAAAAGGAGATAAGGTGATTATTTACGCAAAAGATACACGAGCAATTTCAGCATTTTATGCAATACTTATGGGAGAACGTAAAGCCGATTCTGGTTCTTTTGATTGGGGTATTACCACTTCTCAAGCATATCTACCATTAGATCACGAGGTCTTTTTTGAAAATCCCATGAACTTAGTAGATTGGTTACGTCAATATGCCAAAACTGAAGAAGAGCGTGAGGAAGTATTTTTAAGGGGATTTTTAGGCAAAATGCTTTTTAGTGGGGAAGAAGCACTAAAAATGTCAAATGTGCTGTCTGGTGGTGAAAAAGTGCGCTGTATGCTCTCTAAAATGATGATGGAACGTGCAAACGTACTTTTATTAGAAGAGCCTACAAACCATTTAGATTTAGAGTCCATTACAGCATTCAATAATTCATTGAATAATTTTAAAGGTACCCTTTTGTTCAGTACTAGTGATCACGCTTTTGCACAGACTTTAGGAACCCGTATTATCGAATTGACACCTAAAGGAATTATTGATAGACACGCAACATTCGATGAATATATGACTGATCCTAACATAAGAGTGCTGAGAGAAAAAATGTTAGGATAATTCTCTAAGTTTGTTTATTGAAGAAATTGATAAGTTAATTTTTTATAATTAAGAATTTATTTATTAGTCTTAATAAAGAATAAGAGTTACCAGAAAAAAGCATACAATCCTGATAGGACTATTAGCAAAGCAAAAGATCCTATATTAAAGATAGGTGAGGTGATAAAAATCCCCTTTTCTAGTTTAATGCTTTTGGCATCATCTTTATCTTTGTTTTCTTTTAAACTTACAATGGCAATGATTACCATTGATATTAAGGCAGTCAATCCCATTTGATCTAAAAAGGGTAGTGTGGGAAATAAGAAATCTAACCCAGTTTCTGCCATCCATCCTTTTGGACCAATTTTAAAGAATAATGCAATTGGGATAGATAACAACGCGCCATAAATTGCACCTTTATTTGAAGTCTTCTTCCAAAACAGCCCCAGTAAAAAAACTGCTAAGATTCCGGGACTTACAACACCAGTATATTCTTGAATGAATTGAAATGCTTGATCTATGCCTCCTAATAAAGGAGCCATAATTGTTGCAATAATTAGAGCGACCAGAGCAGATATTCGTCCAACATTAACTGTTTTTTTATCGTTAGCATTCTTATTAATTAGTTGCTTGTAGATATCCATTGTGAAAATAGTAGCTGTAGAATTTAACATTGACGCCAAAGAAGATACTATTGCTGCAGCTAATGCTGCAATTGCAATTCCTTTAAGTCCTGTTGGTAAAAACTGCATTAACCAAGGATATGCTTTATCTGCTGATCCAGAAGATGGTATATTATTTACACCTGCTTCACCAAGAGTGGCAAGAAGAGTAGGGTCGTTTACAATCACATAAGCAGCAATTCCAGGAATTACAACAATTATCGGGATAATCATCTTTAACATAGCTGCAAATAAAATTCCTTTTTGAGATTCCTCTAATGATTTTGCAGCAAGAGTTCTTTGAATGATATATTGGTTAAACCCCCAATAATACAAATTAGCAACCCACATACCTCCAATTAAAACTCCTATACCTGGAAGGTTCATGAATTCAGGATTAGAACGTTCAAGAATCATATCGAATTTTTCAGGGACAGCATGATAGATAGAAGTAAGACCCTCCATAAATCCTTGACCTCCAGAAACAGTATCTAAAGCAAGATAGGTAGTTACTAATCCTCCCAATATCAAAACTACTACCTGAATTATATCAGTCCAGGCAACAGCAGATAGTCCTCCATATAATGAATAAGCAGCAGCAAATGTAGCAAGACCGATTACTCCAGTTAGCATATCAATTCCTAATATGGTTTGAAGCGCTAAACCTCCTAAATACATTACTGAAGCAAGATTAACAAACACATAAAGACCAATCCAAAAAACAGCTAAAATTGTTTTTAGTTGGCTTGAAAAACGTTTTTCAACAAATTCAGGTATGGTATAAAGGCCTTTTTTTATAAATATTGGGAGAAAGAATTTTCCAACAATTATTAATGTTAATGCAGCCATCCATTCGTAGGTAGCAATAGCTAACCCAACAGCAAATCCAGATCCAGACATGCCTATAAATTGTTCTGCAGAAATATTAGCAGCAATAAGAGAAGCCCCAATAGCCCACCATGGTAAAGATTTACTGGCTAAGAAATAATCTTCTGCACTCTTAGTTTCTCCTTTTTTATCACGGGAAACCCATAATCCAACTCCTAGGATTATAATAGCGTATATTCCAAAAACAGCATAATCTAGTGTCTCAAAACTTCTATTCATTTTATTTTTTTAAGTGGAAAAAAATCTAGTGTTAATGACACGAGTAGTTTTCGTTTGTTATACTTACGCAAAATATAAAAAAAAACGGCGCACGAACTAAAAAAGTGTATCTATGATGCTAATAGCTATTTTATATTCATCAGAATGTACAAATACACGTTGCAGAAGGGGAGCTGGAATACCAAAGCCTGCTAGACGTGCAGATTCACCCTCATCTTTTACTACAGGGTTTATATTAATTTCTTCTAGTGCTGCTAAAATAAGGATAACATCAATACTCGATCCGGTAAAAAGGTGTGTGAAGCTATTTGATGACATAAAAGATGTGATCAAGTTTTATTGTATTTATTATTCCAAATGGCTGGATTAAAGTTTTTACCCATCGAAAAACCATAAAATAAAACAATGGAAGTAATCGCCTTAAAATTAAAAAATAAAAGCATCCAATAGGTCCAAACACTTGGAGATTTTGTAAACATTGTCATGGGCATTATTTCAGTAGTTATAAAACTAATTACCAATATTAATAAAAGCAATGTCCAAATATTTTTAAAAGGCCACATCTTTAATTTTCGGAGAGGATGCAAATCATTTCCCCATTTATGAACTAAATAATAAAAATCATTTCCCAAGGGTGCAAATAGCAATGGGTCATCTGCTTTTTCTAAACGAAATAAAACAGAGGGTGCCATTATTTTAAAACCACTTAGTTTTGTGTTATGAATTTTCTCTAGATATTTAATATCTATATGAGCAGAATTTGGAAGATTATTTTTAAAATATTTCAGATCCAAAAAACGTAACCTATAGTCAATAGCTACTTTTTTTATTTGTTTTATGTGATATATTTTTTTTGGGTCTAAAAGATCAATACTAAAGGCATTTATTAATTTAATTTCAAAAGAAGAATATAAATTTTTTAATGCCTTTTCTTGTTCTTCAAATGATAAATCACAGGCTTTAGTTTTGTCTAAAACCATTTCTAAGTTTGTTCTTTGTAGTATATTTAATTTCATAAATTGATATCATTTATAACAAAAATAATAAATCATATCATGCAAAAGACTTATTATTAATTAGTATTTAGCGTAATTTTGAATCAAATTCTTGTTCAAAATTTTTCTGTAATTCTTTCATAACCTTATCTACTTGTTTATCTGTTAATGTCTTGTTTTTATCTTGAAAGGTAAAACTTAATCCATATGACTTTTTACCCTTATCAAGGCTTTTACCCTCATATACATCAAATAATTGGACTTCTTTTAAGATTTTCTTATTAGTATTTAAAGCTACTTTTTGTAAATCTTCAAATGATACACTTTCATCAAGTAGTAAGGCAAAATCTCTTTTAACCATTGGATATTTAGCAACTTCTTCATAAGTCAAAGTATTTGTATAAGCATGATCAACTATCATATTCCAATTAAGTTCTGCTAAATACACATTTTGACTAATACCAAACTTTTTATTTAATGATTTTGAAACTAGTCCGTAGGTACCTAAATCCTTTTTTTGATAGATTATTTTAAAAGCTTCCTCAAAATGAGGATGGCGGGTTACTTGCCACACTATACCTGAAAGTCCAAGGCTTTCTAACAAATCTTTAAGCACTCCTTTACCATAAAAATAATTTGAAGGTGTGCTTGAATTCTCCCAATTTAATTCAATGACAGACCCAACTGTACCTAAAATTAGACGCTTAGATTCTATAAACGAATCTTTCTTTTTTCCATAGATAGTTCCAAATTCAAAAATTTTTAGATTTTTATTTTGCCTATTTAAATTAAAAGAGATCAACTCTAAAGCATTAAAAATAAGTGATTGTCTCATATTAGATAAATCATTTCCTAAAGGATTTACTAAGGTAACTGGCGAATAAAAATCAGCAGTATACTCTGGAGAGGTTAAGGAATTGCTAATGGTTTCCATGAAGCCATTACCAGTTAATTTATGTGAAACAGCAGCTTCTAATTTATGTGAATCATTCCATTTATAGGGGGGTTTCGCTTCATATTGCAATGGTTTTTCTTTAAGATTATTATAGCCATAAACACGTAATATTTCTTCAATTACATCAGCAGGTCTAGTAACATCAACGCGAAAATGAGGGATAGTAATTCCAATTCCTGAATCTGAAACGTTATTTATCTTAATTTCAAGGGCATTTAAAATTATATTTAAATCTTTTTCTTTTATGGATTCTCCTATCGTACGTTCAATCGTTTCATAACTTAAAAATATTTGAGAATTTTCCTTTAGCTGTTTATTGAAAGATTGCAGTTCCGAAGTTATGATACCCCCAGATAGATTTTTAATTAAATTAGCTGCTCTTTTTAATGCGGTTATACACATTTCAGGATCAATACCCCTTTCAAATCTAAAAGATGCATCTGTATTTAAGCCATGACGCTTTGAGGTCTTTCGGACACTAATTGGGTCAAAATAAGCACTTTCCAAGAAAATAGATGTTGTAGTATCTGTCACTCCAGAATCTAATCCACCAAAAACACCAGCTATACAAAGTGGTTTTATGGTATCACAAATCATGAGATCTTCTTTGTCTAAGGTTATTTCAATACCATCTAAGGTCTTAAATAGTGTTTTCTCGGGACATGTTTTTACAATAATTTCATTAGAAATTTTAGCAGCATCAAATGCGTGTAAAGGTTGCCCAAGTTCATGTAAAACATAATTTGTAGCATCTACGACATTATTTTTTGGTTCGATACCAATAGCTTTTAATCTATTTTGGAGCCAAACAGGTGATGGTGCTACTTTTATTCCAGAAATTGTAAGGCCATAATATTGAGAACACTTTTCTGAGTCTTCAATATTAATTTTAATCAGATTGCTATTATTTTCTTCATGGAAACTTGAAGTTTCAGGGAAATTCCATTCAAAAGGTATTTCTTTTAACATGCAAATTGCTTTAAGATCACGTGCTACTCCCATATGACTCATTGCGTCAGCCCGGTTAGGCGTTAATCCAATCTCAAAAACAACATCTTCTTCTACGTCAAATAAACTAGCTGCTGGAGAACCAGGATGATTGCTATCATCTATTACCATAATGCCATCATGACTTTCTCCTAGACCTAATTCATCTTCGGCACAAATCATACCCATACTTATTTCACCTCTTATTTTGCTTTTATTGATGGTCAATTCTTTTCCATCTTTCGTCTGTAATACACTTCCTACTGTAGCGACTAAGACCTTTTGTCCCTTGGCTACGTTTGGTGCCCCACAAACAATAGGGACTATGTTATCATTTCCAAGATTAACTTCAGTAATTTTTAATCGGTCTGCATTTGGATGTTGCTCACAGGAAATCACTTCTCCAACCAGAACACCTCTTAAACCTCCTTTAATACTTTCAAAAGCATTTGTTCCCTCAACTTCAAGTCCTAAATCGGTTAATAGTTCTGATATTTGATCGATGGAAAGGTCTGTTTTAATGAACTGTTGCAACCAATTGTGTGATATTTTCAAGGAGTATTTTTTTCTGATTAGAAATACAAAGATAAGAATCTCTCTGTCCTTTTTAACTTATGAAATTCCAAATATTAGAATCAATTTTTAGGGATGAAAGAGTGCGTTTAATTACCTGATGTTCTAGTCCTATAAAATTAGGATCTTTTTTTATTATTTGTTGCGCAGTGTTTCGTGCAACTTTAAGGAGAGAACCATCTTTTATTACATCTGCTATTTTAAGCTCTAAAACACCACTTTGTTGAGTTCCCATTAGATTTCCAGGTCCGCGTAAGCGCAAGTCTACTTCAGCTATTTCAAAACCATCATTAGTTTTTACCATTGTTTTTAGTCTTGTTTTTCCCTCTTCTGAAAGTTTAGATCCGCTCATTAGAATACAGTAACTTTGATCAGATCCTCGTCCAACTCTACCACGAAGTTGATGAAGTTGTGAGAGTCCAAATCGCTCAGCACTTTCAATAACCATAACTGAGGCATTTGAAACATTTACGCCAACCTCGATTACTGTTGTTGCAATCATTATTTGTGTTTTTCCTTTTACAAAACGCTCCATTTCATAAGCCTTGTCATCAGATTTCATTTTTCCATGAACAATACTAATTTGATATTCAGGTTTAGGAAAATCTCTACTAATGCTTTGGTAACCATCCATTAAATCCTTATAATCTAGTGATTCGGATTCCTGAATTAATGGATATACAATATATACTTGTCTACCAAGTTTAATTTGTTCTTTAATAAAAGCAAAAATATTGAGACGATTATTGTCAAATCGATGTAATGTTTTTATTGGCTTTCTTCCAGGCGGAAGACTATCAATAACTGAGCTATCTAAATCTCCATAAATACTCATAGCTAATGTTCTTGGAATTGGAGTTGCTGTCATGACAAGTACATGAGGTGGGATTTTATTTTTATGCCATAGTTTTGCGCGTTGGGCTACTCCAAAACGATGTTGTTCATCTATTATAGCTAGACCTAAATTTTTAAACTGTACTTTTTCCTCAAAAATTGCATGGGTACCAATTAAAATTGATAAACTCCCTTTTTCTAATTCTTCATGAATTATAATTCTTTCTTTTTTTGTACTACTCCCAGTAAGTAAAGCACATTGCACATTTGTTTCTTTTAAAAGTGTGCTTATAGATTGAAAATGTTGTTGCGCTAGTATTTCAGTGGGTGCAACTAAACTAGCTTGAAAATCATTATCTATCGCTATAAGCATCGAAAGTAAGGCCACAATAGTTTTTCCAGAGCCGACATCCCCTTGAAGTAGTCGATTCATTTGACGTCCAGATCCAAGATCAGTTCTTATTTCTTTTATGACCCTTTTTTGAGCCCCTGTAAGAGTAAAGGGTAAATGATTTTTAAAGAAATCTTTAAACACAGGTCCTACTTTTACAAAGGAATGACCTTTGATTTTTTGTTTTCGCTGGTGATTTTTTAAAATCAATTGTAATTGCATATAAAAAAATTCCTCAAATTTAAGGCGAGCTTGAGCTCTTGCTAATGTGTTCTGATTATCGGGATAGTGCACTTGATGTAGAGCTTCTTTTTTTGAAATTAATTTAAAATGATTGAGTAAATATGGGGGAAGAGTTTCTGATAAATCAGGCTCCTTTTCTAATAGGTTAGCAACTAGTTTTTGGACTACTCGCTGTGAAATTCCTTTGTTGATTAATTTTTCTGTAGATCTGTAGATTGGATAAAATATTGCCTTAAGGCCTTGCTTGAAAATACTTTCAAGTTCCATTTCTGGATGAGGCATGCTCGCTTGTCCATTAAACCAGTTGATCCGTCCAAAAATTACATAAGGTTGATTGATTTTAAGTCCTTCTTTTATCCATTGATAGCCCCGAAACCATACAAGTTGAATGTTGCCAGTTTCGTCCTGAAAGTTAGCAACCATTCGTTTTCCTCGTTTTTGTTTTATGAAGTTAATAGAGGTTACAATTCCTTTAATTTGAAACTCTGAACTTGTATTAGGAAGTTGATTAATGGGATAGAATTTACTTCGATCAATATATCTATTTGGAAAAAAATGAAGAAGGTCTTGATATGTTTGGATATGAAGCTCTTCTTTAAGTAAACGAGATCTTTCAGGGCCTACTCCCTTAAGGTATTCAATTGCCGTGTGCATGACATCCATAAATAGGAAAACTTGATGCTAATTCTTAAGATAGTCTAAGGCTAGGTTGTAAAGTGTTTTTACTCCCAATTTCATTGATGAATCATCAATAATAAATGAAGGGGTATGGTGCGAAGGTGCATTACTTTCTTTCATATCGAGAGGCGTGCCTCCTAAAAAGAAAAAGAAACCAGGAATTTCATTTTGAAAATACGAAAAATCTTCTGCCAATGTGAGGGCATCCATAAGATTTACATTAGCTTTTCCTGCAGCTCTTTCCAGAGTTGGAAGCATTTGTTTGGTAAGTGCTAAATTATTAAATGTAACATCTGCACCGTCTTGAATGTCTAATGTTGCTTCCGCTCTATAAGCTTTTGCAATTGAGGGGACCATTTCATTCATTCGATTACGAAGTAATTCCTTCATTTCTTTATCTAACGTACGTATGGTACCTACCATTTCTAGATGTTCGGGAATAATATTAAAGCGAATACCAGAATGAATAGAGCCTATGGTAATTACAGCCCCTTCTTTTGTTAATTCAGATTCACGGCTTATTAATGTTTGTAGACCATTGATAATTTGTGCACTAACAACAATAGGATCAATACTTTTCCATGGAGTTGAGCCGTGAGCTTGTTTTCCTTTAACATTTATAACAAAACGCTGAGAGGATGCTAACATTCCTCCAGGTTTGTAAGTTATTTTACCTACATGTGATCCTGATCTAATATGTAATCCAAAAATCGCATCTACTTTTGGATTTTCTAAAACTCCTTCTTTTATCATTAACCTGGCTCCACCCTCTTCTCCAGGGGGAGGACCTTCTTCTGCGGGCTGAAAAATAAGTTTTATTATTCCAGCAAAATCCTTGTTTTGAGTTAACACTTTAGCCACACCCATTAAAATAGAAACATGTGCATCATGACCACATGCATGCATGACGCCTGTTTTTTTTCCGTTAAAAGTCGATACGACCTCTGACTTAAAAGATAAATTATTTCTTTCTGTAACTGGGAGCGCATCCATATCTGCTCTGAGTGCTACTACTTTTCCAGGACGATTTCCTTTAATAATACCTACCACACCAGTGTGTGCGACTCCAGTCAGAACCTCAATGCCCAGTGATTTTAGATGTGAGGTAACATATTCAGCTGTTTTAAACTCTCTATTAGATAGTTCAGGGTTTTGATGGAGATGATGCCTCCATTCAATTAACTTTGGTTCTAAATTATCAAAGTCAGCATCGTTTATTTGTCCATTAATGCTGGTTATTGCTACTAATAATACAATAGAGTTGAAGAAGGATGAATTTTTCAATTTTTTTTTTAAATATAGATGTTTATAATTAATTTATTGAAAGTAATAACAAAATAAGGAAATACCTATTTTTAAAGTCTCTATGAATAATAAAAATACTACATATATTGATGCCTTAAATGAAGCTCAACGTGGCCCTGTTTTACACAAAGAAGGACCACTAATTGTAATTGCAGGTGCAGGTTCTGGAAAAACAAGAGTTCTTACCTACCGAATTGCACATTTGATGGCTTCAGGAGTAGACTCCTTTTCTATTTTAGCTTTGACATTTACAAATAAAGCGGCCCGTGAAATGAAAGCAAGAATTGGAGACCTTGTAGGGGAGGGAGAAGCTAAAAATTTATGGATGGGTACTTTTCACTCTGTTTTTGCAAGAATATTAAGACAGGAAGCAGATAAATTAGGATTTCCTTCAAATTTCACAATTTATGACACTCAGGATTCTGACCGATTAATTTCAGCTATTATAAAAGAATTAGGTTTAGAAAAAGATATATACAAATACAAGCAAATTCGAAGTCGGATATCAGCTTTTAAAAATAGCCTAATCACCGTAAAAGCATACTTTAATGACGGAGATTTACAAGAAGTAGATGCTATGTCTAGACGCCCTAAAATGGGTGTGATTTACAAAGAATATGTCGACAGATGCTTTAAAGCAGGTGCCATGGATTTTGACGATTTATTACTTCGAACAAATGAATTATTAAATCGTTATCCAGAAGTTTTAGCCAAATATCAAGATCGTTTTCGTTATATATTGGTGGATGAGTATCAAGACACTAATCATTCTCAATATTTAATAGTAAGAGCTTTATCGGACCGCTATCAAAACATATGTGTTGTTGGGGATGATGCTCAAAGTATCTATGCTTTTAGAGGCGCAAACATCAATAACATTCTTAATTTTCAGAAAGATTATGATGATGTTGCACTTTATCGTTTAGAGCAAAATTATCGATCTACTAAAACAATTGTAAATGCTGCAAATTCTATTATCAGTCACAATCAAACTAAAATAGATAAAGTTGTTTGGACTTCCAACTCCCAAGGAGAGTCTGTCCAGATAAATCGACTTGCAACAGATTCAGAGGAAGGAAGGCATGTCTCTGCATCTATTTTTGATTTAAAAATGCAAGAACAACGAAAAAATGCAGATTTTGCCATTTTATATAGAACTAACGCCCAGTCAAGAGCTATGGAAGACGCTCTAAGAAAAAGAGATATTCCATACCGAATTTATGGTGGTCTTTCATTTTATCAACGAAAGGAAATTAAAGATGTATTAGCTTATTTAAGAATTGTAGTTAACCCTAAAGATGAGGAAAGCTTAAAAAGAATAATTAATTACCCTGCTAGAGGAATAGGACAGACAACTATTGATAAATTAGTAGTTGCATCTAAAGTACATGATTTAACCCTTTTTGAAACCGTATCACGTGCCAAAGAATTAAATATTTCAGTAAATGCAGGAACACTTTTAAAGTTAACGAATTTCACCATCTTAATTCAACGATTTCATATTGAAAATGAAGACTTAAATGCATTTGAGATTACCGATTTAATTACTAAGAAAATTGGATTGGTTCATGAGCTTAAAAAAGATGCTACCCCAGAGGGTATTGCACGAATAGAAAATATAGAAGAACTATTAAATGGAATTCGAGATTTTACTGAAGGACAAGAAGAGTTAGCAGACGCCACAGGAAGTTTAACTGAATTTTTAGAGGATGTTGCCTTGGCTACTGACTTAGATAAAGATGATGATCCCAATAGCGATAGGGTTGCTTTAATGACAATTCATCTTGCAAAGGGATTAGAGTTTCCCTATGTATTTATTGTTGGATTAGAAGAGGACTTATTTCCTTCTGCAATGAGTTTAAATACACGATCAGAATTAGAAGAGGAACGACGCTTATTTTATGTTGCCTTAACTCGAGCAGAAGAACGTATTTTTATTTCCTATTCCTTATCTAGGTATAGGTGGGGAAAATTAATAGATGCAGAACCCAGTCGTTTCATTGAAGAAATTGAAAGCCAGTATGTAAATCATATTATCCCAAAAGAAACATACAATTACAAACCACTTATTAATACATCTATTTTCGGAGAACCAACTCAATTTGATTCTACCAGGAAACAAGTTAAGACTTCAGTTAACTTAAATACAGCTCCCACAATAACTCAGTTAAAAAAATTACGCAAAATTGAATCTAATTTAACAGAAGTATCTTTGGAGAATATTACCCTATTAGAAGGTATGGAGGTAGAGCATACAAGATTTGGTAAGGGTATAGTTCAAAAAATAGAAGGCGAAGGAGCTGATAAAAAAGCTGCCATTGCCTTCAAAGGATTTGGAGTTAAAAATCTTCTTCTTCGATTTGCTAAACTTAATATTAAGTCTTAATCGCTTAATTGAAAATAAGATATTCTAAAATTATTTTAGATTTTTATTTGCTTTAAAATAGGACATAAAAAAAGGCTATATTTTTAATATAGCCTTTTAAATATGGGTTTAATTTTTTTATTTTGCAGCTTCCATTCCTTGCTCTATCATGCTATAAAACTGGTCTAATTTGGGAAGTACGATAATTCTTGTGCGTCTGTTTTTGGCTCTGTTTGAAGAAGTATCATTTTCGGCTACAGGAACATAGTAACTTCTACCTGCAGCAGTCATTCGCGCAGGGGCAACACCAAAGTCTTTTTCAAGTATACGAACAACTGCAGTTGCTCTTTTAACAGAAAGATCCCAGTTGTCAACAATACCGTCTGCTTTAATTGGCACGTTATCAGAATGGCCTTCTACCATAAACTCAAGCTCTGGTTTATTATTAACAACGGTTGCAACTTTCCCAAGTACTTCTTTAGCACGAGAAGTTACAGTATAGCTTCCACTTCTGAATAATAGTTTATCTGAAATTGAAACATAAACAACACCTTTTTCAACATTAATTTCAATGTCTTCATCACTCATATTACCTAAAACTCCTTTGAGACTGGTAACTAATGCAAGAGTTACTGAATCTTTTTTGGTAACTGCATCCTGCATACGTTGAATGCGAACATCTTTTTCTTTCATACTTTCAAGAGACATTTCAAGATTTTCTGCGCCTTTTTGTGAAAGAGTAGTAAGATTTCCAATGTTACTAATTAAGTCTTGGTTATTGGCGGTCAAAAAGTTGTTTTGTTCTTGTAAAGATTTTAATGTTACCATTGCAGCTTCTTTTTCCTCATCACAAGAGTTTAGTTTAACTGTAGCAGAATCGAGAAGATTTTTTGTGTTTTGTTGTAATTCTTCAAGTTCCGTGAATTTTTTTTGTGACACACAAGATGATAATAATATCCCTGAGATCACTAAAGCGATTGCTTTCTTCATAATATAATTAAATTTAAATTTTTATTTAATGCAAATTAAATGAAAATATCCTATTCTCGATTCAAATCCTTAAAAATTAATTTTTTCTCTTTTATAAATGATAGTATAATATTTTTTGTGTAAAAGTAATTTTCTTTTTTTATGGATTTATTAGATTTTGCCTTTATGAATCTAAATTTACTATAAAATTCAAAATGAGCCTTAATAATTGCTAACGAAAAATTGAACTTTAAATTAAACAAATAATAAATACCAATTATACCATCCCAACATAATCTTCTAAAAATTCGCCAAGCAAATTTTTCAGGTGGCAAATTTTTTGTCAGCATCCATAATGAATTTCTGTGATTTAGAAAAACTTTACGGGGGGAGGTTCCTAGCGTTGCACCTCCCACATGGTATACTTTAGAGGCCCCTAATGCCATTGTTTTGAATCCTGCATTAAAAACTCGCCAGCATAAATCTATTTCTTCTTGGTGTGCGAAAAAGGAATCATCAAATCCATTTTGATTCCAAAATAGTTTACTGCGAATAAAGAAACATGCGCCGCTTGCCCAAAAAACTTCTTTTGGCAAATCATATTGTCCAAAATCTTTTTCAATATTTGAATGAATTCTTCCTCTACAAAAAGGAAATCCATTAGCATCAATATAGCCACCTGCTGCACCAGCATACTCAAAATGCGAGGGCTTATTGTAATCTAATATATGTGGTTGTAAAATTCCGGTATCTGAATTTGAGTTAAAATGATTAAGCAAAGGAGGAAGCCAGCTTTTAGTAACTAAAACATCTGAATTAAGTAAACAATATATTTCGGCTTTCACTTCCTTTAATCCTTTGTTGTAACCACTTGCATAGCCAAAATTTTGAGATAAAGCGATACATTGAATACTAGGATGATTCATTTTAATCCACGGCACAGATCCATCAGTCGAGGCATTATCTATTATAACTACGTGCGCTTCAGGACTATAATCAACAACTTTAGATAAAAATTTTTCTAATAATTTAATCCCATTATAATTAAGTATAACTACTGCTAATGAATTCATGAGACGGACATATTATTTGGCAAGTCTTTTAAAAAACTATATTGTTTGTTTTCATAGTCCATTTGACAAAAGTAATGATCAAAACCGTTTGTTACCATTAAAAATCTGCTCTTTAGAGAAAGATTATATCTTGCAATTTGGTCAAATGTCTCTTGAGTAATTGAAATAGAAGGGGCTTTACATTCAATAAGAATATGATTTTCACCTTTTAGATTTAAGACTACTATGTCAAAACGTTTTTTAGTTTCATATACCTTAATTTCCTTTTCAATTAAAATCCAAGAAGCTGGATATCCTTTGGTTTCAATAAGAAAATTTACACAATGAACACGTACCCATTCTTCTTTAGTGCATATCAACCATTTTTTGCGAACACGATCAAAAATATAGGATTTATTTTCCTTATTTTTGATCATCACATTACAGTTGGGAAAATTTAGTTTTTCCATGTTGTAAAAATGCAATAAATTTCTAAGATGAAAGAGTTCTATACGCTACTTTCCAAGATTGAAAAAAATCAGTTCTCTCCATTTTATTTATTGGCAGGGACTGAAGGGTATTTTATTGACGCAATTACAGATGCACTAATTAGCAAGCTGGTTAAAGAGGACTCTAAAGATTTTGATTGTACCTATTTTTATGGAAAAGAGATAGTACCCTCTGACATTATTGAGACGGCTAAACGATATCCTATAATTGCGAAATATAATGTGGTTATAATTAAAGAAGCACAATTCATAAGTAAAGAACTCTTGGATGAATTGATTTCTTATTTGGAAAATCCAATGCCTCACAGTATTGTTATTTTAAATTATAAAAATAAAGTCTTTAATAAAACTAGGAAGTTTTATAAAGCAGCACTCAAAATAGGAGAAGTTTTATTAGTGAAACCTCTTTACGATAATCAATTAGTACCATGGGTAATGAATCAAGCTGATCAATTAAATCTTTCGATTGATCCAAAAGCTGCGGTAATGTTATCTCAATTCATAGGGGCCGATCTAAGTACCCTTAATAATGAATTGATTAAACTTAAGCTTGTTGTAAATGATGGAGAAGCCATTACAGATGAACACATAGAATCTCACGTTGGAATTAGTAAAGAGTTTAATAATTTTGAATTTCAAAAAGCCATTGGAATAGGAAAATTCTCAAAAGCTTTTCAAATCATTCAATATTTTTATAGAAACCCAAAAAATAATCCACTTACGTTAACACTTTCAACATTATATAGTTATTTTCAAAAGCTTCTTATTCTTAAAGGATTAAAAAATGAGTCTAATGTCGCATCTGTAATAGCTGTAAATCCTTATTTTATAAATGATTATAAAGCTGCTGCGAATCGACTAACTATGCGACAGATAACAATGGGGTTGAAGCATATATTAGAAGCTGATTTAAAAAGCAAAGGAATTGAAGGTGTAAATAATGATTCCAAAAGTATTTTAGAAGAATTACTTATTAAGCTTTTCACGCTCTAGTTATAATGGAAATTTTATTGGATTAGCTTCATGCATTATGGCATATACTGCTTCAAAAATATCATCTTCAGAAGGTTTTGAAAAATAATCCCCATCACCTCCATAAGCCGGACGATGTGCTTTTGCTGATAAAAGTTGAGGAGCACTATCTAATAACGAGTAAATATTTTGTTTTTCGATAAGTTGCTGTAATATATATGAAGAAGCACCTCCAGGTACATCTTCGTCAACAATCAAGAGACGATTAGTTTTTAAAATACTATCTCGTATATCTTCATTTAAATCAAAAGGGATTAAACTTTGAAGATCAATCACTTCTATATGGATTCCAACCTGTTCTAACTGTTTTGAAGTTGCTTCCACAATTCTGAGTGTAGAACCATAAGAAATTACGGTAACATCATTTCCTTTAATTATAACCTCAATTTTCCCTAAAGCTATTGTAAATTCGCCAAGATTTGAGGGAATACTTTCTTTAACTCCGTAGCCATTTAGAGATTCAATAACAATGGCGGGTTGTTCAATTTGAAGTAAAGTATTGTAAAAACCTGCAGCTTGGGTCATATTTCTAGGAACTAGAATATGTATACCACGCAACAAATGAATCATACCTCCCATTGGTGATCCAGAATGCCAAATTCCCTCTAAACGGTGACCTCTAGTTCTAATTATTAATGGAGCAATTTGTTTTCCAATAGTCCGGTAATTCATTGAAGCTAAATCATCACTTAAAATTTGAATACAATATAAAATATAATCCAAATATTGAATTTCAGCTATAGGTCTTAGACCTCTTAACGCTAATCCAATTCCTTGACCAGCAATTGTAGCTTCTCTTATTCCTGTATCGAAAATTCTTAACTCTCCAAATTTTGTTTGAAGTCCTTCTAATCCATGATTTACATCTCCAATTTTTCCCACATCCTCACCAAAAATTAAAAGATTATCATGTTTTTTGAGAAGTAATTCAAAATTATCTCTAATTATAACACGACCATCAACGAGTTTACTCTTATCGTCATATGAAGCTGGAACGGTTTTAAAAGCTAATAACTCTTTTTTTGAGACAGTATATAGGTGTGACGAAATCCGATCACTTACAAAGGAAGTAAGTTTTACCAACCAATTTAGAAACTCATTTACTTGAGCATCTGGATATTTTACTAGAATCATTTTAATTTGTCTTCCAGCTGATATAATATCTTTATATCCTAAGTCAATCGCTTTATCTAAATTAGAGAATATAACCTGCAATTTTGTGTCATTGTGTGTTTGTATTTTTAACACATTTGAAAAAGCAAGTAATTGTTCTTTCTCTTTTAAAATTGGTGCTTTGTATGCATTCCATGCATTTTTTCGAGAGGCCTTTACACTTTTTTTTGCGTCATTTTCAATTTGAACCAACTCACTTTCTTTTGCTATACCTTCTGCAATCATCCAAGCACGCATTATATCATTACAATCGTGTTTTTTTTCCCAAATAAGACGTTCTTTTGATTTATATCGTTCATGAGAACCAGAAGAAGAATGTCCAAGTGGCTGTGTTAGTTCAGTTACATGAACCAGCACAGGTACATGATCTTTACGCGCTATTTTTGAAGCAAATTGATATGCATCTATTAATGCTAAATAATCCCATCCTTTTACAGTAATTATTTCAAATCCAGCAGCAGAATCGGTCCGTTGAAATCCTTTAAGGGCTTCTGAAATACTTTCTTTGACTGTTTGATCTTTATTTGATACTGAGATACCATATCCGTCATCCCAAACACTTATCACCATAGGTACCTGCATTACACCTGCTGCATTAAGTGTTTCGAAAAACATGCCTTCGCTAGTACTTGCATTTCCAATAGTTCCCCAAGCAATTTCATTTCCGTTTTTCGAAAACAAATCATCATTGTGGGTCTTGAGATTTCGATACACCTTTGAGGCTTGTGCTAATCCTAAAAGACGAGGCATTTGGGAACCAGTGGGTGAAATATCACCACTATGGTTTTTTTGATCGATTACCTTTAACCATTTTCCTTCGCCATCTCTGCTTGCTGTAACAAAATGTCCTCCCATTTGTCTACCACCAGACATGGGTTCACGTTCAATGTCTAAATCTGCATATAGAGCAGCAAAAACATTCTCAACCGTAAGAAGTTCTTGAGCAAATAAAAGTGTTTGATCTCTATAATATCCTGACCTAAAGTCTCCTTTCTTAAAGAAGTGATTCATCGCAAGTTGAGGTAACTCTTTACCATCTCCAAAAATTCCAAATTTACCTTTTCCAGAAAACACTTCTCGTCTTCCTAGATAACTACATTGCCTACTTAAAACAGCAATTTTGTAATCTTCTAATACCTGTTTTTTGAAGGCAGTAAAATTAATTTTATGATCTTCTTCTTTTTCCCGAATCCTCATATGGTTGTGCGAAATTACAAAAAATAAAGTAGTAGTTAAACACGACAGATCGTTGGTTTTTATTTAAGAAGATAAGCACTTAGTTTAAAACCATTTACGGGTAAATAAACTAGTTAGTGTACTAAAACTTGGATCTAAATTGAAACGGATTTTAGCAGCAAATTTTGGTTGCATAAATTCAAAACCATTAGACGAAAAAATGGGTAGATATATTTCTAAATAATCAGGACTAAAATTTAATTTAATTCCTGAATCGAAATATGCATTAGCATCTAAATTATAATTCTTCAATACTCCTATATCTCCATATAATTCTATCCATTTCCAAACTCCCATAGAAATGTTTAGAGAAGCCATATAGTCATTAGCAGTCGATTGTGCAAAGATTGATTTAAATCCACCTTCTGCGGGTATAAATTGCTGACTATAAATCCCAGCAGTTTCAGAACGTCCCAAATATCTATATTGAAAAAGATAATCTGTAGGACGATTTAAATTAAAATCAAAGAATTGATTTTCTAATGCGTTTTGCCATAAAAATTTTCCCGCAAATAATCTTGCACTTATTTGTCTTCCGCTTGAAAATAGTTTACGAACTTCTCCAGTAAATTGAATTTTACTGAAGGTATTGGATAGTTCTATGTTTGTGTGTAAATTAAAATAATCAATGGTATTGTTTCTAGTCAGAATATGGCGTAAATTAAGAATACTATAATCAGGGTTAGAAATAACATTAGGAGATTTTTCCCTAAACACATTATACCAGGCCAATAGAAGGTACTGTCTTTTATTGTCTCTAATATTCTTTGGCCTAAAAGACCAAGATATAGAGGGTATTAGTACAGAATAACGGTAATTAGAGTCGTAATGAAAACTACTTCCAGAGACCCTAAAACGAGTGAGGTAATTTTTACTTTCTGCTTTGAAGAGCTTATAATCTACTTTAAAAAAGCCAACAATATCTTTTTCAATAAAGGAGTATTGAGGATGAAAATCAAATTCAAAAGCTCTATTTTTAATACGACTATTATAAAAACGAATTCCCGAAGTAATTCCATCATAAATATTAAAGTCAAAGACGGGATGAAACAAAATCTGTTCCCTTTTTAGATTTTCAGAATCTTTAATTAAGGTAAATTTTAACGGTTTTATGCCCAATGGTGTATTGATTGGTCTCCAATTATTTGATTTAATCCCTTCTGGGAAATTAATATTAGGATTTAATGCGACGAAATCTGCTTTTTTTTGTTCCCAAGTTATTATTGTATCACTTTTGTCTAATGTTACCCATTGTTCCTTGATTATTTTGTCATTTTTTACTAGGCCAATTAAAACAGGTATTTTTCGTTGATCTCTACTAATTACGCTAAAACGAATAGAATCATTTAATTTTTTAAGCCCTCTGATTTTAATATCAAAAGATTTTCTTTTCCCTAAGTAATCTTTCAAAAACCAATCGATATTTTGATCACCACTTCTTAGTAATTCTTCAAAATCTATTGATCCATTTGAGGATAAATATTTTTTAATAATTTCTGGCAGCCAATTTGTTTGTTGAGAAGTTTCAATATATCGTAATCCTACACCTACATGGTTTGGACTTCCTATTTTTTCATTAAACTTACTAAGCTTATCTTTTGATAGTTTGTCTGTTTGATGAATATTTGAATGCTCTACAAACTCATAAATAAATTCATAAGCATCATTAAACTTTAATTTCGAGGCACTATAGTTTTTAAGAAGTTTAAGATTTAATATTTTGAAATCAGCAAGACTTCCTAGCATTTTTTCATCTGGATAAAATTCTTCAATATATTTTATCATGGCATAGGTTTGAAGTCCCCCAATTATCCAGTGATATTTTCGTTTGTCAATATGTAAATTTTGATTTAGATACCTTCCAAAATATGCTTTTAAAAATTTAATCTCATAAAAAAAAGTGTCTGAAAAAAACTTAATATTAATGTTCTTGTTCTTGGATATTTTAACTGTTGTTTGTAGTTGATTTAAACCATAAAAAGGATTTTTATCATAACTTGATTTTAAAATCATTACCTTTTTGTTTGGAAATGGAGTAAATATGGTGTCAGCATATTGAATAATTCGCTCTAAGGTGTTTTTTAAATTAATTGCATTTCTCTCTGGGGGCAATAAATCGGTAATAACTTCTTTACCGTTTTCTAGTTTAATCGTTGTAAAATAATTGGTAGTGTCAAAAATAAAATCAGCTTGTATTCTTCTGTTATCTTTAAAAACACTGTGTTTATTAACAGCATCAACAGTAGTTTCTGTTTCCATTAAGTTGCTATGTAAAAAATAGTCTTTGGGGTAGTGCCAAGTAATACTATATTTTGCTGGGTTTCCACTGAAATCATTCAAATCTAAATTACTAGTTAATAACCAAGAGCTTTTTATGGACGGTGCAACTGAAATGTTCCAATGATTTAAATACACTCGGCCATTATCGTTAATTCCCATGCCTGTAAACTTGCTATCTGGAATTTTTATTACATATGAAAGTATGAGGGTAGTGGTTTCTCCTGGTTCTAGAAATTTAGGTAAAACAACTTTAATAATATCAGGTTGTTTTTCAATTCGATTCCATTCTAATGAATAATCAATTCCTTTGATGGTGTCAATCTGGGTGAATCCAAGTTTACTTTTAGATGATAAATAAAATTTTCTATTAAAATCTTCTGAAAATCTTTTGGCTAATGGTGTTTTAGTGTCACTGTAGGCATTAATCCAATCCAATAAATAAAGAATGTTAATTCTTTCTTTGCCTGGATTTGTAAAATATATTTCTTGACTTATTTCAATGCTTTTATTTTCAATATTTAAAGTTGCATCAATTGAATAGCCTATTTCTTGCGCCATTATATTTGTAGTCAGAAACCCTATTACAAAAAGCCAACTAAAAATAATGTTAGAAATAAGCAACTTCAGCATTAAAAATTAGGTTTAAAATTATTATTACTGTAAAAACGATCTAAACAAGTCATAACTTCTTCTGCACTATCTACTATCTCAAGGAGCTCAATGTCTTCTGGACTAATGTTTTTATCATTCAACAAAGTATTTTTTAACCAATCAACTAAACCACTCCAATATATTGTCCCAACAAGTATAATTGGAAATTTAGCCACTTTAGAAGTCTGAATCAGTGTAAAAGCTTCAAATAATTCATCTAAAGTACCAACTCCTCCTGGCATGACAACAAAACCCTGAGCGTATTTCACAAACATAACTTTTCTAACAAAAAAGTAATGGAAATCAATTAATTTATCTTGATCAATATAAGGATTGCTGTATTGTTCAAATGGTAGATTAATGTTTAGTCCAACGGAAGCACCCCCACCTTTCTGAGCACCTCTATTCGCTGCTTCCATGATTCCAGGACCTCCACCACTAATAATACCATAGCCTGATTTACTTATTGCTTCAGCTATGTCTACTGTTAATTTATATGTAGGATGTTCTTCTGGAGTACGAGCGGATCCAAATATCGAAATACAAGGTCCTATAGCACTTAATTTCTCATAACCTTCAACAAACTCACTCATTATTTTGAAAAGTGCCCAGGAATCATTTGTTTTTATTTTATTCCAGTTTTTATTCTGATTTGTTTTCATAATAAGGAAGGTTTTAAGTGTTGTTGAAATTCTTTCTCAAGAAATATTGCTGTATGGCCTTTAGAGTTGTGAATAATTTCTTCTGGAGTACCACTAAAGATTAATTCTCCTCCGTAACGCCCCCCTTCAGGTCCAATATCAATTATATGGTCAACATGCTTGATAACATCTAAATTATGTTCTATAATAAGGACAGTATTTCCTTTTTCTACTAAAACATCTAGTACATCTAGTAAAACTCTAATGTCTTCAAAATGAAGACCAGTAGTAGGTTCATCTAATATATACAAGGTATTTCCCGTATCTTTTTTAGACAATTCACTAGCTAATTTTATACGTTGGGCTTCACCACCAGACAGGGTAGTGGATGATTGTCCTAAGGTAATATATCCTAAACCTACATCTTGAATCATTTTTACTTTTCGATATATTTTAGGAATAGATTTAAAGAAAGAACAGGCTTCATTTATTGACATGTTTAGAGCATCAGAAATTGATTTTCCTTTGTAACGTATCTCTAGTGTTTCTCTATTAAATCTTTTCCCTTGACAACTTTCACATTCTACATAAACATCAGGCAAAAAGTTCATTTCAATAACTTTCATACCTCCACCTCGACAGGTTTCACAACGTCCTCCTACAACATTAAAACTAAATCTCCCAGGCTTATATCCTCTAATTTGCGCTTCAGGTGTAAGTGTAAATAAACTTCTAATTTCGCTAAAAACACCACAATATGTAGCTGGATTACTTCTGGGTGTCCTTCCAATGGGACTTTGATTAATATCTACAACTTTGTCAATGTATTCTAGGCCTGAAATTTTTTTATATGGAAGTGGAACTTTAACGCCATTGAAAATATGAGCATTTAAAATTGGATATAGGGTCCCGTTAACCAAAGTTGATTTTCCACTGCCGGAAACACCAGTAATTCCAATCATTAAACCCAAAGGGAAATCAACAGTTATATTTTTAAGATTATTGCCAGTGCAACCTGATAGAGTTAATTTAGTTCCTTTGCCTGTTCTTCTGTTATCTGGAATTTTTATTTGTAGGGTGTTATTGAGATATTTTGAGGTTAAGGTATCTTCTTTTAATATACTATTTGGAGTCCCTTGCGATATGATTTCGCCACCATTTCTTCCGGCAAAAGGACCAATATCAATAAGATGGTCCGCACGAAGCATTATCTCTTTATCGTGTTCTACAACCAGTACAGAATTCCCTAGGTCTTTTAAGGCAATTAAGGAATTAATTAATCTATCATTATCTCTTTGGTGAAGGCCTATGCTGGGTTCGTCAAGTATATATAAGACCCCTACCAATTGTGAGCCGATTTGTGTAGCTAATCTAATGCGCTGTGCCTCACCACCTGAAAGAGATTTTGATGAGCGATTAAGTTGTAAGTATTGTAGACCTACATCTAATAAGAATTGTAATCTAACAAGAATTTCCTTGATAATTTCTGATCCAATTTTCTTTTCGTTTTCACTTAAATTATTAGAAAGATTAGCAATCCATTCATATAAATCTTTTAGGTCCATTGAAACCAAATTGGAAATGGTTTTATTATTTAATTTAAAATGAAGAGCTTCTTTTTTTAAACGTGATCCATTACATGTTCCACAATTATAACTATCCATATAGGATGCTGCCCACCTTTTTATACTCGCAGTAGCAGCCTCTTCATAAGAAGATTCTAAATAATTTTCTAACCCTTCAAAATCAATTTTATAAGTTCTTGTCAATCCCAGTGAAGTCGAGGGAATTTTAAATTTTTCCTGACTTCCTTTTAAAATGATTTGCATCGCTTTTGGTGGAATCGTTTTAATAGTGTCTGTTAAAGAAAAATCATAACATTTTGCAATTGTTTCTATTTGCCGATAAGTCCAACTATTTTTTTTAGTCCCCAGTGGTGTTAAGCCACCTTGTGCTATGGATAAGTTTTCGTCTGGAATAATTTTTTTAAGATTAACTTTATGCTGAACCCCTAAACCTTTACAATCGGGACACATTCCTTTTGGAGAATTAAAAGAAAATGAATTGGGTTCTGGTTTGGGATAAGAAATTCCTGATGTAGAACACATTAAATTACGACTAAAATAGCGTGTTTTATCAGTATTAATGTCCATGATCATTAAAACATCTTTACCATAATGCATTGAAGTAACTAAAGATTCATTTAATCGTTTTAAAAAATTTTCATCTTTTTTGATTTTAAAACGATCAATAACTAGTTCAATATCGTGGTTTTTATACCGATCAACTTTAAGTCCTTGCTTTAAGTCCGTAACAACACCATCTATACGAACTTTTGAAAAACCTTGACGTGACAAAGAATCGAATAACTCTCTATAGTGTCCTTTTCTAGATTTTACGATGGGTGCTAGAAACATAATTTTGCAGTCCATGTAATCTTCAAAAATTAATTTTTGAATTTGTTGATCGGTATAACTAACCATTTTCTTGTTAGAAATATAGCTATATGCTGTTCCTACTCTGGCAAAGAGCAGTCGAATATAATCATATAGTTCAGTAATGGTGCCAACTGTTGATCGTGGACTTTTTGAAGTTGTTTTTTGTTCAATAGCAATAACTGGAGAAAGACCATCTATTTTATCCACATCTGGTCGTTCCATAGAACCCAGAAATTGACGTACGTATGCAGAGAAGGTTTCCATATAACGACGTTGTCCCTCTGCATAAATGGTGTCAAAAGCTAAGGAAGACTTACCGCTTCCGGAAAGTCCAGTAATAACGACTAGTTTATCTCGTGGAATTGTAACATTTAAGTTCTTTAAATTATGAACCCTAGCTCCTTCAATATTAATGTTATTTTCAGTTTTTTTCATAAGTATAGTTCGCAAAAATAGAACTAATAAAGCTTTTAAACGTTAGTTGAATATAAATTAATATAGATGAACAGCGGTATCATCTCCTCTAGGATCTGCACCTGTAGAAATTTGATTTGATTCGGATATTAAAATAGCATCGACTCTTCCAATAATTCGCGAATACTCTTGAGTAATTTTATAATCTTTTGCTTGAAGGTTTTCAATTAAAGAAGTATTAAAGCTATTAGGCTCAAAAACTATTACATCTGGAAGCCATTGATGATGAAATCGAGGAACGGTAACTGCTTTTTGGATATCCATTTTAAATTCATAAACATTTAAAAGGGTTTGCAAAACTGAGGTAATAATGGTAGAGCCTCCTGGCGTTCCCAGGATCATGGCTAATTTTCCATTTCGTTCTACTATTGTAGGGGTCATGGCACTCAACATTCGTTTTTGTGGTTCAATTGCGTTTGCTTTTCCGCCTAATAGTCCAAACATATTTGGAACTCCCGGCTTACTGCTAAAATCATCCATTTCATTATTAAGAAAATAACCACCTTCTTCAACAAATACTTTCGATCCATAACTTCCATTAAGGGTAGTAGTTACTGCTACTGCATTTCCCATTTGATCAACAATAGAGTAGTGGGTAGTTTCTTCACTTTCATCCCAAACTATACTTCCTGGTAAAATATCAGAAGACTTAGATGCCTTTTTAAATGAAAAGGAATTCATTCTATTCATTAAGTATTTTTTAGATAAAAGACTATCTGTGGGAATATTGACAAAGTCAGGATCTCCTAAATATAGACTTCTATCTGCATAAGAACGACGTTCTGCCTCTACAATTATCTGAACTACTTTTTGAGAATTATGAGAATATTGTCCAACATCAAAAGGTTCAATCATTTTCATTATCTGTCCTAAACAAATTCCTCCACTCGAAGGGGGTGCCATAGTATGAATATTTAAATTTTTGTATTTAAAACTTATGGGCTCCCTCCATACTGGCTTATAGGCTTGCATATCTTCCTGTGAAATAATACCTCCTGTTTCTTGGACTCTTTTAACTAAAGCTTCAGCTACCGGTCCCTTATAAAATCCTTCTTTTCCGTTTTTTGCTATATATTCAAGTGTTTTTGCTAAGGCTTCATTTTTTACAACCGATCCTTCAGTAAATTCTTGAGCATAAAAAGTATTTTCACCATTCATAGCTATAAAAGCTTCTTTTTTAGATTTGAAGCTAAAGGCTTGTTTTAGGGTTACTTTATAACCATTTCTAGCTAAATCAATAGATGGCTGAACTAACTCATCCCAAGGTAAGCTGCCAAACTTTTGGTGTACAGCAAACATTCCTGCAACTGTTCCTGGAACTCCAACAGCAAGCCCTCCAAGAGTACTTTTATTTGGTATAACGTCACCTTTTTGATTTAGATACATGTTGTCAAATGCTAGTAAAGGAGCTTTTTCCCGATAATCTAAGCTTCCTAACTCTCCCGAGGCAGTTCTATATACTAGAAATCCCCCTCCGGCAATATTTCCTGCATTAGGATAACAAACAGCCAGAGCTAAATCTGTTGCTATCATAGCATCAAAAGCAGATCCCCCTTTTTTCATAATTGACACACCTATTTCTGAGGCTTCAGCCCTTGCACTAACTACCGCTGCTTTGGTAATCTTTTCCTGTGCACAAGAATATAATAAAGCTAAAAAAAATATATAACTTCCTGTTTTAAGAATGTTTTTAAATGGCGTCATAAGTTCTTTATTTCGTTTTTAGTAAAATCAATAACTTCTTCCATAAACGAAGAAAAACGATTATGAAAATACGTATAATTTTCTTTTAATTCTTTTGTGGATTCACTCAGTTTTGATGGAAATCTGGAGCGTTGTTCCATTTGAGTTAATATAAGTTCTAAGCCAGTAATTGTCTTATAACTATCAAACCAGTTATAAAAAATCAATGTTTTTGAAAAGTTTTTGATGTTTTCAGGAAAATTTTCTGATTCGATTTTTAATGCATCATAAAATTCATTT
>JABGXI010000119.1:0-6160 GCA_018675855.1 Flavobacteriaceae bacterium | reverse complement strand
TTGCGATGCCAACTTGTAATTCCCTTGATTATCAAAAAATGAAAGTAATGGGGCATACTTACTTTTAATACTTTGCCCAGTTAATTTTCGTAAGCTATCATTTCCTCGTTTTAAAAAAACCATAGGTACGTTATACCAAACCGCAGGGTTATTCATGATGGATAAAAGTACCTGATCAGAATTCAACCCGTTATAAGTATCGCTTTTACTAACTTTTCTTAATAATTCCGATGAAAAAGTATTGGCGGGTTTCATTCGTCCACCTGCATCTTGAATAATAAGCTTTCCAAACTTTGCTGCATGGGTAACAGAAAATGCATCAACTTGAATAATTGAATCGAAATCAATAGCACTTTTTTGTTTATTAGAATGATCTTGAGCTTTAATAGAAGTAAACGTCAATCCAAATAAAAGAACTAAAGCTGTTAATGCTTTTTTCTTTAAATTAATTTTATCTAAAGAATTTGACAAGTCTTTAAAACGAGTTTTACCAATAAAAAAGATTCCAATCATACTTAAGTAAAGCAACATATAGCCTGTATAAGTAATCCAAGTACCCCATTGGTCATGATTTACAGAAAGAATAGTTCCTTTTTCATCTGGATTAAATGAGGCTTGAAAAAAACGATAGCCTTTGTGGTCTAAAACATGATTCATGAACACCTCATAATCAAAAGGGGATTTATCCACCACGGTCACTTTACTCATAAAAGAAGAATAACTCTTTTCAGTACCAGGATATTTTTCTGCAATAAAATCATTCAATTTAATTGCAAAAGGAAGTTCTTTAGACAAGGATCCAAATTTCAAATTAAAATCAAGCCCTCCTACAGTAATTTGCTTAGGATCATTTGAAGTTCCTTTGCCTCCTAAAAGAGTTATTAATTCTACCTCTCCCTGAGAGGAAACTTTTAGACGCAGTGCATTTTGTATGGCGTCACTTTGATTTTCAGCTTTAACAATGTCAAATTTACCGCGAAGTGCTGGCTCTGGAATCACAAATTGAAAATTAGGAAGTGTATAAAGTGACCGAAGTTGTAAAGGAGATTCTAAATTTGATTTCAAAGGACCTTTAAATTGATCAGCCATTCTCATATATTCACCTTCAAATGGCGAAGTTATAAAATACAGTCCTGCATCTAAACGGATATTAATTGCACCCGCTTGAAACTTATTAAGGGTAAATAAAATATTATGGATATTTGCTATCTCTCCCTCTTTTAAATAATGATCATGTCTATTTCCGTCGCCTGCTTCAACTATTTTAAGATAACGTTCACCGGATTCGTCAATAACAAGTCCCTCTGTAGCATTTTCCATAAAATCCACAAAAGAGATACTGAAATCTTGACCATTAAAATCATTATTCCAACTAAAGTCGTTATTGACGTGCTCGGATAGTAAAAGATCCGTTTCTAATTTTTTTCTTCTAGGCTCCTCGTTAATTTCACCGTCAACATAAACAGTTAAGTAAGTTTTTTCAGTCAAAAATTTATTTTCTGTAGCTCCTTCTCTAATTGGCATCATTCCTTCATACCCAATATAGCGTGTTACAAATGCTCCTAATAGGATTAATAAAAATGATAAGTGAATCATTAATGTGGCCCATTTTTCTTTTCGAAGCAAACGATATTTAAAAATATTTCCGAAAAAATTAATTGCCATAAATAACATTATCAATTCAAACCACCAGGCATTGTATATCCATATTTTAGCTGTATCAGTGCTATACCAACTCTCTATAAAAGTTCCAATAGCCATTGCTGTTGGGTAAAATATAAAAAGTACTGCTGTTAATCGTGTAGAAAAGAGATATTTAAATAACTGTTTTTTCATTAAAATTTATAATCCTAAAATGCAAATATATAGCATGTAAAGGTAACCTTCCCATGAATTTTAAATTTAAAAAGTATCACTTTAATAAATATTTTATCATTAACTAAATCGAACTATAAAAGGAAAAAAATAAAAACAGATATTCCTTTCTTATTCGTCATTTAGGTTTAGTATTTTTACAAATTAACTATGAAAGTCATTCTTCTTGGTGCCGGAAAGCTTGGTAAGCAATTGTATAAATCTTTTGTGAATAATCAAACTATTGATCTCATTCAATGGTATAATCGCTCAGAAACTAATCTAATAAGTCCCGAGGGAATTGCACTAACCAACTCGCTAGATGCGATTGAAGAAGCAGATCTATATATTCTAGCGGTTTCTGATGACGTGATATCTAGTATATCTAAAAAACTACCTACAGATATTTTGTTAGTTCATACTGCTGGAAGTGTTTCTATAGACGTAATAAAGAGTCATAAAAGACGTGGTGTATGGTATCCCATCCAAAGTTTTAATGATCAGCAAGAAATTGATTTTTCTGAAGTAACTTTTGGCATAGAATCAAACAAATTGTCGGATAAACAATTAATTTATGAATTAACTAAGAGTATTGAAGCAAAGCCAATTGACATTAATTCTGAACAAAGAGAAAAATTACATTTAGCGGCTGTAATTGTAAATAATTTCATCAATCATTTGTTTACACAAGCTTCCCTATTTTGTAAAGACAACGAACTATCTTTTAATTTACTACGTCCATTAATTAGAGAAACCTTTAATAAAATTGACGAGATTTCACCTCAAAAGGCACAATCAGGACCAGCAATTAGAAACGATAAAAACACCTTGAAAAGACATCTAGAGTTAATTAAAAATCCAGTATTAAAAAAAATTTATACAACCTTAACTACTGCGATCCAAAAGCATCATTTGAATGAAAAATTATAAAAATTTATTACCCTTTATCAAAACATTTATTTTTGATGTCGATGGGGTGCTAACAGATGGTAAAATTTTAATAACCAACGAAGGGGAACTTCTCAGAAGTTTTGATGCTAAAGATGGATATGCAATAAAATGTGCCTTAGTTCAAGGGTATAAAATCGTTATTATTTCAGGCGGAAGAAATGAGGGAGTTCGTAAACGTTTCAAAGAATTAGGTGTTTTTGATATTTATATGGGAGCTAACTATAAAATAGAAGCCTATAATGATCTTATAGATAATTATAGTATGGACCCTCAAACAATATTATTTGTAGGAGATGATGTTCCTGATATTCCAGTAATGGAAAAAGTAGGATTAAGCTGTTGTCCTTCAGATGCTGTAACAGACGTGAAATCAATTGCTACATATATATCTCATAAAAACGGAGGAGAAGGTTGTGTAAGAGAAATCATAGAACAGGTCTTAAGGGTCCAAGGAAAGTGGCCCATTGATATAGGATCTAAAGATATTGGTGTTGGAAAAGATTAAAATGGATACAAAAGGATATGTCATTATTTTAGCATCAGCTTCTCCTAGAAGACAATTGTTTTTTAAGGAAATGAAAATTCCTTTTTTAAAAAAAGTAATTCCTATTGAAGAAAGTTTTCCGTCAAACTTATCTGGATCTGCTATAGCAGAACACATAGTTGCTCAAAAAGCAAACGCTTTCAAAGACACTATAAAAGTTAATGAAATCATAATCACTGCCGACACTATTGTTTGGCATCAAAATAAATGTCTAGGAAAACCAATCTCTATCCAAAATGCTGAAGAAATTTTAATGTCGCTTTCTGACGATACACATCAAGTAATAACTGCAGTAGGATTCTTACTAAAAGAAACTTGGGAATGTATTAATGTTGTTTCTGAAGTAACCTTTGGACCAGTCTCCAAAAAAGCAATCCAAGAGTATATTGCCACAGGCTCCCCAATGGATAAAGCAGGTGCATACGGAATTCAGGACTCATTTGGCACCTTACACATTAACTCAATCTCTGGAAGTTATACTAATATCATTGGCCTTCCAGTGACGCATGTGTATAAAAAATTACAAGAAATAATAAAAAAAAATCATTTAAAAAAATCATCTTGAAGCATTTACTTTAGTAAAAAAAATAAAACACTTAAATTACCAAACAGGATGATTAAAAAATCTATAGGAAGAGGTTTTGAAAATTATTTAAAAAAAATAATTCGCCATGAAATACAGAATATACATACTATTTATTATTGCTGTAACCTATGTTAATGGACAAAGTAGCTCAGAGATCTATAAAAAAATACAAAAACTAAATACTCTAGGATCTGTGCTATATGTTGCAGCACATCCAGATGATGAAAATACTAGATTAATTTCGTTATTTTCAAATCAATACAATTACAATACAGCCTACCTTTCAATGACCCGTGGAGATGGGGGACAAAATTTGATCGGAACAGAACTCCGAGAAAGTCTAGGACTCATAAGAACACAAGAGCTTTTAGAGGCAAGAAAAATAGATGGAGGACAGCAATTTTTCACTACTGCTAATGATTTTGGATATTCAAAACACTCTGATGAAACACTTGAAATTTGGAATAAAAACGAGATTTTAGCACAAATTGTATTTCGTATCAGGACATTTAAACCCGATATTATTATTAATCGATTTGACCACAGAACTTCTGGAAGTACTCATGGACATCATAGTAGTTCTGCTATTTTAAGTGAGATAGCCTTTTCGCTTGCAGCCAATCCAAAAGCATATCCTGAGCAATTAAATGATGTTGCTATTTGGCAATCTGCTCGCCAATTTTATAACACTTCTTGGTGGGCTTATGGTAGTAGAGAAAAATTTAAAAATGCTGATAAATCAAACATGATTACTCTAGAAAGTAATCCCATTAATAATTTATTAGGTCGCTCGAATGCTGAGATTGCTTCTAAAAGTAGAAGTCAGCACAAATCACAGGGGTTTGGAAGCTCTCCTGACCTTGGAAGTCAAGAAGAATATTTAGAACTCATTAACGGAAGTATTCCAAATAAAAACAATCCTTTTCAAGGAATTGATACTAGTTGGACTAGAGTAAAAGGAGGCAAAGCTATTGGTTTACTTATTGAAGAGATACTTGATGATTTTAATTTTGAAAAACCTTATAAAAGTATCCAACAATTATTGAAGATTCACTCTAAAATTAAGGCACTAGAACCCGGCCATTGGCGCACAGTAAAACTCAAGGAAGTAACCAACCTTGTTAAATATTGCTTGGGTCTTAGATTACAATTCAACACCTCTAAACCTACAGGTGTTGCCAACACTGTTGCCGAAATAACTTTAAAAGCACTAAATCCAAGTCCAATTAAGGTCTCCATTGAGAAAATAGTGGGTGCAGTAAATCTTGACACAAAGCTATCATTGTCTAAAAACAAAGCGTGGCAAGAAATTAAGTCTATACTTTTACCTAAAGTACAAACTACTCCTTATTGGTTAATTGAAAAAGGAGATATAGGAAACTATAAAGTTAGTAATCCTGATTTAAAAGGATTAGCAGAAACACCTAACCCTATTCAAGCTATTTTTGAATTAAATATAGATGGTAATCTGATTTTAATTAATGTTCCCCTCACCTTCCGATCCACGGATCGAGTTAAGGGTGAAGTTGTAGAAAACTTTCAATTAGTTCCTAAAATAACCACACAAATCAATGAACGGGTAATCCTCTTTAAAGAAAACGTTCCAAAAAAGGTTAGTTTAATTGTCACATCACATACTGAAAATTTAAAAGGAATTGTGACTCTTTCTACTCCAAAATACTGGAAAATAAGTCCTAAATCACAAGATTTTGATATTCCCATGGCAGAGGTTTCACAAGAATTTATCTTTGAAGTTACCCCTCCAGAAGGAAATACTACTGGGCTATTTACATCACTTGTAACGCAAGGAGATCAGAATTATAATATGCAATTAAACGAAATATCCTACCCCCATATTTCAAAACAATATCTATTAACTCCCAATGAAACAAAAGTTGTTAAAATAGATCTTAAAACAAATGTAAATCACATCGCATACCTTAAAGGAGCAGGAGATAAAATAGCAGAAAATCTGCGAAATATTGGGATAGAAGTAACAGAATTTAATATAACCAACCTTCGTTTGGAACGTCTAATAAACTTTCCAACTCTAGTGGTAGGGATTCGTGCTTTTAATGTTCATAAAGACCTTACATTTAAAAATCAAATACTTTGGGATTATGTCAAGCAAGGTGGAACAGTGGTTGTACAATACAATACCAGTAGAGGGTTTAACAGTGATTTAGCTGGTCCATATCCAATAAGTTTCAATAGAGATCGTGTTA
>JABGXI010000118.1:0-6055 GCA_018675855.1 Flavobacteriaceae bacterium | reverse complement strand
AGACTCTTTTTGAATTAAATCAAATAAAGGAGGAACCGGGAATAATGAATCTTTTATAATATGGAGGTTGTTTACAAAGTGTAATATTTTTGTTTGGGCACCTCCACTACAATGAACCATTCCGTGAATAGACGTGGTACCCATTTGACTAAAAATCTTTTGAATAACCGGAGCGTATGTTCTTGTTGGAGACAAAACTAATTTTCCTACATCTAAAGGAACTCCTTCAAGGGTACTAGTTAATTCTTTTGATCCTGAATAAATTAAATTTTCAGGTAGCATAGAATCAAAGCTTTCAGGATATTTAGAAGCGAGAATTTTTGAAAAAACATCGTGCCGAGCAGATGTCAAGCCATTACTTCCAATCCCTCCATTGTATTCATCTTCATAAATTGCTTGCCCATCTGAAGCCAAACCAACTATAACATCTCCGGCTTGAATATTTGCATTATCTATGATATTCTTTTTTACAATTCTTGCTGTTACTGTTGAGTCTACAATTATAGTTCTTACTAAATCTCCAACATCTGCGGTTTCGCCACCAGAACTGTGAATGGTTACTCCCCATTTACCAAGCTTGGATATTAACTCTTCTGTGCCTTGAATTATAGCAGAAATTACCTCACCTGGGATATGATTTTTATTTCTTCCAATGGTAGAGGAAAGTAAAATATTTTCAGTCACACCCACACAAAGTAAATCATCAATATTCATGATAAGCGCATCTTGTGCAATTCCTTTCCAGACAGATAGATCACCTGTTTCTTTCCAATACATATAGGCTAAAGACGACTTTGTTCCAGCACCATCTGCATGCATTACAATGGCATGCTCCTGGCTTCCAGAAATATAATCTGGAATTATTTTACAAAAGGCTTTAGGATATAATCCTTTATCTATTTTTTTTATGGCTTTATGAACATCTTCTTTTTGTGCTGAAACTCCTCGCTGACTGTACCTATCTAACATAAAGTTATTTTAAACAAAATTAAAATATTTGATAAATTTTACTCTCATAAAAAAAATTAGTTATTAACGAATAAACAACAATTCACGATACTTTGCTAGCGGCCATATTTGATCATCTACTGTAAGTTCTAATTTATCACACTGATAACGAATACTATTTAAAAAAGGTAAAATAGTTTTGCAATATACTAACGCTTTTTCATGAGTATCTTTGATAATATCAGCTTTCTTTCGAGCTTTTATCATTAAAGTTATCGCATTATTAATTTCAGTAATATGATTTGAAACTCTTTCTAAAATTAAAATCTGCTCGCGTGCATGAATCTTAAAATTTGAACTATATATTTCTTTTAATCCACGTACATTCTCAATAAGGGTATTTTGATACTTTATAGAAGTAGGAATAATATGGTTTTGTGCTAAATCACCAAGAGTTCTAGACTCTATTTGTATGGTTGAGATATACGCTTCTAAATCAATCTTATAGCGAGCTAACAGTTCATTTTTACTAAAAACACCTAAAGTCTCAAATAGAGTAATGGTAAGATCACTTACATAAGCAGGGAGCGCCTCTGGAGTGGTTTTATGATTACTTAATCCTTTCTTTTTGGCTAGTGATTCTATTTTAGATTGATCATATTCTTCGTCATTAAAAATATCTTTAATAGATATAATAGTTTCCCTGAGTGTATTAAAAATAGCGTCATCTTTTTTCATGTTTTTATCGTCAATTAATACATCAACAGAGACTTTAAACTCAATAAGCTGTTCAGTTACAATAGAGTTTATAACAGTAACAGGTTTCGCACAATTTGTTTTAGACCCAACCGTTCTAAATTCAAATTTATCCCCTGTAAAAGCAAAAGGTGATGTTCTGTTTTTATCAGTATTATCAAGAAGGATTTCTGGAATTTTTCCAATTACATTTAACTTTAAGTCAGTCTTTTCTTTAGGTGACAATTTCCCTTTTGAAACATTTTCTAAATCTTCTAAAACTTGTTTTAAATGTTTTCCTATAAAAATCGACAACATGGCATTGGGTGCCTCCTGCATTCCAACTCGAAGATCATTACTAGCTGAAACTGAAGAGGCTCTTAGTAGTGCTTCATGCTTTAATACCGCTGCAATAGTGTTAACAAAAAAGGTGAGAAATTGTAAGTTACTCATTGGGGTTTTTCCAGGACTCAGTAAATTAACTCCTTTATTTGTATTCAACGACCAGTTGTTGTGTTTGCCAGAGCCATTGATTTTTTCAAAAGGTTTTTCATGAAATAAAACGATGAAGTTGTGCTTACTAGCTAATTTGTTCATGACATCCATAACTAGGGCGTTATGATCAATTGCCAAATTTGCAGATTCAAAAACAGGAGCTAACTCATACTGGCTTGGAGCAACTTCGTTATGTCTCGTTTTTATTGGAATTCCTAATATTTTACATTCTTGTTCAAGAGCACTGAGAAAATGACTTACCCTAACGGGAATAGATCCAAAATAATGATCGTTTAACTCTTGGCCCTTAGAAGGAACATGCCCCATTAGGGTTCTACCTGTAAGCATCAAGTCAGGACGAGTTAAGGCTAGACTCCGATCAATTAAAAAATACTCCTGTTCCCATCCTAAAGTGGCATCAACCTTATTTACCGATTTATCAAAATAATGACAAACTTCTGTTGCTGCATGATCTAATTTTTGTAGTGATTTTAGTAGAGGTGTTTTGTAATCTAAAGACTCTCCTGTGTAAGAAATAAAAAGAGTCGGTATACATAGTGTTGTATTGTAAAGAAAAGCAGGAGATGTTGGGTCCCAAGTTGTATAACCTCTTGCCTCAAAGGTATTGCGAATCCCACCACTTGAAACATTAGAAGACTCTGGTGCTTGTTGCACCAATTGCTCTCCTTCAAACTTTTCAATTTGAATTCCTTCTGAATTTAATCCAAAAAAAGAATCGTGTTTTTCTGCAGTAGCTCCAGTTAGTGGTTGAAACCAATGAGTATAGTGTGTTGCTCCCTTGGCAATAGCCCATGCTTTCATTGCAGCAGCAATTTGATCTGCTAAAACTGTTAAAATAGGAGTTCCTTTGTTAACAGATTGTTCTAGTTGATGAAAAGCTTTCTCACTTAGGTACTGTTTAAGTTTTTGTTTATTAAATACATGAGATCCGTATTCGATTGGACCTGAAGGTGCCAAAGAAACTTCAAATAATTTTGAAGAAAGATTAGAAAGACTGTTTTTACGAAGAGTTTCCATACAAAATAAAAGGATAAATTAGAGAAATCAAAGATAGACAATTTGAATATTTCATGGTCTAAATCCAAAAAAATGAATAATCTTAAATTTTAACCCTAAAAAAATAGGGGGTTAATAAAAATTAAATATTGTTAATTTCTTTACTCCATTATTTTAAAAGGGGTATTGTAAAAATTTTATTTTAGCTAAAAATTATTAATTATGAGTAAAGCTAAACTTGAATATATTTGGTTAGACGGTTATGAGCCCACAGCTAGTCTCCGAAGTAAAACCAAAATTGCAACTAATTTTAAAGGTACTTTAGAAGATTGTCCGTTATGGTCATTTGATGGTTCCTCCACAAGACAAGCAGAAGGAAGTGCTTCTGATTGTCTTTTAAAACCTGTGGCACTTTATCAAGATCCTGATCGTAAAAACGGTTGGCTGGTAATGACAGAGGTGTTAAATGCTGATGGAACACCGCATGCTTCAAATGGGCGAGCAACCATTGATGACGATGATGATGATTTTTGGTTTGGTTTTGAACAAGAGTACTTCCTTTGGGATCCAGAAACTAATCTACCTTTCGGTTTCCCAAAAGATCAAACACCCCAAGGACAATTCTATTGCTCTGTTGGAGCGATGAATGCTTTTGGTAGAGAAATGATTGAAGAACATTTAGATCAGTGTTTAGAGGCTGGTATTAATGTAGAAGGAATCAACGCTGAAGTTGCTTCTGGGCAATGGGAATACCAATGTTTTGCTGAAGGTGCTCAAAAAGCTGGAGACGAAATGTGGGTATCAAGATACTTACTTGAACGTTTAGGTGAAAAATATGGTCTTGCTATTGAATGGCATCCAAAACCACTTGGAGATACAGACTGGAATGGATCCGGTATGCATGCAAATTTTTCAAATGAAGTCCTTAGAACCTGTGGTTCTGAAGAAACATACAGTAAGATATGTGAAGCATTCCGTCCTGTAGTTAAAGAGCATATTGAAGTTTATGGAGCACACAACGATCAAAGATTAACAGGTGCACATGAAACCCAATCTATTAATGAATTTAGTTTTGGAGTTTCTGACCGCGGTGCTTCCATAAGAATTCCGATTATGACTGTTGAAAAAGGATGGAAAGGATGGTTAGAAGACAGAAGACCCTCTTCTAATGGCGATCCATATAAAATAGCTGCACGAATAATAAAAACTGTAAAGTCAGCTAAAATATAATGACAGTTGAGTATAGATTAAAAACATTCTAATTTATAAATTAGAATGTTTTTTTTACTTAAACATTTGGAATATAAAAATCGCATAAAAGCAAATTAGGATAAATCCCTCGAAACGACCCAATCTCATTCGCTTAGAAATAAAAGCTAAAGGCATAATTAAAAAAGATATAAATAGCATCCATAAGAAATCGGATTCAATTAAGTTATGGTCAAAAACAACAATGGGTTGAATCATAGCAGTAATTCCCATTACAGCAAGAATATTAAAAATATTTGATCCAATAAGGTTTCCTAATGAAATGGCTTTTTCTTTTTTAAAAATCGCTATTATGGAGGCTGATAATTCTGGGATACTAGTACCTATAGAAATAATTGAAATACTAATGATACGCTCACTAACACCAATGTCTTGAGCTAAAGAAACTGCACCCTTTATTAACATTTCAGAACCCAACCATAAAGCTAAACTACCTCCAAAAAACAACGAGATAATAACTTTTTTACCTGAAACTTTAGAAAACAAATTACCATCATCCATTATTTCATTTTTCTGAATGAAAAGTAAAAATATAAGCACTATTATTAAAAGAAAGAATAATATTAAACCTTCATTAAAGTTTAGATCTCCATTGCTCTTAATGAAAAAATAAAAAATAACTGTTGATAAAAACATAATTGGCCAATCCTTAATAAAAAAATTTTTGGTGACTATAATTGGCTCAATTAAAATTACAATTCCCAATACTAAAGCAAGATTTGCAAGGTTTGAACCTACTACATTCCCCAAGGCCAAATCAGGATGACCCATTAGAGCAGACTTGACGCTTACTATAAGTTCAGGAGCTGATGTTGCGAAAGAAACAACTGTCATTCCAATCACAATTTTTGGAATAGAAAGCTTGATTGATATTGCCACAGCTGATTCTAAAAGCCAATCGCCTCCCTTTATAAGGAGAAGTAATCCAAAAAGAATTGCTATATAATCCATCTTTTAATAGAGGTACAATATACTATCTTCAATCTGAAATTCTTTTTTAATTTATTAAAAAATCAAATTAAGAAGCGCTTTGGTAAAAAAAGAAAAAAGCTTTATTTCACTAAAAAAACATTCACTTCTTTATTTATTCAAACACTTCTCCTTTCATAACTTAATTCTTATCAAATAATATGTAAAATCATTCTTTTTATATTCACATAAAACATTTACTGTCCTTTTTTTATAATTCTTCAATAAGTTCAGTCATTTTTTAATAAGTTACTTAATAAGCGAAAAATAAAATTCTAGTTTTCAAATAGCAACTTATACTTTTATCGAGAAATTTTTTATTATGAATTCTTCGTGTAAATATTTTTTTAAGGAATTAATTGTTATTGAACAAATGACTTCTATGTATTGGAATAACAAAAGATATACAAAAAAAGAAATAATTGATATTAAGAAAAAAATAGAAGAAGGTAAATTATAGCTTAAATGCGGTTACAAAAATATATTATTAGAGTAACTGATTAATATATGGAGAAAATGAAATTAGCCAGCTGGTCATAAAAATAAATAATGGAAGGCCAGTTTACATCTCTTTTTTACTTCTTATAACAGTCAGATTGAAATGAAAAGACTACTTCTTTTT
>JABGXI010000004.1:0-12056 GCA_018675855.1 Flavobacteriaceae bacterium | reverse complement strand
ATTGTTTTAGTAGCGAGGGCAGGACTCGAACCTGCGACCTTCGGGTTATGAGCCCGACGAGCTACCACTGCTCTACCTCGCGATGTGAATTGCAAATTTACAAATTAAAGCAGCATTGTGCAACACAATCTTAGATTCATTTTAATACATCCAAACCCTATCCATTTAAATAGTTTACTTTTGCACTCAAATTCAAATCATGAGCAGTATTGTTGCTATTGTTGGCCGTCCCAATGTGGGTAAATCCACTTTTTTTAATCGAATGATTCAAAAACGAGAGGCTATAGTTGATGCCGTAAGCGGAGTAACGCGAGACCGACACTACGGAAAGTCTGACTGGAATGGTCGAAACTTTACACTTATTGATACAGGAGGATATGTGGAGGGCAGTGACGATATTTTTCAGAAAGAAATAGATAAACAAGTTAACCTTGCTATTGAAGAAGCTGATGCTATTATCTTTATGGTCGATGTTACTGACGGTGTGACTGGAATGGATGAAATTATTGTTGATCTTTTACGTCGCTCACAAAAACCTGTTTTTTTAACAATTAACAAAGTAGACAACGCTATGCGCGTTGAAGGAACTATGGAGTTTTATTCCTTAGGGTTTGAAAATTTTTATTCTATTTCCAGTATTAACGGAAGTGGAAGTGGAGAATTATTAGATGATCTTGTAAAAAGTCTTCCAGAAGAAGAAATTAGAGAGGATGATCCTTTACCTCGTTTCGCAGTTGTAGGGCGACCTAATGCTGGGAAATCATCTTTTATAAATGCTTTAATCGGTGAAGACCGTTATATAGTTACTGATATTGCAGGTACCACCAGAGATAGTATTGACACTCAGTATAATCGATTTGGTTTTGACTTTAATTTAGTTGATACAGCTGGAATTAGACGAAAAGCTAAGGTGAAAGAAGATATTGAATTTTATTCCGTAATGCGTTCTGTTCGTGCAATTGAATATTCTGATGTTTGTCTTCTTTTAGTTGACGGAACACGTGGATTTGACGGACAGGTTCAAAATATTTTTTGGTTAGCACACCGAAACAATAAAGGAATTGTGATTTTAGTGAATAAATGGGATTTGGTTGAGAAAGACACCAATGCATCAAAAGCCTTCGAAGAAATGATTCGTAAAGAAATTTCTCCTTTTGTTGACGTACCAATTGTTTTTATTTCCTCTCTAAGTAAGCAACGAATTTTTAAGGCTATAGAAACAGCAGTAGAGGTTTATAAAAATCGATCGCATCGCATTCCAACTAAAGCTTTTAATAACGTAATGTTACCAATTATTGAGAAAACACCACCTCCTGCTTACAAAGGAAAATATGTAAAAATTAAGTTTTGCACACAACTACCAACAAAACATCCACAGTTTGCATTCTTTTGTAATTTACCACAATACTTAAAGGATCCTTACAGAAGGTTTTTAGAAAATAAACTTCGCGAAGAATATGATTTCAATGGAATTCCGATTCAAATATTTTTCAGAAAAAAATAAAATTAAAGTTTTTTACGAAGCTGTTCTAAATCGGTTTTAATTTTCTCTAATTTAAAAAGAAGTACTTTTTTCGGAGTATCTTTTGCTTTTAAATTTAATTGTTTTTTAGCTCCTTGTAATGTCAATCCCTTTTCCTTAACCAAGTGATATATATATTGAATTGTTAAAATATTTTCTGGAGTGTATTTTCGAGTACCACTTTGTTTTTTTTTCGGATGAATTTCTTTAAATTCTTTTTCCCAAAAGCGCAACAGTGAGGGCTTAACATCAAATGCTTTTGCAACCTCACCAATCGAATAATAAAGTTTTTCAGGGAGGTTTACGTGCATTTTAATCCATGGATTGATTTTCTTGCTTAGCGATCGTTAACAAAGCATTAAATTCTTTTTGAGAAAGATTTCCGTAATAAAAATTTAGAGGATTAATACGTTTGTTGTCTTTAAATATTTCATAGTGAAGATGAGGTCCTACAGAACGCCCTGTGTTTCCTACATATCCAATAATGTCTCCACGTTTTACGGTTTGACCCCTTCGGGCATTGTATTTATTCAAATGTGCATATAAACTTACATAGCCAAACCCATGATCTATTCGAATGTGTTTTCCATAACCAGAAGAACGATTATCAGCTCGTTTTATCACTCCGTTTCCTGTGGCGTAGATAGGGGTTCCTTTTTTAGCGGTAAAATCCATTCCCCAGTGAAAACGGCGTTTTTTTGTAAAAGGATCTTTTCTATAACCGTATCCAGAAGCCATTCGCGTGAGGTTTTCGTTTTTGATGGGTTGAATAGATGGAATAGCATTGATTAAAGCTGCTTTATTTTGAGCCAACTGTTCGATTTCATCAAGTGATTTTGATTGAACTACGGCTTGTTTTGTAAGTACATCTATACGTTTTGAAGTATTTATAATCAAGTCAGAATTTTCATAACCTTCAAGATTTTTATAACGATTTACTCCTCCAAATCCAGCAAGTCTTTGTGCTTCTGGAATTGGACTAGCCTCAAAATATACACGGTATAGATTATTATCACGCTCTTGCATATTAGTAACAACAGCCTCAACTTGAGATAATTTTTTGTTTAAAATATCAAACTGTAATTCGTAGTTTTGAATAGCTCTTTTTTGAGCTATTTCTGAAGGTGTGTTTAACCAATCAGAATTGAGTAAAACCAACAACGTAAAGAGACCAAAAAGAAAAGAAGAAAGAATGAATAATACGAAACTTGAGACACGATTTTTATTAGTTAATGTAATAGGTCTGTATGATAACGTATCAGAATCGAAATAGTATTTAACTTTACTCATAAAGTTTTATAAATTTTCATTTCTTTTGCATTAATATATCGAATGATATAATACAAATATACATAATTTGGATCTATTTGAAATTTAACAGGATTGCGCCCAGGACAACCTCCATTATATAAAACAAGTAAGGCATGAAGTCTCATGAAGTAAGACAAGAGTTTTTAAATTTTTTTGCTAGTAAAACCCATAAAGTAGTTCCATCTGCCCCTATGGTTATTAAAAATGATCCAACTCTTATGTTTACCAATGCAGGAATGAACCCTTTCAAGGAATTCTTTTTAGGAAATGCAAAACCTACTTCAAAAAGAATAACAGATACCCAGAAATGTTTACGTGTTTCAGGAAAACATAATGATCTTGAAGAAGTTGGAATTGACACATATCACCACACCTTTTTTGAAATGCTTGGAAATTGGAGTTTTGGAGATTATTTCAAAAAAGAGGCAATAGAATGGGCTTGGGAGTTGCTTACGGAAGTCTATAAAATTGATCCAAATAAACTTTATGTAACTATTTTTGAAGGTGCTCCAAAAGAGGGTATCGATCGTGATATGGAAGCTCATGATTTTTGGAAAGCCATTCTTCCCGAGGAAAGAATTTTATTAGGAAATAAAAATGATAATTTTTGGGAAATGGGAGAACAAGGCCCTTGTGGGCCATGCTCAGAAATTCATGTGGATATTCGTTCAGATGAAGAAAAAGCAAAAATAAAGGGTTCTGATCTAGTTAACCAAGACCATCCACAAGTTATTGAAGTTTGGAATCTTGTTTTTATAGAGTTTAATAGAAAAGCTGATGGAAGTTTAGAAAAATTACCTCAAAAACATGTGGATACAGGTATGGGATTTGAACGTCTTTGTATGGTACTTCAAAACACTACCTCAAATTACGATACCGATGTTTTTACACCCCTAATTAGAGAAATTGAAACTCTAACAAATTCTAAATATGGTGTTTCAGAAAATATAGACAGGGCAATCAGAGTAATTGCAGACCATTTGCGGACAGTATATTTTGCAATAGCAGATGGTCAGTTACCTAGTAACAATGGAGCAGGTTATGTTATTAGAAGAATTTTACGCAGAGCAATCCGTTATGGATTTACTTTTCTAGATCAAAAAAAACCTTTTATATACAGATTAGTTAAAACATTGTCTGAACAGATGGGTTCTGTATTCCCGGAATTAATTAAAGAAAATCAACTTGCCTTTAATGTAATTAGAGAAGAAGAAAACTCCTTTTTAAAAACTTTAGATCAAGGACTTTATTTGTTAGAAACAATTCTCTCTAATTCCAAATCTAAAAAGATTCAAGGAAGCAAAGCTTTTGAGCTATATGATACTTTTGGATTTCCATTCGATTTAACTTCCTTAGTTGCAAGCGAACGTGGCTTTATTATCGATAAAGAAGGATTTGATGAGGCAATGGACATTCAAAAAACACGATCACGATCAGCAGCTTCCTCAAAAGCAGGAGATTGGACTATTTTAATGGAAGACAATTTAGAAGAATTTATAGGCTATGACCATTTAAGTTCACAAGTAAAGCTTACAAGATTTCGAAAAATGACCACTGCCAAAAAAGGTGATTTTTATCAATTAGTATTTAACCTCACTCCTTTTTATCCTGAAGGAGGAGGTCAAGTTGGGGACAAAGGATATTTACAAGCAAGTAACGGGGATATATATTATATTTTAGACACCAAGAAAGAAAATAACTTAATTGTCCATCAAACAAAAAATATACCTGACAAACTAGAAGATATCTTTACGGCTGTAGTGGACAATAAAAAACGTAGCCGAACTTCAAGGAATCACTCAGCAACACATTTAATGCACCAAGCATTACGGTCAATTTTAGGGACTCATGTAGAACAAAAAGGATCCATGGTTCATTCTGGAGTATTCCGTTTTGATTTTTCACATTTCACTAAAGTTACTTCTGATGAAATTAAAGCAGTAGAAAAGTTTGTTAACGCAAGAATACAGGAGAATATACCCCTGGAAGAAGGAAGAAACACTCCTTATCAAAAAGCAATTAAATCAGGTGCCATAGCACTGTTTGGTGAAAAATATGAAGATACAGTTCGAACTATTCGTTTTGGACAATCTATAGAATTATGTGGAGGTACTCATGTTTCCAATACTTCTGATATTTGGCATTTTAAAATAATATCTGAAGGGGCAGTAGCTTCAGGAATTCGGAGAATTGAGGCAATTACAGGAGATGCCGTAAAAAATCACTTTGAAGACCAATCAGCATTATTGGAAGATTTAAATCTGCTTTTAAGACAAGCACAAGATCCGATCAAGGCAATAAAATCATTACAGGCCGAAAATATTGAATTAAAGAAAGAGTTAACGGCCTTATCTAAGTTAAAAGCACAGGTGCTAAAGGAAACTCTTTCAAAAAAAATTAAAACGATAAAAGAAATTAAGTTTCTTGCTTGTGAAGTTGATTTAGATGCTCAAGGAATGAAAGATTTAGCATTTGAAATGGGAACTCCCCTTGAGAGTGCTATTATTGTTTTTGCTTCCCAAAAAACAGGTAAACCTTTACTAAGTTGTTATATCTCTAAAGACCTAGTTGCTAATGATGGTAAAAATGCTGTCACCATTATTAAAATTCTGGGAAAATTCATCCAAGGTGGTGGAGGTGGACAGGCTTTTTATGCAACTGCTGGAGGAAAAAATATAGCAGGAATTCAGGAAGCAATTAAAGCAGCTGAAAATATCTGTATCAATTAATTATTCTTTAGTCGGGGGATAGTTCGTCATAATTTCATGAACAAAAAAGGCAATCTTATCATCTCGATTTTTTAAATTTTCTTGAATACCCCCTCTTCCTTTTCCTTGCCAAACTAATTGCTTGGTTGCAGAATCAATAATATTGATGTAAAGAGTACCCTCTGTTCTAGAACTTACGCTATTAAAATTTGGACCTCCCCAAAACCAAGGACTAAACCCCCAACCCCAAAATTGCGAAGTATTAACATAAATTTTTTCTTTAGCACTTGTTGTAAAACCAATTAATAGGTCAGGAGTTTCAGACTTAGAAAGCCCTTTTGAACTCATTTGATAATCTAATGCTTTAAGAATTCTACGCTTATCCAAATCAGAAATATTAACTTGATCAATTTCAGTTTTAAAATATGCGAAAGTTTTATACTCAGAAAAGTCTACGCTTGAGTCATGATCAGAAAATATCTGAATGGAAGAGCAGGACATAAAAAATAAAAAAGCAAAACTAGAAATAGAATGTTTCATGATTATAGATTTTAAAATATTATAAGACCAAAAATCATGCCTAACTATTGAACTGTTTTGGAATCGAATCCGTAAGGACAATGTCTGCAATTACTTTGACAACAAGATCCTCTTTTTAAGTGGTATTTCTCTGTAAATACCTTAAAACCTTCAGTTGTTAAATAATAATCTTCTTCTTCAATGGGAGGTATTGAACTTAGCGACATTTTAATGTATTTTTAGGCATGCAAATTTTTGATTCTTTCAAAAGTACTATAAACCAGTCACTTGATCTTTTTCTTGGCCATAAAATTGTAATTAAACGAGAGGATTTAATACACCCAAGAGTGTCTGGAAACAAGTTTAGAAAGTTAAAATATATTTTTCAAGAAATTAAAGAGAAAGAGGTGTCTGCACTATTAACATTTGGCGGTGCCTTTTCAAATCATCTGGCAGCAACTGCTTATGCTGGAAAGAATAATGGAGTTCATACGATTGGAATAGTTAGAGGTGACGAATGGGAAAGAAAAATTAATGAAAGTGCCACTTTGAATTACTGTGTAACACAAGGAATGGAGTTACATTGTGTATCTAGAGATATTTATACTCAAAAAGAGCAGGCTCCAATTGTCAGCAAGCTAATGAACAAAATGCTAGGGTTGAGAATTATTCCTGAGGGTGGAACCGAGCCACTTGCAGTAAAAGGATGTCTAGAAATTCTTGAATCCGAAGACCATGATTTTGATGTTATTTGCTCTAGTGTTGGAACAGGTGGAACTTTAGCGGGGCTTGTAAATTCTAGTAATTATAATCAAAATCTCATAGGTTTTAATGCATTAAACAATACTGAAATAGTTCAAACTATAGAAGAATTAACAAATAAAAATAATTGGTTTATAGAGAATGGCTATACATTTGGAGGTTATGCCAAAATAAAGCCGAATTTAATTTCTTTTATGAACGATTTTTATCAACAATATAAAATTCCATTGGATCCAATTTATACTGGAAAGATGGTTTTTGGTATTTTTGACCTAATTAAAAAAAACAAGTGGCCATGGGGAAAAAAAATATTGATTATCCATACTGGAGGACTTCAAGGTTTGCAGGGAATGAATACTCAACTTCAGAAAAAAGGTCACCCGACTATACTATATGGCTAAAAATCGCATTTTTAAGTTTATTTGTACTAATAAGTTCTTGTGGTTCTTCCAGAAAGGTAGTGATAAGAGAGCAGGTGCCTATCTCTTCTGAAAAAGGAACGATTAATAATGTTGTACAAAAAAAAACTACAAAAAAATCAATAAACACAATAACAACAGAAGAAAAAATAGTAATATATATTGAAAAATTTGGACCTATTGCAAAATCGGAAATGTATAAATATAAAATACCTGCAAGCATCACATTAGCTCAAGGACTTTTAGAGTCTGGTTTTGGATATGGGCGTTTGGCATTAAAAGGGAACAATCACTTTGGAATTAAATGTCATAGTGATTGGGAGGGTAAAAGAATATATCACGATGATGATGAAAAAGGGGAATGCTTCCGTGTCTACACAGATCCTGTAACTTCTTATAGAGATCATTCTCTTTTTCTAACTACCCGAAGTCGGTATGACTTTTTATTTAATATAAAAACTAATGATTATAAAGGTTGGGCAAAAGGCCTCAAAAAAGCAGGTTATGCAACTGATCCTAAGTATCCAGATAAATTAATTAACTTAATTGAACGATTTGATTTAACCCGTTTTGATATTAAAAAAAATAAAAAAATTAGACAGAATTCAAAAGAAAAAAACAAACCTTCCTCTAGAGCTGTATACATAGTAAAAAAAGGGGATACCCTTTATTCAGTTTCAAAAAAGTATACTATTTCTATAGATCAACTTGTTAAATTAAATAAAATTAAAGACAATACTATTTATTTAGGTCAAATATTAAACGTCTCCAATCTCTAAAATGATGCAATATAAAAGAAGTAGTAAGCTTTTTAAATCTGCCCAAGCTGTTATTCCGGGAGGTGTTAATTCACCTGTTCGAGCGTTTAAAGCCGTTGGTGGAACTCCTGTTTTTGTGGAGCGAGCTAAAGGAGCTTATCTATATGATGTTGATGGAAATAAATTAATTGATTATATATCCAGTTGGGGTCCAATGATTTTAGGGCATGCATATGATCCTGTAATAAATGCAGTAAAATCTCGTGCTGATCTTGGAACTTCTTTTGGAATGCCTACCGCACTTGAAACACAAATTGCTGAACTTGCAATAGATATGGTGCCTAATATTGATAAAATTCGTTTTGTTAATTCTGGGACAGAAGCCTGTATGAGTGCAGTTCGATTGGCACGAGGTGTAACAAATCGCGAAAAAATAATCAAGTTTACTGGTTGTTATCACGGACATTCAGATGCTTTTTTGATTCAAGCAGGGAGTGGGGCTGTCACTTTCGGAAGTCCCAGTAGTCCAGGTGTTACAAAAGGTACAGCAAAAGATACACTTTTAGCTCCGTATAATAATTTAGAGGCAGTCGCAAAACTTTTTAATGAATATCCGGAAGAAATAGCTGCTATAATTATAGAACCTGTGGCTGGTAATATGGGATGTATTTCTCCAGCTTATGGTTTTTTAGAAGGCCTCCGTTCCCTTTGTGATAAAAATAACGCACTCTTCATATTTGATGAGGTAATGACTGGTTTTCGTTTAGCAAAAGGTGGAGCTCAAGAGCTTTTAGGAATAAAAGCAGACATTGTAACATTTGGAAAAGTATTGGGTGGAGGATTACCTGTAGGTGCTTTTGCTGCTAAAAATGAGATTATGTCACATTTGGCTCCTGAAGGGCCAGTATATCAAGCAGGGACTTTAAGTGGAAATCCACTTGCGATGGCCGCTGGATTTACTATGTTAACTGCTTTAAAAGAAGATGCTACTATTTTTGACCGATTAGCCACTAAAACTGAATACCTTCACAAAGGTTTAACATCTGTTTTAGAAAAAGAAAATATACCGCATAAAATCAATCGTGTAGGTTCAATGATTTCATTGCACTTTACCGATAAAGAGGTATTTGATTTTGAAACAGCCGTTAAAGGAAATAACCAACATTTTAATAATTATTTTCATGGAATGTTAAAAGAGGGAATTTACCTACCACCAAGTGCTTTTGAAAGTTATTTTTTAAATGATGCACTTTCCAATGAAGATATAGATTTTACTATTGAGGCTCTAAAAAAAATAGTCCATAAGATTTAATTATCTCTCTCTAATTAAGAAGATTAAGAAAAATCAGTTATTTGAAAAATTCAATAAATAAACCTGATTCATTTTTTACAACTTTCACTAGCTTCTTTTGTGTTAATCCTTTAATAGAGACATCCCATTTCTTGTTACTCAAACCACTGGCTGTTTTTAGATCAACAAGTAGAGAGGATTCACCTTTTTTAATCAATTGGAGTATTTTCTTCTCTTCTTCCGTCAAATCAACTGTTTGTTTTTCAGGTTTCATCTGTGGAAAAAATAACACCTCTTGTATTGAACTGTTGTTTGTCATAAGCATGACTAAACGATCAATTCCAATTCCAATACCAGAAGTAGGGGGCATACCATACTCTAGTGCTCTTAGAAAATCTTGATCAATAAACATTGCTTCATCATCACCCTTTTCACTCAAGGCAAGCTGTGCCTCAAAACGCTCTCGTTGGTCTATTGGGTCATTTAATTCTGAATAAGCATTTGCCAACTCTTTTCCATTGACCAATAATTCAAAACGTTCTGTAAGTTTTGGATTGTCCCGATGTTCTTTAGTTAATGGACTCATAGATTTAGGATAATCAGTAATAAAGGTAGGCTGAACATAATGGTGTTCACATTTCTCCCCAAAAATCTCATCAATAAGTTTTCCTTCACCCATAGTTTCATCAACTTCAAGGCCTAATTTTTTTGCGCTTTCTCTGAGTTGATTTTCATTCATTTCAGAAAGATCAATACCTGTATGTGTTTGTATAGCCTCGAGAATAGGAACCCTTGGGTATGGAGCTTTAAAATCAATGCTGTGTTTCCCAACTGGAATTAATGGAGTGCCATGAACTTCCACAGCAATTTTTTCAAGTAAAGCCTCAGTTGTTTCCATCATCCAGAAATAATCTTTGTAGGCTACATAGAGCTCCATAACTGTAAACTCAGGATTATGTGTTCGGTCCATTCCTTCATTTCGAAAGTCTTTAGCAAACTCAAATACTCCCTCAAAACCACCAACAATTAATCTTTTTAAATATAATTCATTTGCAACACGAAGGTACAGATGAGTATTAAGTGCATTATGATGTGTTATGAATGGTCTTGCAGTAGCCCCTCCAGGAATAGGTTGTAGAATTGGGGTTTCAACTTCTAAATATCCTTTTTGGCTTAAAAAATCCCGCATAGTTGTAGTGATTTTAGAACGCTGTAAAAAGGTATTTTTCACTTGTGGATTAACAATTAAATCCACATACCGTTGACGATATCTCAATTCGGGATCATTAAATTCATCATAAACATTGCCTTCAGGATCTGTTTTTGGAAGAGGCAGTGGTTTTAAGGCTTTATTTAAAAGAGTAAATTTTGTCACCTTAACAGTTTGTTGTCCAACCATTGTTGTAAAAAGAGTTCCTTCAATTCCAATAATATCTCCAATATCTAATAGTTTTTTATAAACTTCATTATACAAGCTCTTATCTTCTCCATCACAAATCTCATCTCGATTAAAATAAATCTGAACCCTTCCAGTGCTATCTAAAAGTTCTGCAAAGCTTGCTTTTCCTTGAATTCTCCGCGACATAAGTCTTCCGGCTATAATTACTTTTTTTCCTTCAGAATAGTTTTCTGGAAGATCACTTGCGTAGAAGTCTACATGAAATTGTTCGGCAGGATAGGGATTTACCCCTATTTTTTTTAATTCTTCAAGTTTTTCTCTGCGAATCAGTTCCTGTTCAGAAAGCTTTGCCATTTGGTAAATTTTACTGTAAAGATACACAGACTAAAAAAATCTGGGAAGTCAAATTTTATATCTTTGTGATTGAGTTATTAGTAATGAATTTTTTCCGTGTTTTATTATCAATAGTTTTTCCACCTTTAGCAGTAATTGACCAAGGGTGTGGTTCTATTATAATTGTTTTTATTTTAACTCTTTGCGGATGGGTTCCTGGAGTAATTGCAGCACTTGTTATACTAAATAATCCAAAGCGATGGTCTTCAAATCTTTAACATTAAATGAATATTAAAAACAAAAAAGTGGCTGTAATTGATTTGGGTCATTCTCCCTATAAGGAGGCTCTTACTATTCAGGAAAAATTATTTAATCATATTATCTCCCTTAAACGAAAAAATAGAACAAATGGTAAACATCAATTAACAAACAATTATTTGTTATGGGTAGAGCATGCTCCTGTATTTACATTAGGAAAAAGCGGAAAAAGTGAACATTTATTATTAGACAAAAAAGGTCTTAAAGAAAAAGGAATAGAATACTTTGCCTCTAATAGAGGAGGGGATATTACCTATCATGGACCTGGTCAAATTGTAGGCTATCCAATTTTTGATTTAGATAATTTTTTTACAGATATACATAAATATTTGCGTTTTTTAGAACAAGCTGTAATTAACACTTTATCTGAATATGATATAAAAGCTTCTATTAGTAAAGGAGAAACGGGTGTTTGGTTAGATGCTGAAACTCCTTTTGCTCGAAAAATATGTGCTTTGGGTGTTCGCGCAAGTCGCTGGGTCACCATGCACGGATTTGCCTTAAATGTAACGACAGATTTATCCTATTTTGACCACATCATACCATGTGGGATAAAAGGAAAAGGTGTTACTTCTATGGCAAAAGAATTAGGAAAAAAAATTCCCATGAAAGAAGTTCAAGATAAATTAAAACATCATTTGGCTCTTCTTTTTGACGCTTCATTTATAAACACAACACTTTAGTTTATTTGATAGATTAAAAAACTAGTAGCTTCT
>JABGXI010000003.1:0-7734 GCA_018675855.1 Flavobacteriaceae bacterium | reverse complement strand
TGCAAAAGTAAGTGTTCCTTAATAACAAAACAATCTTTTTTATTATAATTATTCAGGGTATTCTACCCTAAGCTGATAAACATTAATTAATTTTTTGAATAAGACTTTTTTAACTTTTTCTATTTCGGATAAAGTAATATTAGAGGCATTAAATTGTTGTTCCTTCATTTTACCATCAATTATTTTCTCAATAAATTCGTGCAATTGATCAACATCAGGACTTTTTAAGCTTTTAGAGGCAGCTTCTACAGAATCTGCCATCATTAAAATTACCGTTTCTTTTGAAAAAGGCTTTGGACCATGATATTGAAAATCTTTTACATTGATGTTTTCGCCATCCAATTCCTCTTGTTTTTTGTAAAAAAAATATACCAAAGAAGTACCATGGTGAGTTCTTATAAAATCGATTACTCTATCTGGAATATTATTTTTTTGAGCTATATTAATTCCATCTAATACATGATCAATAATAATCTTAGAACTCTGTTTAGGAGATAATTCATCATGAGGAGAAACCATTCCAATTTGATTTTCAGAATAGTATGCAGGATTCTTTAATTTACCTATATCATGGTATAACGCACCCACTCGAACCAAAAGTGTATTAGCCCCAATTTCATTAGCTGCAGCTTCTGCCAGGTTAGCAACTTGAAGAGAGTGATTAAAAGTACCTGGAGCCTTGTCTGAAAGTTCTTTTAGCAATCTTGAATTAGTGTCTGAAAGTTCTAAGAGTGACACATCTGAAACCAAGCCGAATATTTTTTCGTAAATATAAATTAAGGGTTGAACGAAAAGCATTAATAAACCGTTCAATAAAAACAAGGCTAGGATACCAAAATCAATTTTCAATAAAGAACCTTCTTGTATAGTAGTAAATGCGACATAACCTATCAAGTAAACTAATACAATTTGACCAACAGAAATGAACAAATTAGCACGCTTGTAAAGTCTAGTGACAGTTTGAATGGTAATTATTCCAGCAAGAATTTGAAGAAATACAAATTCAAAACTATTAGGAACTAAAAAACCTATTAATAATACGGTAAGTACGTGGGTAAAAAGTCCTAAGCGCGCATCAAAAAAAGCTTTGATAATTAGAGGAAGTATACACAGTGGCATTGCAAAAACATAAGCAGTATCATATTTTATAATTAAAGTAGTTGCCACTATAACAAAAACTATATTGAAAAAGATAAATGTCAACTTTCTATTGTTAACAAAAATGGAGGGACGATACTTATCTAAAAACAGAAGAAGTAAGGAGAAAGTCAATAAAATTAAAATAGAATAGCCTCCTAATACCCATATTGAATTTTGATCATCCTCTTTTTGTAATGAAAATTCTTTTCGAAGAGAGCTTAAAACTTCAAAATTTTTATTATCCACCGCTTCTCCTTCAGCTATAATTAATTCACCCTCTGAAATGACCCCTCTAGACAAGGATAGGTTATTTAATGCTTCTTTTTCTGCATTTTTTCCAAACGTTTTATCAGGGAAAATATTTGGCGTTATTAGTTCAAAAAAGAGATTTTTAAATGCTTCTTTATAGATTAAATATTCTGAATCAGAGAGCCACAAAGATAATTTTTCAAAAAGAGTATCAGACTTAAATAATTGATCAACAGTTAGGGAAGTTTCAATATTATCTTCAATAAGAAGTATTGAGGTATTCCCCTGGTGAATATAATTTGGTGGTAAAACTCCATATTCATATATTCTATTCAAAACAGCTTCACCAAAATGATAAAGACTATCAGAAATAATAGGATTATCTATGTCATTGAAAAATCGGATAAATTCATTTGAATATCTACTCAGAACTGCTCCCTTAATATTAAGATCACTTCTCAAATAAGGTTTTAATGATCTTAAAGCTTCCTCTCTGTCTACTTTTATTTCTTCTTCTGACTTTAATATAGAAAACTCAAAAGGTGCGAAATATGATGGATATTGCCATGCCCTTCCTTTTTGAAACTCGTATTTAAATTGACCTCCTAAAGGAAAAAGATATAAAATCAGAATTGAACTAGATAATATAAGTAAGGACTTATATATTAAGTTTTGTTTCGATATTATATATTTCCAAAAGGACTTCACTGCTATTATTTGTTTTCAAAACTACACAATCTAATTGTGAAGTTGGCTATTTTGATAGCAGTTCAATGTTTTAAGGACTTAAAATCCTTATTTTTGTATTTCACTAAAGTGTGTAACTAGTTTTTTTTAAAAAAATATTTTGGAATACGGCATTTGTAATATAAGTATAGTTCCGATGCGAAAAGAAAATGACCACCGGAGTGAAATGGTCTCACAACTTCTCTATGGTGATTGTTTCAAGATTATTGGAACTAAAAAAGATTGGCTTCAAATTTCTACTCTTATAGATTCCTATACTGGATGGATTGACAATAAGCAAAGCCATAAAATCGAAGGGTCCATTGCAAAAAAAGTGGGAGTAGAAGCCCCAAGTTATGCAACACAACTTATTGATTATTTGGAAACTCAAAACAATGAATTAATATCTTTGGTATTAGGAAGTAATGTGAAGGCCTGTTCTTTTTTAAAACATACCTATGAAGGATCTCATACTACTGGCAAAAAAGAAAAAAGCAACTTACTCAAAATAGCTTCTTTGTACTTAAACGCTCCATATTTATGGGGTGGAAAAACTCCCATGGGGATCGATTGCTCTGGACTTACCCAAATGACCTATAGAATTAATGGTTACAATATCCCAAGAGATGCATCACAACAGTCATTACTTGGTGAAACTCTCAGTTTTATTGATGAAAGTGAGCCTGGTGACCTCGCATTCTTTGATGATGACGATGGAAATATAATACATGTTGGATTACTTCTTGAAAATCATCATATTTTACATGCCCATGGCAATGTTAGAATTGATCGAGTAGATCAAACTGGCATCTATAATATTAAGACTCAACAACACTCTCACAAACTGAGGATAATGAAAAAAATAATATAAAAAAACCCTCAAACAGAGGGTTTTTTTATATTATTAGAAAATTAATTATTATTCTAATAATATTTTCATTTTCTTGTATCCTTCAGTATTTCCTAAAGTTCCATAAATATTCATCAAAGTATTGATTGCACCCTCATTTTCTGGACTTATTGAAATAAGTTTTTCTAATATAGGAACACATTCTTTATAAAGATCGTCAAGTTTTTTAGTCAAATCATTGTAACGTTTATTATCTGCAGAGCTTCGCCCTAATCCTTCCATCTCTTCTCTAATTGGACTTTCAGCTTCTAAAATAAGGGAAACTAAATTTAAATAACTTGAATCAAAATTTTCATCAAGTTCAATTGCTTTTTCATAATATTCCCTAGCGCTTACTACGTTACCAGCTTTTGCATTTACCACACCAATATTATAATAAAGAGTTGCATTATTTGGATCTTGTTCAATAGCCTGCTTCATTAAACTCTCAAAACGATCATTTTGATTTAAACCAAGATAAAGATTTGCTTCTGATAAAATAAGATTTAAATCTTTTGGATCATCTTTTCTTGCCTCTTGAACTGCTGACATTGCTTTTTCATTATCACCTAACTGAACATATATTAAAGCGATATTTTTTATGATTTCAGGAAGCTTTGATTCAGTATTTTCTTCTCTAAAATCTGTATATTCTTTTGTTTTTTTAAAAAGATTAAATTCAGATTCACTTAGCTCAACATCTTCTCCTGTTTTAACGGATTTAGCTAAATATTGTTTTGTAATTCCATCATAATTAATTTCTTTTAACTTTAAATAATATGATAAAGCGATTTCAAATTCACTCGCATTCACAGAACTAGAAGCTGCATAATACAAATAATCTTTGTTAACTTCAGGATTTACTTGGTATGCCAGATATAATTTAACTGCTGCTTCACTGAAACGTTTTTCAGCATTATCTTCAATAGCGCTATTAACGATATCTGAAGTTAATATCTGCAATTGATTGTCATAATTAGTATTAATCCCATCAGCAGCTTTAAAGGCAGTAAATTTTTCGAAAGCAGCAGAAAAATTTTTGTTTGCTTGATCAATTTGTGCTTCTAAATAAGTCTTTTTATTTAAGGTTTTAGGGTCTGAAGCATCAAATAAAGAAGCACTAGACTCCAATAAATCTGTTGCTCCTTGAACATCTCCAGCATTAAATAATTTAGTTGCTTTTTTAATCTCTTTTTTCTGTCCAAAAGAAAAAGTGACAAATAAAATAAAAATTAAGGTTATGTGTTTTTTCATTGTATAGTTATAATTGTTTAAAAATATTATTCAATAATAGTGCCATCATCAGTTTCAGTATTAGGAACTTCTTCTATAGGTTCGTCATCTTTCATCACTTTTGCAACTGCAGCAATAGTATCATCCCCTTTTAAATTAATTAAACGAACTCCTTGTGTTGCCCTCCCCATTACCCTGAGGCTAGCTACTTCCATTCGTATAGCAATCCCTGACTTATTTATAATCATAAGGTCATCAGTATCTGTAACAGTTTTAACAGAAACTAACTTACCTGTTTTTTCAGTGATTGAGATTGTTTTTACCCCTTTTCCACCTCGATTTGTAATTCTATAATCCTCTAAACTTGAGCGTTTTCCATAGCCATTTTCTGAAACTACCAATATATTTGCTTCCATATCATTTACGGCAATCATTCCTACCACTTCATCTTTTTCATCTGCTAAAGTAATTCCACGAACTCCTGAAGCACCTCGACCCATTGGTCGTGTTTTACTTTCTTCAAAACGAATAGCTTTTCCTGATTTAACGGCCAACATGACCTGACTGTTACCGTTGGTTAATTTAGCCTCTAAAAGTTCATCATCGTCTTTGATGGTAATAGCGTTTATTCCATTTGCTCGAGGACGTGAATATTGTTCTAAAGAAGTTTTCTTCACCTGTCCTTTCTTAGTGGCCATTATTACATAATGATTATTTATGTATTCTTCATCCTTTAAATCCTGAGTGCAAATAAAAGCCTGAACTTTATCATCTTGCTCAATATTAATCAAATTCTGAATGGCACGTCCCTTGGCTGTTTTTGAACCTTCAGGTATTTCATAGACACGCATCCAAAAACATTTCCCCTTTTGGGTGAAAAACAACATATACTGGTGATTGGTTCCAACAAATAAATCTTGAAGGAAGTCTTCATCTCGGGTAGTTGATGCTTTTTGACCAACCCCTCCTCTATTTTGTGTCTTATACTCTGTTAAAGGAGTCCTTTTAATGTATCCTGCATGAGAAATAGTTATGACTACATTGTCATCTGGAATCATATCTTCCATACTAAATTCTCCTCCAGCATATTCTATTATTGAGCGTCGCTCATCTCCATACTTTTCTTTTATCTCAAGCAGCTCATCTTTAATTATGTTCATTCTTCGATCTTTTTTGTCTAAAATGTCCTTTAAATTTGAAATAGTAAGTAATAGAGTTTCGAATTCCGAACGAAGTTTATTTTGTTCAAGACCAGTAAGTTGTCTCAAACGCATTTCAACAATGGCTTTAGCCTGAATTTCAGAAAGCTCAAAACGTTTAATTAAATTTTCACGCGCTAAATCTGGACTATCAGATGCTCTAATAATGGTAATTACTTCATCAATATTGTCTGAAGCAATTATTAATCCTTCTAAAATATGAGCTCGTTCTTCTGCTTTTCGAAGTTCGAATTTAGTTCTTCTTACAACTACATCATGTCGGTGCTCAACAAAATGAAGAATCATTTCTTTAAGATTCAACAACTGAGGACGACCTTTCACCAAGGCAATGTTGTTAACACTAAAAGAAGATTGTAGGGCAGTATATTTATAAAGTTTATTTAAAACAATATTAGGAATGGCATCTCGCTTTAGGATATAAACCACACGCATGCCATTTCTATCTGATTCATCACGAATGGAACTAATACCTTCGATTTTTTTGTCATTGACCATCTCTGCGGTCTTACGAATCATTTCAGCTTTGTTAACTTGATATGGAATTTCGGTAACAATAATGCATTCACGACCCTTAACCTCTTCAATATTAGCTTTAGCTCTAATAACTACTCGTCCTCTTCCGGTGAGAAAAGCCTCTCGAACCCCTTCATAGCCATATATAGTTCCTCCCGTAGGAAAATCAGGGGCTTTAATTGTTTGTATTAATTGTTCAATGGTGATGTCATTATCATTGATAAATTGAATGGTTCCATTTATTACCTCTGTCAAATTGTGGGGTGGCATGTTGGTTGCCATTCCTACGGCAATTCCAGAAGTTCCATTTATTAATAAATTAGGGACGCGTGTAGGTAAAACAGTTGGTTCTTTTAAAGTATCATCAAAATTTAATTGTAAGTCAACTGTTTCCTTATCAATATCTGCCATTAAATCTTCAGAAATTTTACGCATACGTGCCTCTGTATATCTCATCGCAGCTGGACTATCTCCGTCTACAGATCCAAAATTACCTTGACCGTCAACCAATAAATATCGTAAACTCCACTCTTGTGCCATACGCACCATAGTGTCATAAACAGAACTATCACCATGGGGATGATACTTACCCAAAACTTCTCCAACAATTCGTGCAGATTTTTTATATGCTGTATTAGAACGAATACCAAGTTCATGCATTCCAAAAAGAACACGACGATGAACGGGTTTTAAACCGTCTCTAACATCAGGCAAGGCACGTGACACTATGACAGACATCGAATAATCAATGTAAGCCGACTTCATTTCATCCTCAATATTTATTGGAATTATCTTATCTATTTCGCTCATACAATATATTTATATTAACGCTAAAATAAGGAAACACAACACAAAATTCAGCATATTATAGCCTGATAATTATTAAAATTATCAACACTAAATTTATTCCTTTTTTTGATAAATATTTAGCGCTAGCCTTTTGAAGTCTTAATAATTTTTTGTCTATTAGCATAGAGCATTAAACATTGGTCTACTTTTTGAAGTATATAATAAAAAAAAAAAAAAATGGATGATAATTTTTCACCCCGTGTAAAAGACGTTATTGCGTTCAGTAAAGAAGAAGCACTTCGCTTGGGCCACAGTTTTATTGGTACCGAACATTTAATGCTTGGGATTTTAAGAGATGGTGGAGGAAAAGCAATTGATATTTTTAACGCTATTGAAGTTAACCTAGAGGAATTAAGACGTAAAGTTGAAATACTAAATCCTGCTGCACTTAACAATACGCAACTACTTAATGATAAAAAAAATCTTCATTTAACAAGACAGGCAGAACGAGCTCTAAAAACAACTTTTTTAGAGGCTAAGCTGTTTCAAAGCGAATTGATTAATACTGTGCATTTATTGCTTTGTATTCTTAGAAATGAAAATGATCCAACAACAAAGTTATTGACAAAATTAAATGTGGATTATGATGTTGTAAAAGAACAATTCAAGCTAATGATGGCTAATGATACAGATAAATACCAAGACATTGAGGCTGCATCTTTTCCTGATGAAAAAAGTAATGAAGGAGAAGATAAAGACAATTTATTTACTCCTACTTCTGACCCTAAAAATAAAAAGAAATCAAAAACACCTGTTCTAGACAACTTTGGTCGTGACATCACTGTACTGGCAGAACAAGATAAATTAGACCCTGTTGTTGGTAGGGAAAAAGAAATTGAACGAGTTTCTCAAATATTAAGTAGGAGAAAGAAAAATAATCCGCTTTTAATTGGTGAGCCTGGTGTAGGTAAATCT
>JABGXI010000117.1:0-4494 GCA_018675855.1 Flavobacteriaceae bacterium | reverse complement strand
GGAGTTGGTGGATTGGACCAACCTTCTGAAGGATTCGTTTTAACTATGGAACGTTTATGTAAAAAATTTGGTAGTTGTCTAATTGCAGACGAAGTCCAAGCTGGTTTTGGAAGAACGGGTACTTTTTTCTCCTTCCAGAAGTACAATATTAGTCCGCATATTATTACAATGGCTAAAGGAATGGGAAATGGTTTTCCAATTGGAGGTATCCTGGTAGGTCCAGATATTAAGGCCAAATATGGAATGTTAGGAACTACCTTTGGAGGAAATCATCTTGCATGTAGTGCATCTTTAGCGGTTTTAGAAGTTTTACAAGAAGAAAGATTGCAAGAAAAAGCAGTTGCTTTAGAAAATTATTTCAGAACTAAAGCTAAAGGACTACCGCATCTTTTAAAAATAAAAGGAAGAGGTTTAATGCTTGGTTTAGAATTTGATTTTGAAGTAGCAGATCTCAGAAAAGAACTTATTTATAACCACAAAATTTTCACGGGGGGAAGCAGTAATAAAAAACTTATTAGAATTTTACCGCCTTTGACCATAAAAGAGAAACATTTTGATACCTTTTTTGATGCTTTAATAATTGTTTTAAAAAATAAAGACACCAACTATTAATCACTATCTATGAAACAATTTTTAACATTAAAGGACCTCCCAAATTTAGATGATGCTGTTATAGATTCAATAGAATTAAAAAAAAATCCTTTTCAATTTGAGGCTCTTGGAAAAAAGAAAACACTTGGTATGTTGTTTTTTAATCCGAGTTTACGTACACGCTTAAGCACTCAAAAAGCAGCACATTATCTTGGAATACATAATATGATTATGAATTTTTCAAACGAGGCCTGGGCACTAGAATTTAATGATGGAACCCAAATGAGTGGATTACGTTCTGAACACATAAAAGAAGCTGCTGCTGTAGTTTCTCAATATTGTGATATTATTGCTATAAGAGCTTTTGCATCTCTAAATGATAAAGAAAGTGATGAAGCAGAAAAAGTATTACAAAATTTTGCTAAGTACGCAAGTATTCCTGTAGTAAATATGGAAAGTGCAACTGCCCATCCTTTACAAGCTTTAGCTGATGCCATTACAATTAAAGAACATCAAAGTAAAAAAAGACCCAAAATTGTTTTGACTTGGGCTCCTCATCCAAAAGCACTGCCCCATGCAGTTGGAAATTCATTTATTAGAATGACACAACAATTGGATGCTGATTTTGTGATTGCTCAACCCGAAGGTTATGAATTAAATCCAGCAATTACAAAAAAAACTCCTTTGATTTTCAATCAAGAAGAAGCTTTGAAGGATGCAGACTTTGTTTATGCAAAAAACTGGTCTTCTTATTCAGATTATGGAAAAATATTACGAACCGATCCTCAATGGATGATAACTAGTGAAAAGATGAAAAAAACAAATAATGCAAAATTTATGCATTGTTTACCAATTCGAAGAAATATTGTTGTTTCTGATGATGTACTTGACAGCCCAAATTCATTAGTGATTGAACAAGCAAATAATAGAACCTTTGCTACTCAAGTAGTTTTGAAGAAAATTTTAGAAAATGGATAAGTTGCAGGTAGTCAAAGTAGGAGGTAATGTTATTGAAAATCGTGAATCACTCAATGATTTTTTAGTTGATTTTACTAAAATTAGAGGAGCTAAAATTTTGGTTCATGGCGGTGGAAAAGAAGCTACACAAATGGCACACAAGCTCAATATTCCAGTTCAAATTATAGAAGGAAGACGTGTAACAGATAAGGCAAATTTAGAAATCATTAGCATGTTGTATGCAGGGAAATTAAACAAAACCATTGTTGCACTTCTACAATCATACAACTGTGATTCCTTGGGACTTACGGGTGCAGATGGTAATAGTGTAGTGGCAAAAAAACGATCCTCAAAACCTATTGACTTTGGTTTTGTAGGAGATATTATTTCCGTGAATTCAGCTCTATTTAATTTATTATTAAATCAAAAGATAACACCTGTGTGTTGTGCTGTTACTCATGACAAGAATGGTCAATTACTAAACACAAACGCGGACACCATAGCTGCCGAAATTGCCTCATCAATGTCAGTGTATTTTGAAGTAACCTTAAGTTATTGTTTTGAAAAAAAAGGAGTTCTCAAAAAACTAATGGATGAAGATTCGGTCATTCCATTAATCAATTTAAAACAATACGAATATTTAAAAAAAGAAAGAATTATAAATGAAGGAATGCTCCCCAAAATAAAAAATTGCTTTGAAGCTTTGAGAAAAGGAGTTACTATGGTGCGAATTGGTAATTCAAAAATGATTACTGAATCTAATGAATATACTCAAATTAAATTATAATGATTACTCAAAAAGCTACATCTCTACTGCAAGATCTAATTCGAATTGAGTCATTTTCCCAATCAGAAAATAAAACTGCTGATCGAATTGAAATATGGTTTAATGAATATAATATTCCCTTTTCAAGACAACATAATAATATTTGGTCTACTAATAAAAATTTTAATTCCGAATTACCGACCCTTTTATTGAATTCACATCATGATACAGTAAGGCCAAATAAAGGCTTTACTCGAGATCCGTTTTCACCGGATATTATTGATGGTAAATTATATGGGCTGGGTAGTAATGATGCTGGAGGAGCTTTGGTTTCTCTAATCGCATTATTCACTCATTATTATGCTCATCCTAAACCCAAATATAATTTACTGATGGCGGCTACTGCAGAAGAAGAAATTGCAGGTCAAAAAAGTTTGAGAGGATTATTACCAATCCTACCTAAAGTAGATTTAGCTATTATAGGGGAGCCAACTTTAATGGATTTAGCAATAGCCGAAAAAGGATTGATTGTCTTTGAAGCAATCATCAAGGGTACACCTAGTCATGCTGCCCACCCCAACTCAGATAATCCTTTATTAAAAATTCCAGAAGTGATTCAAGCAATCAATTCAATTAAATTTGATAAAGTTTCACCTATTTTAGGACCCGTTAAAGTAACACTGACTCAAATTGATGGAGGAAGTCAACACAATGTAGTTCCATCCCAAGTAAAATTAGTTATTGATGTTAGAGTGAATGAATGCTACACCAATAGTGAAATTGAAAAATATATAAAAGCTGTTCTTCCTTGTGAAGTCAATGCACGTTCATTAAGGTTGAAAAGTTCTTCAATCGATATAAATCATTCTCTAATTCGAGCAGGAATTTCTTTGGGAAAAAAAACGTATGGATCACCAACTCTATCAGATCAAGCAGCACTAGAATGTCCCTCGTTAAAATTAGGTCCCGGGGATTCAACACGTTCCCACTCTGCAGATGAATATATTTATGTTAAAGAAATTGAAGATGGCATTAACTTTTATATTGAATTATTAAAAAATATTTTATAATATGAAACTCTGGCAAAAAGGGTCTGTAGCCCATGAAAAAGTTGATGAATTTACTGTAGGAAAAGATCGAGAATACGATTTAGTTTTGGCACAATACGATTGTCAAGCTTCTATAGCTCACGCTAAAATGTTAGCTAAAATTGGATTAATAAGTATCCCAGAATCTAAACAATTATGCAAGGCATTAGAGGATTTAAAAATAGCTGCAGAAATAGGGGATTTTACAATTGAAGATGAATTTGAGGATATGCATTCTAAAATAGAGTTCGAACTAACTAAAAAACTAGGAGATTTAGGGAAGAAAATTCATACCGCACGTTCTCGAAATGATCAAGTACTTGTTGCCATGCACCTATACTTAAAAAAGGAATTGGGAGAAATTAAAACCCAAGTCATTGCAATTTTTGACCTTTTACTTGAGTTAGCTGAAAAATATCAAAATAACTTACTTCCAGGTTATACCCATTTACAAATTGCCATGCCATCTTCCGTGGGAATGTGGTTGGCTGCATATGCCGAAAATTTGATTGATGATTTATATTTTTGGGAAGCTGCCTATAAAATTGCAGATCAAAATCCATTAGGAAGTGCAGCAGGTTACGGAAGCGCTTTCCCAATTGATAGAGAATTAACGACAGAATTATTAGGGTTTGATCAATTAAAGATTAATTCACTTGCTGCACAAATGAGTCGTGGAAAATTGGAAAAAAGTACCTCTATAGCATTCTCAAGTATTGGGAATAGCTTGGCAAAGTTAAGTATGGATATTTGCCTTTACATGGGACAAGATTTTAACTTCATCTCATTCCCTGAAAATTTAACTACAGGCTCAAGTATTATGCCACACAAAAAAAATCCTGATTTGTTTGAACTAGTTAGGGGAAAATGTAATAATCTTCAAACTCTTCCCAATCAATTAACTTTACTAACTTCTAACTTACCTAGTGGTTATCATAGAGATTTACAATTAGCTAAAGGACCTATTATTGAAGCCGCACAAGAATTGAAAGCCTGCATGGACATACTATTATTTAGTTTGCCTCAACTTGAGGTAACCCAAGATATTACAGCCCAGAAAAAATATGATTACCTCTTTAGCGTGGATACTCT
>JABGXI010000116.1:0-8240 GCA_018675855.1 Flavobacteriaceae bacterium | reverse complement strand
GAGGGATTCCTTGAGGATACTCGCCTATTTTAGCAGAAGAATGAGCTCCTATAGGATTAAAATAACGAAGTAAAATAGCATTAAAATTTTCATTCGCCAAGCAACAATCTTGTATAATTTGCTCTCCCATTTGCTTTGTGTATCCATAGGGTGAATAAGCTCTTTTTAATGCTGCATTCTCATCTATAGGCATTATGTCTGCTTGTCCATAAACTGTACACGAAGAACTAAAAATAAATGGAATGGAATTCTTAGTTGCATGTTTCAATACATTAAACAAACCTCCAATATTATTTTTATAATATTTTAAGGGTTCTGAAACACTTTCACCAACCGATTTGTGAGCTGCAAAATGAATTATACCCTGAATTTTAGAATGTTCCGAAAACAAACGTTCCATTTGATCTTTATCACAAACATTCAAAGCTTCAAAATGAGGCTTTTTCCCTGCAATAGACTCTATACCCTCCAAAACCTGTATTGAAGAATTTTCTAGATTATCTACACATATAACTTCGTGTCCTTGTTCAAGTAATAGAACGATAACATGTGAACCAATATAGCCCAAACCACCTGTAACTAGTATTTTCACGATATTTTATTTTAAGATAGCTCCCAGCCTTTTCTATAGGTTCTCCCCACGAATTGATTTGCTTGTTCAAGGTTGGTAATACGCATATTATTACCATCCCAAAGTAATTTTTTACGGCCAATATAATTGCCCCTTCTTCTAGTGGTACTTGTCTCTTGTAGCATATAGCTTCGAATAGCAATATTCCCCATTAAAACCGTTTCTGTTAATGGTCCTGAGTAATCAAACGAAGAAGTTAATGACTTATGCTCTGAACTATTAAATCCAGCTTTACAAGCGTCTACCCATTGTCGTTGGTGACCAAATTCAGGTTCAGATATTTTTATTTTTTCCCCCTCTACTACTGGTTCTCCCTTTCTGTATAATTTAGGATCATTTCCATAGGCATCACAAACAATAACACCTTTATCACCAATCATAATAACTCCATTATCCACAATACTCACTTCTGCTGGTAATAAATCTGGATGAAAAGGTTTTATTCCACCATCACTCCATGTCATTTGTATTGGGGAGTTATTTTTTTCGGTAGCATCAAAATGCATCGAAACAGAAGAAGAAGGTGGGCATCCTTCTGGATAATAATCTGCACTCCACATTTTGGTGAAAATACTTCCAATACTACATTCAACGTCTGTAGGATATTTTAAACCTAAAGCCTTAAAAGGAATATCAATTAAATGACATCCCATATCACCTAAAGCACCTGTCCCAAAATTCCACCAGCCTCTCCAATTAAAAGGATGCATTTCCGGAATGTAAAGTGTTTCTTTAGCAGGTCCTAACCATTGATCCCAATTAAGTGTTGTTGGTTTTTCTGCAGCGTTAGGTTTTTTCATTTCAACTCCTTGTGGCCATACAGGTCGGTTGGTCCAAACATTTACCTTTGAGATAACACCTATTGCACCTTCGTTTATCCATTTCTGAATCTGTAATTGATCAGGGTTTGAAGCCCCTTGATTTCCCATTTGGGTGACTAATTTTTTATCTCGAGCTAGCTCTGTAAGTAGCCTGGCCTCATAAATATTATGTGTTAATGGTTTTTGAACATATACATGAATGCCACGTTCCATTGCATATACTGCAGCGGAAGCATGGGTGTGGTCAGGGGTAGAAATGGTAACTGCATCGATGTTTTTTTCAGTATCTAACATCTTTTTAAAATTATCATAAAAAGAAGCATTCGTATATCTTTTTACGGACTTTCCAACCGAACCTTTTCCAGAACTATCAACATCACAAATAGCAACCACACGTTCTCGCCCTTTTATCCATGCGTTGCGTAGATCACTTTCACCTTTTCCACCTACTCCAATTCCAGCCAAGGCGAGTTGATCACTTGGAGATGTATATCCTACACCTCCAAGCACATGACGAGGCACAATAAAAATTGAGGAGGCTGCAACTCCCTTCTTAATAAAAGATCTTCTACTTGAAGTATCCTTATTTATTTTTTTTAAAGACATATGCTTAGTTTGTTACTTAAATATTTAAAGATTAAATTACAAAAAAAAACAAAGCAAAAATGTCTCAGGGAACTAAAAAAATTCCTTTCCAATTATCTTCTATTGTAAAAAATGCACGTAGATGATTAGGTCTTTTTAACCGAAGATATTCAATGGTTTCAGCTTTAAAAATCAATTTTGAAAAAAATCCTTTGGAAAAGTTAAACTTTAATTCATCGGGAGATTTGATTTCAGATCCAGGAGTAATCATTGAAGAATAATCTTTTTTACTCTGCTCAGGAATAGCGTTGTAAATTTTGTTTTCATTTACCTTTTCCACAAGAACCACACTTACTATGATTTGAAGCATTCTTTTTGGATCATAAAACAATAACTGAGCCCTTTTATCTCGCTCTAATTCTTTTAATTTCTGGGATCGCGTATCGGTATAAATTGTAAAACTAATATTTATCGGGTTAAAATCGCGCAGCACCACAGTTCTAATATGTGGCATTCCATCGGATGAAATCGTTGCTAAAGTGAAAAAACGAAAAGCATGTTTTTTTGAATTTTTTACTTGTGCCCACTGATTACTACATTCTTCGAATAAGTTTTCTAACATTTCAAATTATTTTTTATGCTTTTTAAGCCATGAGGAAACCCGAAGTTGAGCATTTTTTTGAATATCAGCCCAAAATAAATTAACATCTGCAAAATGATAGTTTTTAACGAACGAAAGTAAAAATCGATTCGGGATTTTTGGAACACTAGCCCATAACATACCATCTATACGCTCAATCTCAATACTTTTTGAATAAACTTTAAAATCTGAATAAAGTACTCCTAAATGGTCTTTTTTATTACTGATGTTTTGAGCATCCCATGTGATTGGATTCGTCACTACCCCACCTTTATACCAAGATTCGTATCGTTTAGGTAATCTATTTTTCCTATAGCTATTCCAGCTAACAAAACCTCCAGTAGCGTCTGCTATTTCAAGTGGGTGAATATTTTTAAATTCATTAGGTAAAATTTTCACACCAATTAGATAAGCAGCCACTAATTTCTCTTGCAAAGGGGTTTCATCAAAAAAATCATGCACTAAGCGTTTTGCGTGCATCGATCCTTGACTATGCGCAGCAATAATTATAGGTTTTCCTGCATTATAGTTTTCTAAATAATAAATGAACGCTCTTTTTACATCATCATAAGCCATATAACCCGCTTCATTACCTTGAGATGAATAAGGATCTACAAAAATTCTATAATGGGCTTGCCTATAGAATGGAGCATATAAATTTGCTGCCTTGGTCCATGCTGAAGCTTGAAATGCTATTGCCTTTGAAAGAATTTCATTTCGAATTTTAGAAGATCTGATGTTAGAGTTCCAACCTGCATCTTTTTTATCAGTAAAAAGGGTCGGGTAGATGTAAAAAACATCTGCTTCTTTGTTAATGTGAGGTCCAACAACATCTTCAAGTTCTTCTGGCCAATTTGAAGGCAAAACAGCCCAATCTTTATTATCAGAGTAATCAGGTGCTTCTGGACTAGAGGCAAAATCAAAATCTGAGGTTAGGTAAATAGGCTTACATGTAATAAATAGGATGCATAATAAAAAGAGGGTGGTAGTGTTTTTCAATTAATGCCTTTAAGTAAAGATAATAGTTTGGTTTAAATTGACGTAAATGAATTAAAACAAAAGAGTTGATGTTGGTTCTAAATATTATAAAATGAATAATTATCTTTAGTGGCAATATATGTTAACGATAATTAATTCCTATGAAAAAAAATATTATACTTGTTTTGTCTTTATCCTTAGCAACCATTATGGGTTGTCAGAATATCAAAAAAGAATCTAAAACCAAAAAAAAAATTCAGTTTATATTAAGTCCTAAAAGTGGAAGTAACACCAACGGAACAGTACTTTTTACTGAAAACGATGGCCAGGTAACTCTTGAATTAGTCATGAATAGATTAAGTCAAGGCACTCATGCCATTCACATTCATGAAAAAGCTGACTGCTCGTCTGAAGATGGAAAGTCTAGTGGAGGACACTGGAATCCAACTTTTGAAAATCATGGTGCCTGGGGATCAAAAGATGGATATCATAAAGGTGATATTGGTAATTTTCTTGCAGATAAAAATGGGAATGGAAGCATTACTTTTTCAACCGACCAGTGGTGTTTAGGGTGTGACGATGATACTAAAAATCTTGTTGGAAAAGCAGTCATTGTTCATCAAGGTACCGATGATTTGATCTCACAACCTTCAGGAGCTGCCGGTGCTAGAATAAGTTGTGTTGGAATTATAGAATAATTAATAATCCCACTGACGAGTAACATCTAGTTTTTGTTGTGCTTCAATTTCTTCCCTGGAGACTACTTTTAAAAAAGAGGTGTCTTGTTCAATAGCCATTTGTATCTTTTTAAGAATACTGTCTACACTTTCATTTTCATAATCAATTTCCAATGGTTCTTTAATGATCATCGATTGGAGAATTCCTTTTTTCTTAATCATTAATCCTTTTTTATCAAAAGAACGTCTAAAACCGTCAATAACTATCGGAATAACAATAGGTTTATAACGTTTAATGATGTGAGCAGTTCCCTTTCGAACAGGCTTAAAGGGTTTTGTAGTTCCTTGTGGAAACGTAATTACCCATCCGTCATCTAAAGCTATGCCAATGTTAGAAATATCACTCATTTTAACTTGTCTATTAATATCTTTACCATCTGAACGCCATGTTCTCTCAATAGAAACTGAACCTGCATAAGCCATAATACGAGGCAATAACCCTGCACGCATTGTTTCCTTAGCAGCTATATAATACATATTTAACTTTGGAGACCATAAATATCCAACATTCTTAATGCTATCTATGCGTCCACTCAAACTAGCATTAAAAACATGGAACATTGCAACAACATCGGCAAAATAGGTTTGATGGTTGGAAATAAATAAAACATTTTTATTGGGCAAATTTTTGATAATCTCAGAACCTTCAATATGGAGCTCATTAAATCCTCTATAACGTCTATGAGACATAAAACCCAAATAACGAATTAACCATTTCTTAAGGATCAGATAATGACCAAAAGGATTTTTTTTAAACATAAGTGTTTTAAAAACTGGTTAAATATAAAATTAAATAATAGTACGTTCCTTTAAAAAAAGTATAAATTCAGATAAAACCATTGCAGTTGCTCCCCAAATCATGTGTCCTTCATATACATAACAAGGGACAACAACTCCTTTATGATTTCCCTCCAATATGGGACATTGTTTTATTTTTAAATGAATAAGTTCATCTAAAGAAATATTAATTTGCAGGGCAACTTCTCTAGGATCTAACTCAAAAAAGGGTTTTTTTTTAACAACTGCAACAAATGGGGTGACTAGAAAATTACTTGGAGGTATGTAGACTCGACTTAATGTTAAAAATGGACTCGCTGATAAAAGATCGACTCCTAACTCTTCTTTAAATTCTCTTTTTGCTGTATCCCACAAACTGGAATCTAAAGACACTGGTTTTCCACCTGGAAAGCTAATTTGACCAGAATGTGGACCATCATAAGTAGTTCGTTTTATTAAAGTGAGATAAAGTGCATCTTTATATTCATAAATATAAAGTAAAACTGAAGCTTTCCGAGCTTTTTGGTAGTTTTCTAAATCGTTTTCAAACTCGAATACTTCATCATTTGATAAATAGAGTCTTCGAATAGAAGAAGGCGCCATCATAGCATGACCTCGTTTTCCTGGTAAAGAGAAATCAGTTACTTTTGGAATACAATTTATAAATGTTTGATAGTCCATGAGAAAAGCTAATTTACTTATAATACCACTAACAATTCTGCTATTAAATGGTCAGTGCACATCTAAAAAACATAAACAACAAAAAAGTATTGTAGAAACTCAAAATATAATACCAAGTTCCATTAAAAGTGAAATAACAACAAAAACTTCAGGAGGAGCCAAAAATAATAAGGTCATTGAAAAATCCTCAATCATTCTTAATGACAAAAATGCTATTCCTTTTTTCTTTAACTATCAAAAAGAAAATCTAGAAAATAAAGTGCGTATTACCACGCGTTTTGGATCAATTGACATCAGGCTATTCAATGACACCCCATACCACAGAGCAAATTTTATTTATTTAACAAAAAAAGGTTATTTTAATAACACTACTTTTCATAGAGTAGTTTCAGATTTTATAATCCAAGGGGGGAACTCTGATCGCTATGAAACTTCAAGGAAAAGAAGTGAAATTGGGAAATACCTTTTACCTCCAGACACTAGAAAAGGACATAAACACCATAGAGGAGTTATTTCAATGCCAAGTAGTGAAATTGAAAATCCATACAAACTTGCCTCACCATTTGAATTTTTCATTGTACAGCAAGTCAATGGAGCATATCATCTTGATGGTTCATACACTGTTTTTGGAGAAGTGATTAATGGAATGGAGATTGTTGATGAAATAAATAAACAACGAACAGACAATCTTGAAACTCCTCTTACAAATATATTTATGGAAATTTCAATTATAGAATAGAAAATATCTATTTACATGAAATAATTCACTCTAAATAATCAAATTAAACTTAAATATGTTTATTACATAAGTTTATCTTATTATATTTAATTCTTTAATAAGAAAAAATAGATGACACTTACTCAACTTCAATATACACTTGCCGTAGCAGAGCAAGGAAATTTCACAAAAGCTGCTGAAAAATGTTTTGTAACCCAACCAACATTAAGTATGCAGGTTCAAAAACTTGAGGAGGAACTAACAATAAAACTATTCAACAGAACCACCAAACCGATAAGCCTTACCCCAATTGGCTCAAAAGTAATTGAACAAGCTAAAGTTATTCTTAATGAAGCCAAACGCATGGGAGATGTTATTACCTCGGAAAAAGGAATTATTGGGGGTGACTTTAGGATAGGAATTATTCCAACAGTAATGCCAACACTACTCCCCTTGTTCCTCAAAACCTTTATCAAGAAATTTCCGAAAGTTAATTTAAAAATAGAAGAGCTGAATACTGCATCTATTATTGAAGAGCTTAAAAACGGAAAACTAGACGCAGGTATCGCAGCTACACCACTAGATGATTCTAAAATTCTAGAGAAACCTCTGTACTATGAGCCTTTTGTTGGATATATTCCAGAAAATCATTCTCTTTCAAAATTAAAATCTTTATCGGTTGAGGATTTAGAAAAGATAGACATCTTAGTTTTAGAAGACGGACATTGCTTCCGGGAACACGTATTAAAATTATGTCAGACTTCGAAATCTTTAAATTCTTTTAACCTAAAAAGTGGTAGTTTTCAAACTTTAATTCATCTTGCAAATGATGGGATGGGCATGACTCTTCTCCCTTATCTTCAAACTAAAAGCCTTTCTGAGAAAAATAAGAAAAATTTAAAAACGTTTGAAAGTCCAGAACCAGCTAGAGAAATAAGCATGATTTATTCAAAAAATCAACTCAAAGTACCGGTAATAGAATCGTTAATAACTATAATTGAGAGTATTATGCGGGGAGCTATAAAATTTCAAAATATAAAATTAATCACTCCAACTAATTAAACGAAAAAGTATGCTGTACCTCATTTAAATTTGAGTTATTTTTAATAAAAATTTGTGTCCAAGCATACAGTTGGGTGCAGTCTTCCTTACTCAAATGCTGACGAGCTTTTTTTAATTCTTTAGTGAAAAGATCGACATCAAAACTAACTTTTCTTAGAATAATTCTATAATATCTCAAAGAGTTTGACATAATTTAATTTTAAACTAATAACAATGTAGTGTGTTTTTTATCATCTAAATGTTGTTAAAATGTTAAAATACAATGTTGAAAAAAATTGATGGAATTTTAAATTATTTATACTCTATTAAGAATCAGGTTAAACTAAATTTTCTAATTCAGAATGAAAAGGAAATGAAAAAATTATTTAAATACTGATAATCAATGATTAACAGTATTAATAAAATAAAGTTTCAAGAAAGGTGCTATAGTGTTTGTTTGAATTTTATTAAACACTATATTTGCACACACTTTTTTCGGGGTGTAGCGTAGCCCGGTCATCGCGCCTGCTTTGGGAGCAGGAGGTCGCAGGTTCGAATCCTGCCACCCCGACAATTTTATCTTACCCTAAAATTCGGGATGTGGCGCAGCCTGGTCGCGCACACGCATGGG
>JABGXI010000115.1:0-2835 GCA_018675855.1 Flavobacteriaceae bacterium | reverse complement strand
TGGAACGGCGAGATGGCAGAATGGAATACTCTTTTTATTGAGCTCCCTTAAGCTACATTTAATCCTGTAAAAATAGTTTCAGATTTGTTTTTATAAATCAGTTTTTGGAATATCTTTGCTTTAAATCTCAAAGGGGTGCCGTAAGGCTGAGATCATACCCAACGAACCTGGGCAGGTAATGCTGCCAAGGGAATACAAACTACAGTAATTTTTTTTAACAAGAATAATTACCCCTTTTATTTGAATAAAATATATTCGAATGAAAATAGTACTCTTTTACTCTTTAATATTTTTAAGCGCTTTTGAGCTTCATGCACAAACACAAAATAAGATTGACGCTAAGGATTCTCTTCCTACTATAACTTTGAAAGAAGTCCAATTGATAGGAATAAAGGCAACAAATGATACCCCTATTACCTTTACAAATGTCTCAAAAGAGGAGATATCCTTAAGAAATTTAGGACAAGACATTCCTATTTTATTAAACTATTTACCTGGTGTAGTCACAACTAGTGATGCAGGAGCTGGAATAGGATATACTGGTATAAGGGTTCGGGGGAGCGATGCAACACGAGTAAATGTAACCCTTAATGGAATTCCATATAATGACGCAGAGTCACAAGGCACTTTTTGGGTAAATCTACCTGATTTTGCCTCTTCTGTATCACAAATTCAATTACAAAGAGGAGTCGGAACTTCCACCAATGGATCTTCGGCATTTGGAGCAAGTTTAAACGTAGAAACATTAGATCTAGATTTAGACCCATTTTCCTCTATCGCAACTAGCTTAGGTAGCTTTAAAACATTAAAAAATACATTTCAGTTTTCAACGGGTATGCTCAATGATAATTTTTCATTTTCTGGACGTTTATCTCAAATTAATTCGAATGGTTATATCGATAGAGCAGCATCAGATTTAGATTCCTATTTCTTTCAAACAGCTTTTCAAGATGACAATACATTAATAAAGGCTCTCATCTTTGGAGGACACGAGATTACTTATCAATCTTGGTATGGAATCGATAAAGAGGTCTTGGCAAACAATAGAACCTACAATCCCGCAGGTGAAATATATGACGAAACCGGTAATCTATCAGGCTTTTATTCAAACCAGGTAGACGATTACACTCAAAATCATTACCAGTTTCATTGGAATGAAAAAATTAATTCAGAGTGGAATTTTTCATTGGGCTTGAATTATACTCATGGGAGTGGTTTTTATGAAGAGTTCAATGATATAAATATGGGAGGAGATACCTCTTACTCTTATTTACAACTTGAGCCCTATACTCTTGGAAATATAATCATAGATGAAACTGAAAATATTAGTCAAAAATGGCTAGACAATGATTACTATGTTATGATCTTTGGTCTTAACCATCAAACTGCTGTATCAACTTTTAATTTTGGAGGTTTATACAGTCGTTATGTTGGTGATCACTTTGGGACGTTATTGTGGGGTCAAAATATTAGTAATGCTCTTCCAAAACATCGTTTTTATGAAAATCAAGGAATAAAAACGGAAGGAAGTTTTTTTGCAAAAGCAACGCAAAAAATAAGTGATAAAATCATAGGTTTTATAGACTTACAAGTGCGTGGAGTTAATTATTCAATAGAGGGAATCATAGCAGGACCATCTAAATTTAGTGTGGACGATCAATTAATATTTTTCAATCCAAAAGCCGGAATTACTTTTAAGCCATCAGAAGACCATAGCATTTATTTTTCTTATGCAAAAGCACAAAGAGAACCTAACCGGACAGATTATGAAAATGGAGCACCTAAACCTGAAAAATTAAATGATTTTGAGTTGGGGTGGCGAATTAAAAAAGAAAAAATACAAGTCCAAGCCAATCTATATTGGATGGAATATCAGGACCAGTTAGTGTTGACAGGTGCGATTGATGAAGTAGGGGCACCGATTCGTCAAAATGTAGGAGAAAGCCGACGATTAGGTGCTGAAGTTGATGCTTCAATTCAACTAGCAGATCAATGGTTATGGAAACCAAATTTGGCGTTTAGTAGTAATAAAAATTTAGATTTTTATTTTAAAAGAGATGGAATAGTTCAAAATTTAGGCGAAACTCAATTAGCATTTTCTCCCAATGTTGTGTTAGGAAATGCGCTCATTTTTGCACCCTCTAATCGCTTTCAAATAGGGTTATTATCAAAATATGTTGGAAAGCAGTATATGGGAAACATAGATGCAGAAAACTCCACTTTGGCAGCTTATTTTGTCTCTGATTTAAACGCTGTTTTCACCTGGCAACCCAAAAGGTGGGTCAAAGAAATTCAGTGGTCGACGACAGTAAATAATATTTTTAACCTAAAATATGAATCAAATGGTTATTTTTTTACTTACGATGATACCTGGTCTTTATCAGGGCAGGTTAAAACTATTGAAGGAGCTGGATATTATCCTCAAGCAGGCATTCATTTTCTAACGGGATTAAAACTTACCTTTTAAAACTTATAAGCTAGGGTGAGGCGTGCTACAAAACGGCCATAAATACTCTCTTGGCTTGCATTAACAATTTGCTGACCTAGAAAAATCAATTTGAGTTGAGTATTATAATCGATACCAAATTCCATTCCGTATCCATAGGCAATTGCAGGAATTTCTCCATCAAAAAAAGATTGCCGGCTTGAGTCCGAGGAATGATGTACAATAAGATTGGGAAATCCCCAAAAGTAAAGGCTAGTGTTTTGTAGTGGATCTTCAGCTAAAAGGCGTTGATGTATAATCCCTAAACGACCATAGTTATCAAAAAAGCGAGTATTTTCAAAGTTTGGAAGTGGCTGACCTTCTACCCATTTTTTACCTAGAGACAGTCC
>JABGXI010000114.1:0-6422 GCA_018675855.1 Flavobacteriaceae bacterium | reverse complement strand
CGTTAAATTCAGAAATAGGATTAGACATTAGTAAGAGCTTTATCTTGATTTCGAGTTACAATTTTCGCAATAATAATACTTACTTCATATAAAATAAGTATTGGAATACTAACAATTATCTGGCTGACCACATCTGGAGGTGTAATTATAGCAGAAAGACTTAAAACAACTACTAATGAAATTTTCCTATTCTTTTTAAGAAATTCTGGTGATACAATTCCTACGCGCGTTAAAAAATATATTATGATAGGTAATTCAAAAATGATTCCAGAAGCTAAAACAGATGCTCGAAGTAAACCAATATAACTACTCAGATCAAAATCATTAAAAATTTCACTGCTAACAGAATAGTTTCCTAAAAAATTAATAGAAAGTGGTGTAACTATATAATATCCAAAAAGAACTCCTATGAAAAAGAGAAGAGAAGCTATAAATATAAAACCACGTGCATTTTTTCGTTCTTTTTCATATAGTCCAGGACTAACAAATTTCCAGAATTCATAAATTATATAAGGGAATGAAATAATAAATCCTGCAAGAACCGAAGTCCATAGATGGGCAGAAAACTGACCTGCTACGGTTCTACTTTGAATTCTAAATGGTAATTCTTCTAGACAAAAGCTACTACCTTGTCCTAGTGTTTGCGAAAGCGAGCAAAACCAGCGATAGGTAATAAAGCTTTTCTTTTTAGGACCAAATAGAATTACATCAAATATAAAATCTTTGAAAACAAAAGCTATTGATGCAATAATAACAATTGCCAAGACAGAACGAATTAAATGCCAGCGTAATTCTTCTAAGTGATCTAAAAAAGACATTTCATCTCTTGGCGTGGTTGCGCTCATACTTATATTTGATACTTAGTGTGAAATCTATAAATACAAAAATATCAAAAAACAATCGATTTGAAATGAGAAAAATTGATTTTGGTTTTTTTTAAATTTAAAAAAGAAGATGTTCTTAAAGAATTTGTAGACGATAATAAAAAGAGTTAACTTAGATAGAATACTTTTTAGAATTTAAATCTAAACCATAAACACATTAATGAATTCAGATGATATAAAGAAGGCTTTAAAGAAATATTTCGGCTTTTCTTCATTTAAAGGACTACAAGAAAGTGTTATTACTAAAGTACTTAACAAAGAAAATAGTTTTGTTATCATGCCCACGGGTGGAGGTAAGTCTTTGTGTTATCAATTACCCGCACTCATGCAAGAAGGAACTTCAATTGTTGTTTCACCACTAATTGCATTAATGAAAAATCAAGTAGATGCTATTCGTGGTATTTCTTCAGAAAATGGAATTGCTCATGTCCTCAATTCATCTTTAACCAAAACAGCAGTTGAACAGGTAAAGTCAGATATTATAAATGGTGTTACTAAATTATTATATGTTGCTCCCGAATCATTGGCCAAAAAAGAAAATATTGCTTTTTTCAAATCTGTAAAAATTTCTTTTTTGGCTGTTGATGAAGCTCACTGTATCTCAGAATGGGGTCATGATTTCAGACCCGAATACAGGAATTTAAGAGTTATATTGGAACAATTAGAGCAAGAAATCCCTGTAATTGCTCTAACGGCTACAGCAACACCTAAGGTTCAAGAGGATATTATGAAAAACCTGAAAATTTCAGGTGCGACTGTTTTCAAAGCTTCTTTTAATCGTCCAAACCTTTATTATGAAGTACGAACTAAAACTAATCTAGTAGATTCTGATATTATTAAGTTTATCAAACAAAATTCAAATAAATCTGGTATAGTTTATTGTTTATCAAGAAAACGTGTTACTGAACTTTCACAGACCCTTCAGGTAAATGGTATTAAAGCACTTCCTTATCATGCTGGTCTAGATCCTAAAACAAGAATTAATAATCAAGATAATTTTTTAAATGATGATTGCGATGTAATTGTGGCGACCATTGCTTTTGGTATGGGAATTGATAAGCCTGATGTTCGTTTTGTAATTCACCATGATATTCCGAAGAGTATTGAAAGTTATTACCAGGAAACTGGACGCGCAGGGCGTGATGGAGGAGAGGGGCATTGCCTGGCCTTCTATGCTTACAAAGACATTGAAAAATTAGAAAAGTTCATGTCTGGAAAGCCATTAGCTGAACAGGAAATTGGGATGGCACTTTTAAGTGATATGGTTGCCTATGCTGAGACTTCTATTTCTCGTCGTCGATTTATCCTGCATTACTTTGGAGAAGCTTTTGATAATGCAACAGGTGATGGAGGAGATATGGACGACAACATGCGTTATCCTAAAAAGAAAGTTGAGGCACGAAAAGAACTTGAGCTTTTATTATCAGTTGTAAAGGCCACAAAAGAAAAATACAAGTCTAAAGAAGTGGTAAAATCTCTTCTAGGTGAAAAAAATGCACTTATTCAGTCCCATAAAACACATGAAGCTTCTTTTTTTGGAAGCGGAGATTCAAAAGATTCTTATTTTTGGATGGCTTTAATTCGACAAGCATTAGTTTCTGGTTTTTTGACAAAAGAAATAGAAACTTATGGTTTGTTAAAAATCACTTCACGGGGAAGAGAATATCTTTCTAATTCAGTTTCATTTTTAATGAGTGAAGATCATAAATTCGATGATATTTCTACTGCAAACATTATTCAGAATAAATCGCAAGGAATACTCGATCAAAGATTGATGAATATGCTTGTAGGACTTAGGAAACAGGTAGCAAGTGAAAACGAAGTCCCACCATATGCTGTTTTTCAAGAATATTCTTTAAAGGATATGTGTTTAAAATATCCTATCACCCAAGAAGAATTAATTAATATTAATGGTGTTGGAGAAGGAAAAGCAAAGCGTTATGGAGATAAGTTTTTATCACTCATTATATCATATGTTGAAGAAAATAAAATTCTTCGGCCAGATGATCTAGTAGTTAAGAGTACTGGAATTAATTCTGCACTTAAATTATTTTTGATTCAAAGTATCGATAGAAAATTACCATTACAAGATATTGCGTTAGCTAAACGAATGGACATGGGAAAACTTATAACAGAGATGGAAACCATAGTTTTTGCTGGAACACGTCTATATATAGATTATTGTTTTGAAGAACTTCTTGACGAAGAGCAGCAAGAAGAATTATATGACTACTTTATAGAGGCCGAATCAGATTCTATTAAAGACGCTTATGATGAATTTGACGGAGATTATGAAGAAGAGGACCTCCGATTGTATCGACTTAAATTTATGAGCGAGATTGCCAATTAAGCTTTTTCAGATTTACCCATTCGGATTAAAGGGGATTCTTATCTTTGCCACCAAATAAAATAATTATGGAAGGTATTTTCGCAAAATTTGAAACATCAAAAGGTATAGTTTTACTAGAACTAACCTTTGACAAAACTCCTGGCACGGTTGGAAACTTCGTTAGCTTAGCAGAAGGAACATTAAAAAATGATCATAAAGGTGCTGGTGAACCATATTATAATGGGATGAAATTTCACCGTGTTATAGCTGATTTTATGGTTCAGGGGGGTTGTCCTCAGGGTTCTGGTGTGGGTGGTCCTGGATATCAATTTGATGATGAATTTCATCCAGATTTAAAACACAATAAGGCAGGAACACTTTCTATGGCAAATTCTGGTCCTGCGACCAATGGAAGTCAATTTTTTATTACCCACGGTAAAACAGACTGGTTAGACGGAAAACATACGGTTTTCGGCTATGTAATTGAAGGTCAAGATATTGTTAATAATATTTCTCAAGGAGACACCATTGATTCGGTAACTATTGAACGCCATGGAACAGCTGCAAAAGAATGGGACGCACTAAAAGCATTTGAGGAATTTAATTCAAGTGGTGAAATACGTAAGCAATTGGCTATTGATGCTAAAGATAAAGCAATGTCTACTTTAGTAAAGGGGATGAAAAAAACTGCAAGTGGATTATATTATACGATTACAAAAGAAGGTAAAGGAGAACATCCAGCAAAAGGAGTCAATGTTTCTGTTCATTACAAGGGATCATTAGTCGACGGAACCGTTTTTGATTCTTCTTATCAACGAGACCAACCGATAGAATTTTCAGTAGGTGTGGGACAAGTTATTCCAGGATGGGATGAAGGAATTTTATTACTTAATAAAGGTGCTGCTGCTCGTTTTGTAATTCCAAGTCATTTAGGATATGGAGCACAAGGTGCTGGTGGAGTTATTCCCGCAGACGCTACGTTAATCTTTGAAGTAGAACTTATAAAATTCTAAAAACGATCTTCAGGGCTATTGCCTTGATGCCATTTTATATTACAGCCTATACTTGGATATTGCATTTCAAGCATGGGCTTTTTTGATAGCATGATTTTAGCTGCTTTATGTAAATTTTCACCTGTTATAGGAATATTATTTCCGGGTCTTGAAGCGTCATATCGTCCCCTATAAACCAGCTTCAAGCTTGCGTCAAATAAATAAAAATCTGGTGTACACGCTGCCCTATAGGCATGGGCAATCTCTTGGGTTTTATCATATAAATATGGAAATAAAAACTTTTTATTAAATGATAATTCCGCCATTTCATGAGGGCCATCTTGAGGATGAGAATGTACACTATTACTAGATATAGCAATCGTATTAATACCTTTTGATTTTAATAATTCTGCACTTGAAACTACTGAGTCTATTAAGTGAACAACAAACGGACAATGATTACACATAAAAATAATTAAGGTACCTTTTGAACCTTTTAATGACTCTAATTTACACTGTTTTCCTGTCACCACATTTAGAAGAGAAAAATCGGGAGCAAGTCTTCCTAATGGAAGCATATAAGATTCAGTAAGTGCCATTTTTTTATATCTGAATTTAAAAGTAGTATTTTTATATCATTCAAAATAGATTCATGATTGATTATAATACTTTTGAAAAAATAGATTTACGAGTAGGGACTATTATCTCTGCTATTAATTTCCCTGAGGCGAATGAGCCAGCTTTTCAGTTAAAAATAGATTTTGGGCCCTTGGGGGTTTTACAATCATCAGCACAAATTACAAAACGTTATTCCTTAGAAGAGCTTCTAGATCGTCAAGTAATAGCTGTTGTGAATATTGGAACAAGAAAAATCGCAAATTTTGAAAGTCAATGCTTAGTTCTTGGAGCTACAGAAGAAAAAGATGTTATTCTATTGGCTCCTGAATCTAAATTGGCCAATGGACAACAAATTTTATAGGTTACATTTTGTCAGATAGATAAATTGCATTTGTTATTATGCGATTTGTGCCGTACCAAAAAGCTCTAAAGTTAGTGTTATCAGTCAATATGATTACTCTCCCTTTGCCCATACGGTTTACTTTGAAGGGGACTGTACCTTTTAATAGTGCTAAATTTTCTTCAGATATATAACCACTAAGTAACGGAGTATTTGTGTATTGGATTGGGTTATTATAACTATTTTCATCTGCTTTAATGAAAATATTGGTATTCCTAAAAATGGGTAATGTTGTATTTTGGTAACCAAAATTTATAGGATGACTTCTATCAATTTTTGTGTTGAAAATTGCTCCACCTGTCACTTGGGCACCTCTAAAAGCATCTTTATTTTCAAAGCTAATATTTTTTGCTATTATATTTTCTTCTAAAAAATCTAATGTTATAAACTCATTTTTATTTAACCACTTTGTGGTGTATCGATAACCAATAAGGGTACCTCCTTCATTTACAAATTCTTTTATTTTATCAACATGTGGATCTAATCCTGAACCTGAAAAATTTGGAATAATGAAGTGACTGTATCTAGTTAAGTCAACTTTACTAAGATTACGAATGTCAATTTTTGTGATTGTAATCTCATGTCTTGTGTCAAGTAAATGCCATATTTCACCTGCATCATAACTGCGAACGCCATCGCCTACTAAAAGAGCTATTTCTGGTTTTTTAACTTTTGAAAAATCACCAGATCCTAGGTCAATACCCTCAGTATGGCCAGTATTTGCTCCAACAATAGTCACATGAGTTTCTGTCGCAGCTTTTTGCAAAATCGTATAAAGTTCATTTTCATCAATAACTTGATTTTTAACAGGAACCATGTAGGTCCCATAATCATATTTTTTGCCCTCTAAAGTAAAAGGGGTAAGACCTACTTTTATTCTAATATTTTTTTGTTGTAATTTATTTATCAATTTAGGTACATAGTAATTATGTGCTTCAAATACGTATGCATAAGAACCTTTAGTAGTTACTTTTCCTTTGGGAGCTTTTAAATCATTTACAACATTTCCAATATTTTCAATGCTGTTTTGATACTCATAATCTAGATTAAAAGCATAGGGGAGTGTCCAAGCAGAAACATCATAAAACAAACTGTCATGAAATTTAGTTTGTGTACTGAACATTGCACGTATCAATTTATTTTTCTTTTGTTCTAAAGGAATAATATAGCTTGTTTCTGAAATGAATTTTTTTCCTTTT
>JABGXI010000113.1:0-19206 GCA_018675855.1 Flavobacteriaceae bacterium | reverse complement strand
CGTAATTGAATACCTATATCTCGATCAATATTAAATTTACTATTCAATAATGATCGATCAATCAACTGTAAGTTTGCTGAAGAAACAACTCTTTCTATGTTCCCTGGTAGTTTTGTTTGGCCAGCCCATAGTTCAAATTTTTCGTGAAAATTCCACATGACCACAGCATCTAAGATATACCGCGGTGTATTTCTATTGTAAATATTTGCTCCTGAAATATCACGATTGGAAAGACCCAATTCAATTTTGTATTTTAATTTTGGAGAAAAAGCAAAACCTCCAAATTTCAATCGTGCTCTTCTTACTGAAAAATTGATATCCGCAGGATCATAATCTTCACCATTATAACTCCATTCACTTTGGTAACGCGATTGAACTCTGGGTGCAAATTTTACGCTAAAAGAACTATCTTTTGCGATAAAATTTATCATTCCATTGCCAAATTTAGTGTCACTAATTTCTTGAGCTTGAAGTAAAAGACCAAGGGGAATAAACAAGAAAGATAATATTAACTGTTTCATGTAGTTTTTAATATAATTACATAACAAAAATCATATTTTAAAAACAGTTTGATATTACCTTATTATTACCTTTTAAATAATATTTAATCAATAATGTTATTAAATCATTATGTCAATTAAGATCCACACATCAAGCAATCGTCATCTTCACCTTCTTTGGCTTGCGCAAGCATTTGCTTAAGCTCCTGTGGTGTCAAAGGCTCAACTGGAACGGCTGGCTGCGGGGCTATTGCACTAGCAGCTGCAGTCTGAGAAACTGTTGTTGTTATAGCTTCAGCTATCGGTGTGCTTTTTTCTTTTTTTGAATTGTCTAGTGTGAACTTAATGGCATCAACTGCGGATTTGGTTCTCAAGTAATACATTCCTGTTTTTAATCCCGATTTCCATCCATAAAAGTGCATTGATGTTAGTTTGGCCATAGTGGCTCCTTCCATAAAGAGATTCAAAGATTGTGATTGATCAATAAAATATCCTCGTTGGCGAGACATGTCTATGATATCTTTCATACTCATTTCCCAAACCGTACGATATAGTTCTTTTAAATCATCTGGAATACCTTCGATACTTTGAACAGATCCATTATTGCGCATCAATTCTTGCTTCATGTCTTCATCCCATAATCCGCGATCCACAAGATCTTCTAAGAGATGCTTGTTAACAACAATAAACTCTCCCGAAAGAACACGTCTTGTATAAATATTAGAGGTATAGGGTTCAAAACATTCGTTATTTCCAAGGATTTGAGAAGTACTAGCAGTTGGCATAGGTGCTACTAAAAGTGAATTTCTAACACCTTGTTTTTTTATTGTTTTGCGTAAAGCAGCCCAGTCCCATCGTCCACTTAATTCTTCATCTTTTATTCCCCATAAGTTATGTTGGAATTCCCCTTTTGAAATTGGAGAGCCTTTGTAACTTTCATAAGGACCATCATTTTTAGCTTCTTCTGCTGAAGCCGTTAAAGCTGCAAAATAAAGAGTTTCAAAAATTTCTTGATTTAGCTCTTTTGCTTTGTCAGACGTAAAAGGCAAGCGTAACATTATGAATGCATCTGCGAGTCCTTGAACTCCTAATCCTACAGGACGGTGCCTGAAGTTTGAGTTTTGGGCTTCAATTACCGGATAGTAATTGCGATCAATCACGCGGTTTAAATTTTTCGTTACACGAACTGTTACATCAAATAACGCCTGGTGATCAAAAGCGTCATCTTTAATAAACATAGGTAAAGCTATAGAGGCTAAATTACATACAGCCACCTCATCTGGAGAAGTATACTCCATAATTTCTGTACATAAATTTGAAGAACGAATGGTTCCTAAATTTTTCTGATTAGATTTTCTATTGGCAGCGTCCTTATAAAGCATGTATGGAGTACCTGTTTCAATTTGAGATTCTAAAATCTTTTCCCAAAGTTCACGTGCTTTGATTGTTTTTCGCCCTTTTCCCTCTGATTCATATTTAAGGTAAAGTTTGTCAAATTCATCTCCATGGACATTAAAAAGATCAGGACATTCGTTAGGACACATTAATGTCCATTCTGCGTTTTGTTCTACTCGCTTCATGAATAAATCTGGTGTCCACATAGCATAAAACAAATCGCGTGCACGCATTTCTTCTTTTCCATGGTTCTTTTTCAACTCTAAGAATTCAAAAATATCAGCATGCCACGGCTCTATGTAAATTGCAAAGGAACCTTTTCTTTTTCCTCCACCTTGATCAACATATCGTGCGGTATCGTTAAAAACACGTAACATCGGTACAATTCCATTAGAAGTTCCATTTGTTCCTGCTATATAAGAACCTGTAGCGCGCACATTATGAATAGACAATCCAATACCTCCTGCTGACTGCGAAATTCGAGCAGTCTGCTTTAAAGTGTCGTAGATACCATCAATACTGTCGTCTTTCATAGTCAATAAAAAACATGAAGACATCTGCGGCTTAGGTGTTCCTGAATTAAATAATGTAGGTGTTGCGTGCGTAAAATATCTTTTAGACATTAGCTCGTAAGTCTCAAGAACAGAATCAATATCGTCTAAATGAATTCCCACAGAAACACGCATCAACATGTGCTGTGGCCGTTCTACAATTTCTCCGTTTAACTTCAATAAATAAGAGCGTTCTAATGTTTTGAAACCAAAGAAGTCATACCCAAAATCTCTATTATAAATAATGTTTGAATCTAACTTATCAGCATTTTTTTGAATAATCTCATAAACCTCATCCGAAAGTAAAGGAGCCTTTTTGCCTGTTCTAGGATTTACATACTGATACAAGTCAGCCATGGTTTCAGAAAAAGATTTTTTGGTGTTCTTGTGTAAATTAGAAACTGATATACGAGCTGCTAATTTTGCGTAGTCAGGATGAGATGTGGTCATCGTAGCAGCAACCTCAGCTGCAAGATTGTCCAAGCCCGAAGTCGTAACACCATCATAAAGTCCTTCAATTACACGCATTGCAATTCGAACAGGATCTACTAATGGATTTAATCCATAGTTCAACTTACGAATTCGAGCGGTAATTTTATCGAACATAATGGGCTCTTTACGACCATCTCTCTTGAGTACAAACATAGGGGTGATATTTAAAAATTATTGATTTTTTCTGAAAAAACAGAAAAAAATTAGTTAGGGTGTCTTTAGATCAAAAATCTGCATCAAAGCTGATTTTTGTCTCTTGATCTTCTGCATTTAGAACACCTGCTTTTTGGTATTCACCTACTCGCTTCTCAAAGAAATTTGTTTTTCCCTGTAAGGATATCATATCCATAAAGTCAAATGGATTGGTTACGTTAAACTCTTTGTCCAAGTTTAATTCTGTAAGAAGTCGATCGGTTACAAATTCTAAATATTGGGTCATCAACTTTGCATTCATACCAATCAAACTGATTGGTAAAGATTCTGTGATAAACTCGCGCTCAATTGTTAATGCGTCAAGAAGAATTTCTTTAATTCGAGCTGGAGGTACTTTATTTACTAAGTGATGATTGTGTAAGTGAACTGCAAAATCACAATGCACTCCTTCATCTCTAGATATTAACTCATTTGAAAATGTAAGACCTGGCATTAATCCTCTTTTCTTTAACCAATAAATAGAACAGAATGCTCCTGAGAAGAAAATTCCTTCAACAGCTGCAAAAGCAATTAAACGCTCTGCAAAAGAATCTGAATCAATCCACTGTAATGCCCAATCTGCTTTTTTCTTAATGGCTGGAAAAACTTCAATAGCCTTGAAAAGATTGTCTTTTTCAGCATCGTCTTTCACATACGTATCGATTAATAAAGAATACGTTTCTGAATGGATATTTTCCATCATAATCTGAAAACCATAGAAAAATTTAGCTTCAGAGTACTGTACTTCATTAACAAAATTCTCAGCAAGATTTTCATTTACAATACCGTCCGATGCAGCAAAAAAAGCTAGAATATGCTTGATGAAATATTTTTCATCATTAGTTAATTTTGTATTCCAATCCGTCAAATCTTGATGTAAATCAATTTCTTCGGCTGTCCAAAAACTAGCCTCCATCTTTTTATACCATTCCCATATATCATGGTGTTGGATTGGGAAAATAACGAAACGATTTTCGTTTTCTTGGAGGATAGGTTCTACTGCTGCCATTTTGATTTTTATTTATGATTTAAAATTGGTTGGTTATTGTTTAACAAAGATTCTAAAATGAATCGGAAATTGAAAGAGCAACTTTTCCACAATGAGGGTTAGTTTTTAACAATCTGAGCTTTTTTCAAACTTTTTGAGAAAAAAAATAATATTAAAATAGTCTGATAATTAGAGTGTTACAATAATATATTTTTGTTAGACCGCGTGAACATTAGAACTGAACTAAGACGCCTTTTTTGCATGTTTTTCTAAAGCAGTGTACCATACTTTTCCAAATTTTCTTACAAGGGCAGTTTTAACAAATTGATATACTGGAATTTTAAGTGATTTTCCTAAATCACATGCATCAGAACAAATAGACCAGCTATGGTAATTTACAGCAGTCATATCATCATACTTTTGAATTCTGACAGGATATAGATGACATGAAATTGGTTTTTGAAAATCAATTACTCCTTCTTTGTTTGCTTTTTCAATACCACAAGAAGCGACTCCCGTTTCAGAAAAAACAGTATAAGCACATTCTTTCCCTTTTACTAATGGAGTTTCATAATCCCCATCAATTCCTTTTACAAATACTCCTTGAGCTTCAATAGATGCGATCCCTTTTTCGTTTAAAAAGGGTTTTATTTTGGAATAATTTTGCTGTAAGAATGTAACCTCCTCATTTTCTAGTGGGGCACCAGCCTCTCCTGAAACACAACATTGGCCTTTACATTTCGAAATATTACAAACAAAATCTTCTTTAATTAAGTTATCAGAAATTAATGTATTTTCTATAGCAACCATGTGTATTATTTTCAATAAAAATAACCATTTTAAAATGTACATTTATAATAATGAAAGTACATTTGCAAAAAAAAATCTTCAATGATTGATTTTAAAGAAATCTTCACCGCCAGCATTGTTCTCTTGGCGGTCATTAATATTGTTGGGAGCATTCCCATCATCATCTCACTGCGTGAAAAAGTTGGACATATTGAATCTGAAAAAGCTTCAATTATAGCAGCAATAATTATGATTAGCTTTTTGTTTTTAGGAGATGAAATACTAAAAATTATTGGGGTAGACATAAATTCTTTTGCTGTAGCGGGCGCTTTAATAATTCTGTTCTTAGCCTTGGAAATGATTTTAGGAATTACTATTTTTAAAAATGAAGCGCCTAAAACCGCCTCAATTGTTCCTATTGCTTTTCCTATGATCGCCGGAGCAGGAACTATGACATCATTGCTTTCATTACGTGCAGAATTTGAAGTGACTAATATTATCATCGCGATTATAATAAATATATTTTTCGTTTATATCATTTTAAGATCCTCTAAAATAATTGAAGGGTGGTTGGGGAAATCTGGAATCAATATTATTCAAAAGGTTTTTGGAATTATTTTATTAGCCATCGCTGTTAAATTATTCACTTCCAATATTGGTCAACTTCTGTAAACCATTATATTTGCCTTATGAAAATTATACTTCCTCTTTTTATGGCACTAGCCATTGCCTCTTGTATTTTTAATCTTACTCAAATAGATTGGAGCGATCCAATAACAGGGAAAAGTAGTGTGGCTGTAATTGGAGTGATATCCTCTGCAAGTGCTTTTTTATTACTCCTGATTTTGATACTTTCAAAAAGAGTTGCTCAAAAACTAAAAAATTCTTAAGGAGTTTTAATTTCAGTCAGAGTTTTTTGAATAAAAGGATCTTTTTCATTTACAATTCTATTGTAAAGATTTTCTCCAAATAATTGAATAGCTATATATGCTTTTATTGCATTAATTAGGATTCCTTCATTGTTTTTAGTTATTGTAATAGGATAGCTGTTTTCTATACAATAGTCTTTGAAAGCTTTTATCAGTTCTTCCCTAAAAGGAAGTGGCTCATTATAAAACATAGCGGCATTATTAAAGATATATTTTTCAGGTTGGGCATCCATTTCCAAAAACACAAACCGATTTAATAAATTAGAGCGAATAAAATAATTATTAAATAACTCATCAGGCGTTTCTCCATTAGAAATATAAAAATCAGGAGTTATTCCTCCCCCACCGTAAACTGTTCTTCCTTTTGAAGTAGTAAATGCTAAACTATCATTTTTTGGGACATTCGATTCATTATCCATTTCGCCCGTTTCAAAACGTTGTTGTACCTCACCATAATAATCAGATCTGGAGGTACTGTCATAGGGACGCTGAATAGATCTTCCCGTTGGAGTATAATATCGAGCTGTTGTTAAGCGAATTTGATCACCTCCGCCAAGTGGCATTTGTTGCTGAACAAGTCCTTTCCCAAATGTTCGTCTGCCTACAATAAATCCGCGGTCATTATCTTGAATAGCTCCAGCTATAATCTCACTTGATGAAGCAGAATTTTCATCAACTAGCACATACAAGCCTCCATTTTCATACAAGCCTGAAGAAGAAGCAACGGTTCGTTCCCTAAACCCATTATTTCCTTCCACAATAACAATCGGCTTATTAGCGGCTAAAAAATCGTCTGCAATTTGTTTAGCAGGCAATAAATACCCTCCAGGATTACCTCTCAAATCAAGAACTAAATCTTCCATCTCTTGATCAATCAATTTTTCCAAGGCCTTTCTAAATTCAGGAAAAGTAGTTTGTGAAAAGCGATTTATTTTAATATATCCAATCGTTTCATTTATCATATAAGAAGACGACACACTCGGCAAGGGAACAGGTCCGCGTTTAAATTTAAAAGAATAAATAGAGTCTGTTCTCTTTCTATATATTTGTAATTTAATAGGATTTACAGAGCTCCCTTTTAATTTTGAAACTACAGCCTCGCTAGTAAGTTGTTTTTGGTAAAGAGTATCTTGATCTACCGTTAAAATCCGATCTCCTGATTTTAATCCTGCTTTTTCACTAGGCCCACCTTCTAAAACTCTTACCACTGCAATACTGTCTTGGACTATAAAAAAACTAACGCCAATTCCCATGAAATTTCCTTGCATACTTTCTGAAAGAGCTTGTTTTTGAACGACAGGAATATATACAGAGTGTGGGTCTAATTCATTTACTATTTCTTCAATTACTACTCCAACGATACTGTCTGTATTTATTTTATCAACATAGTCGTTTGACAAATAAATAAGTAATTGGTTTAGTTTTTGAACACTTTCATAGACTGGTGCTGGCTTGTCATCATTTAATAAGTTATTTGACCCAATCAAATGACCAATAGCCAATGAAAGAAACACAATTAAAATCAAGAAAAAAGTATTTGTTTTCAATGGTTTTAGTTTTCTAAAGAAACGTATTTTAGTTCAACACCTGCTTTTTTCAAAAACTCTAAGCCTGTTACATCTTTATATGTTTTAGCATATACAACGCGAACTATGCCAGCTTGATGAATTAATTTACTACAATCTCTACAAGGAGAAAGCGTAATATATAAAGTTGCACCCATACAAGATTGAGTTGAGGCTGCAACTTTTAAAATTGCATTTGCCTCAGCATGAAGGACATACCATTTGGTGTAATGTTCTTCATCTTCACATACGTTTTTATAGCCTGAGGGAGTTCCATTAAAACCATCTGAAATAATCATTCGGTCTTTTACTATAAGTGCCCCTACTTTTTTTCGTTCACAATAAGACAACTGTCCCCAAGTAGATGCCATTTTAAGATAGGCTTTATCATACTTCTCTTGCTTTTCTTTCACCATTATAACGAAGATATCAATTTAGGCAGTATTATGTTTTAAATTCTTTCTAAAATCATTTTAAATGAAGCTAGTAAAATTAAGCCGACCATGAAAAGTTCCCAACTTCTTTTAGAATTTTTAAAAATTTTTAATACAAGCCAACTCGTGAAAAGAACAAAAACAACTATGGTTACTTGAGCCAATTCAATACCTAAAGCAAATGAAAACAAAGAAATTGTGACAGCATCATCAAAAATTAGCATCTTGAAATACCGTCCAAAACCTAACCCATGAATAATCCCAAAAAAAATGGTCATTAGCGGAAAAATCTTCTTGCTTCCATAAACACTTTTTTCACTTTTTAAAAAGAAAACAGCAACAGCACTTAAAGCAATGGTAATAGGAATCAAAATCTCTATCCAATAGCTGGAAAAGGAAAATTCTGTATAAAAATTTCCAATAAGTGAAAGGGTGTGACCAATTGTAAAAAGAGTAACCCACCAAAGTAATTTACCGCTCTCCTTAAAACTAAAAGGTAACACTAACGCAACTATAAAATAGAAATGATCAAGTCCATTCCAATCTATTACATGCCAAAAACCCAAGTCGGAATAAAACCATAGTGTCTCTATCATAATTTTCGTTCTTTTTGAATTGCTTCGTAGGCTCTTTGTACCTCTTGAAACTTCTCTTGAGCTCCTTTAATCATGGCAGGATCTTTTGACTGGAGCTTATCTGGATGATATTTTTTTGCCATTGATCTGTAAGCTTTTTTAACTTCTGAATCAGTGGCAGAAGGAGATATTTCTAAAATTCTAAAAGCGTTGCCTGTAGCTTTAATAAACATAGCCTTTATGCTCTCCAAGTCATTAGACCCTATTCCAATTGCTGCTGCAATTTGATTTATTTTCTGAAGTTCAGATTTAGAAATGCTCCCATCAGCATTTGCAACTCCAAAAAGAAAATGCAGTATTTGTAATTGGGTTTCATATGGAGCTTTCTTTCTGAAAACTTCAGCCAATTCATAAATACTGATTGCCTCTTTTTTTATTTGTTCATTAAAAATTTCAAAAATTGAAGATGCTTTATCTGGCCCATAATTTGAAATGAAAAAGGTACGGACAAATTGTAATTCAGCCGCTTTAACCTGTCCATCTGCTTTAATAACAATTGCTGCCAAGGAAATTAAATTGATCTGAAAAAGTGCTGGCTGAATATTTTGAGACTGTGAATTAAAACTAATTCGATTTCCATTAAGAAATTGATCAAATAAACCTCCTACAAAATATCCGAAAATCCCTCCCGGAAAGCGAAACAAATAATAACCTATAAACGCTGCAATCCACTTAATCATAATTCATATCTCTAATTAATCGCAAATTTGACAAATAAAATCGGCTCAACAAAACCTTATCAGATAGCATTACTTTTATATCTTTGAAAAAAAAACATATGTATCCAGCAGAATTAGTAAAACCCATGCGAGAAGAGTTAACAAACATTGGTTTTGGAGAATTACATACCTCAGAAGATGTTGCAAACGCTATCGAACAACAGGGAACAACATTAGTTGTCGTAAATTCTGTTTGTGGTTGTGCTGCTGCAAATGCTCGCCCAGGGGTAAACCACTCATTACAAAATGACAAAACACCTGATCATTTAGTGACTGTATTTGCTGGGGTAGATACTGAGGCTACCAACACTGCTCGTGATTTGATGGTTCCCTTTCCTCCATCTTCTCCCAGTATTGCGTTATTTAAAGATGGAATATTGGTTCATATGGTTGAGCGTCATCATATTGAAGGTCGCCCTGCAGAATTGATATCAGAAAACTTAAAAGCAGCATTTAACGATCATTGTTAAACTACTTTGATCTTTAAAGGATTGATTAGGTCGTGAAAGCACTTTTAAATTTCTCCGTAAGTGTCCTTTACTACGTTTGTTTTGGTTTTTTATTAAGCTTTTTCCATGTAATTCAATGGATAGGTTTTTATATTATAGGGAAGAAAGCTCAGAAAGCTGCAGTAGATGTTTTAAATTTTTTCTTACTTAAATGTTTATTAATTATAGGTTCTAAAATAAGCTTTGAAAACCCATTCATTCTTCCTAAAGATCGTTCTATAATCTTTGTTGCTAATCACCAAAGCACTTATGATGTGCCACCAATAATCTGGCACTTTAGAAAATATAACGCTAAATTTGTAAGTAAAAAAGAATTGGGGAAAGGGATCCCTAGTATTTCATTTAATTTACGTCATGGTGGCTCAGTTCTTATTGACAGAAAAAATCAAAAGAAAGCACTTAAGGATATCGAAAATTTTGGAAAAGACTTAGCTCGAAAAAAACATTCTGCTGTAATATTTCCAGAAGGAACAAGAAGTCGCGACGGAATTGTAAAGCCGTTTCACAAGTCGGGTCTTTTAATTTTAATGAAAAATATGCCGAACGCGGTAATTGTTCCTTTAAGTATTGGGAATTCATGGAAATTTGCATTTAACAATTATTTTCCAATGCCACTTGGGGTAAATCTAAAAGTTACTGTCCATAAACCTATAGAAATTATTGAAGGATCTCATGAAGAACTAATTAATATAATTGAAAAAATAATTATTGATGAAGTAAATCGATTACAAAATAATACTTAAAATTATTGTGGTAATCTAATAGTAAATGTGGTGCCTTTTTCTTGTTTAGAGACAAATGAAATAGTACCATTATGCGATTCTATAATATTCTTTACAATTCCTAATCCCAAACCCATCCCAGAGTTTTTTGTTGTGAATTTTGGCTCAAATATCTTACCTGTTAAGCTCGGAGAAATTCCTTTTCCATTATCAGATATAATAAGAAGTATTTCTCCCAGCTCTTTAATTAATTGAATTCCTATTTGAGGAGTTTTTGTCTTAGAAATGGACTGAAGTGAGTTTTGAATCAAATTTGTAATTACTCTAATCCATTGAGCTTTATCAAGTGTATGGAAAATTTGAGCATGATTTGAAGAGAAAATAATGTGTTCCTGTTGAAAGATTTTTATTGCCTTTGAAGTAACATCTACTATATCATATTCTTTTAAATTAAGCTTTGGGAGGGAAGCAAAATTCGAAAAAGCCTCAGCTACATCACTCATTGTATCTATTTGTTGAATTAATAGATCTGAGAAATTAGAAATCTTTTCTTTATTATCATGATCATTTGAATCGTATTTATTCTGAAAACTCTGGATGGTTAATCGCATTGGAGTCAAAGGATTTTTTATTTCATGGGCAACTTGTTTGGCCATTTCTTGCCATGCTTCTTCTCTTTGGGTTTTTGCCAATTTTGCTGCATTTTCCGATAATTCATCAATCATTGTGTTGTAAGAGTTAACTAAGCTATCAATTTCTCTAGTTGCATTATTTAAATATATTTTTTCATTTTTCTTATCTAAACCTGTTTCTGCCATTCTAACACGAATAATTTCTAGAGATCTGGTGACATATTTAGATAAAAAATATGCTATAAAAATTACTGCAAAAAGTAGAAATATATAAATTTGGTATAAATTCTGTAAAAAGGAGTTTAATTCATTTTCAGAAAAGGCAGTGTCTTCAAAATAAGGAAAAAACAATATCCCATATGGCTTTCCTAATTCATCATTTAAAACACTGTAAGAAGCATGGAATTTATCAATATCTGAGTCATATCTCTCTAAATAATTACCTGTTTCACTTTTCAAAATTCGTTCTAAAAGTGGAGAATCCAATAAATAATTATTAGCAATAATCTCAAGGGGAGAGTGGTAAACTAAAAGTGGAGTTCCATCTAATGAAAACAGTGAATACCTAATATTATGAATCCTATTTATTTGCTCAAAGTCAGAATTAAATTTCTGCCATACACTATCATGTTTTTCATATAAATTATTTTTAAGGACTAAATGATTTATATGTCGTTGTATTTGAGCTTCTTTTCTATCCAACCTTCCTAAATGATAGTTTTCTCTTTGTGATTCATACTGGATGGAAGTGGTTCCTAAAATAAGTAAGCCAGCAACAAAAAGCATGATGATCATCACGGCAAAAAGACGAGTCCTAAAAGAAAATTTTTCGGGAAGTTTAATGGAAAATTTCATTCGCCTTTTCGTATTTTTTTATAAAGTCGAATCCCTAAAAGGAGTACTAATGCTAAACCAACTATTCCGAAAACACCTGCTATCCAGTGAAGGGTGTCTTTTAGAATAACCAAAAAAATAATAGCAAAAAGTAATAAAGAAGCGCCCTCATTCCATATCCGCATATAATTACTACTACATGTGTTTTGATCTTTTTGAAGTTTTAAAAAAAAATGATGTGTTTTCAAATGATATGCAATTAAGAGAATAACAAACGATAGTTTAAAATGCATCCAGGGCTGAGATAACCAAGAAGGCATTAAAAACAGTAACCAAATAGCAAATATAATTGCCAATACTGCCGATGGCCATGAAATAATATACCATAACCTTTTAGCCATCAATTTAAATTGTGGAATGAGGATATCTGCTTCATTTTTAGGTTTATTAATAGCTTCAATATGGTAGATAAAAAGTCTTGGAACATAAAAAAGTCCAGCAAACCAAGTTATAACAAAAATAAGATGTAACGCTTTGATGTAATTATAATACAAGACGTTTTATTTTAAGGTTAAAAAATCTAATTTCAAATCAGTAAAAGTCTTGTTAAAGGCTTCCAAATCTTCAGTCAATAGTTTTTTATAGTGATCTATTTGAATTTTAATTTGACTTGTAAGCAACTTACTTACCTCAACATCCTGTTCTGTTGGGGGGAAATCATTCCCCATTACTAAATTGTTTATATGTCCAAGCTTGTTAGTCAAACGAATTGGGAAATTTAGCGGATCTTGATTACTCCTATTTTGAGTTTGATAAAGCGCCTTTTCAATCTCTGAAAATTCTTTTTTGAGGACAGTGGCGGTTTCAACAATTTCTTTTGCTTCTTTTAAATCTCTATAGTTTTTTTGAAAGGTGTCTAGTTTTGAATTAATACCTCTAATATTTTTAATAGCTTGATGTGCCTCATCTATAGTTTGATTAACTGAATTCACAAAATCAAAATGCTTTTGTCTTTCTTTAGCAGTTACTTCAGCTCTAGGATCAGATAAGATAGTAAATGTTTGCTCAGTAACCATTTCACCTTTTTGCAAACTCACTATGTATTGGCCAGGCACTGCCTTTGCTCCAGTTAAAGAAGCTCCCCATAGAATCATTCCGTCAAGAAGCTCTGCTCCCTTGTATCTGGTGTTCCATACAAATCGATTCCCTCCCGACTTTACTTCTAATTTATCATTTAAAGAGGCTGTACTGAAGGTTTTAATTAGGGCCCCTCCTTCTTCTTTAAAATGTAACTTAATGGTGTCTTTTGTCGAATCAAAGTCTTTAATGTTAAAATGTACAATCGCCCCATTAGGCATATTAGTTCCTGCTTTTAAAGAAGTTCTTCCTCCATAACCTTGAGTACGGTAACTATCCCTGGGTTTAAAAAGTGTCATATCATTCTTAACTACTTCTTGATTTAGCTGATGAAGAACTGTTAAATCATCAATCATCCACAAACTTCTTCCTTGAGTAGCGACGATTAAACTATTGTCTTTAATGGTTAAATCAGTAATCGGAACTATTGGTAAATTCAATTGAAAAGGACTCCAAAAAGCACCATCATCAAAAGAAATATACATACCTGCTTCTGTTCCTGCATATAGTAATCCTTTTACAGAAGTATCAGCTCTTAGCACACGAGTAAAATGTTCTTTATTTATCTTATTGGTTATTTTTATCCATGTTTGTCCATAATCCATGGTTTTATATAAATAGGGTCTAAAATCACCTGTTTTATAAAGTGTTCCTGCGACATAACAAACCGCTGGATCAAATGGAGACGGATCAATACTATTAATCATTAACCATTTAGGCATTTGAGCGGGGGTAACATTTGACCAATTTTTACCACCATCACGAGTTAGATGTAACAATCCATCATCACTCCCTACCCATAACAATCCTTCCTCAAGAGGAGATTCATTTGCTGCAAAAATAGTACAGTAATATTCTACTCCGGTATTATCCTGTGTAATGGGACCTCCTGAAGATTTTAATCGCTCAGGATCGTTTCGTGTTAAATCTTGGCTAATGATTTCCCATGAATGTCCCTCATTTTCAGAAACATGAACTTGATTAGAAAATGTATATAGCTTTTTGGGATTGTGTTTACTAAAAATGATAGGAAAATTCCATTGAAAACGATATTTCATTCCTTCGGCTCCATATCCCATCGGATTGTCAGGCCATACATTGATAGATCTTCTGAGACTTGTTTTGTGATTCACACGCGTTAAATAACCACCGTAACTACCTCCATAAACAATCTCATTATCTAATGGATCAATCGCTATATGTGCTGATTCACCTCCCGCTGTGGACTCCCAATCTTCTTCAGAAATATTTCTACCATCTGAACGGTGATTTATACGAATGGTTGAATTATCCTGTTGTGCAGCATAAATACGATATGGAAATGCATTATCAGTAGTAACTCTGTAAAACTGTGCGGTAGGTTGATTGTAATAAGTGCTCCATGTTTCTCCAGCATTTGTCGAAATTTGAGCTCCTCCGTCATCAGCAATAATCATTCGTTGATTGTCTTCTGGAGATATCCATAAATCATGGTGATCACCGTGTGGAGCGTTATAACGTTTAAAGGTCTTTCCTCCATCTTTAGATTTATGATATGAGACGTTCATTACATAAACAATATCTTCATCTTGGGTGTCTGCATAAATTTTAGAATAATACCACGCGCGCTGTCTAAGGGAACGACTTTCATTTATATGATTCCATGTAGCCCCTCCGTCATTAGATTTGTAAACTCCCCCATGATCTTTATTTTCAACAATTACCCAAACTTTTTCAGCATTTAAGGGAGAAACAGTTATCCCCATAATACCTAATATTCCCTTGGCAAAACCTTTGTTCCCACTAATTTTCTCCCAAGTGGAACCCGCATCTATACTTTTCCATAAAACTGAACCTTCTCCTCCACTATTCAAGCTGTAAGGAGTTCGGTTTATTCTCCAGGTAGCAGCATATAAAACTCTTGGATTTGAAGGGTCCATAACTAACTCAACCGCTCCGGCATGCATGTTAGAAAATAATACTTTTTTCCATGTTTTACCCCCATTAACGCTTTTATACACCCCGCGCTCTACAGTTGGCTTGTATAAATTTCCAAGTACCGCTGCATAAACAATCTCTGAATTATTTGGATCTATTACTATTCTGGGGATATGCCTTGATTCTGGTAATCCAGAAAAGACCCAAGTTTTCCCAGCATCTTCGGATTTCCATATTCCATATCCTGACGAAACATTCCCTCTAACAGTCACTTCTCCTCCACCAACATAAATAACATTTGAATCACTTTTAGCTACTGCGATTGAACCAATACTTCCGCCAAAATAGCCATCCGAAATATTTTTATAGGTTATGCCTCCATCTTCTGTTTTCCAAACACCCCCACCAGCAGCGCCAAAATAATATAGCTTTGGTTTTCCAGAAACGCCAGTAACTGCGGAAGATCTTCCGCCTCTGAAAGGACCTATAGACCTATAGGATAATGATTCATAGACTGAATTTGGATATGAGACTGAAGCTACTTGTTTACTTCGCTTTTTTCGCTGTCCATAAAAAGGTTGAATTGAAAAAAACAAAAGGAAAATAGCTATTATTAAATACTGTGTATTTATGTGTAAAGTCTTCATATTGAATATGTATAAAAACTAAAAGTATAAAATTTAATTGTTTTAATCATAGGTATGCTATTAGATAACCATTTCTTTTAAAAGTTAGGTTGTTTTCAATTTACTAACCTCCCTATTTAAAAAAAATCCTGTAACAATAGTAGAAAGAACATCTGCAATTGGAAAGGCCATCCAAACACCATCTACTCCATAAAAACGAGGTAAAATAAACAACAAGGGGATGAAAAAGATACCTTGTCTACTCAAGGTTAGTAGTAAAGCTGGAAGAGCTTTACCTATTGCTTGAAAATAAGCTGCTCCTATGAGTTGTATTCCAACAATAGGAAGAGCTACAAAAACGTAACGTAAAGCAGTTGGCGCATGATTAGTAACATATTGATTATCTGAAAAAACATTTGGAATACTTTCTGCAAAAAAGAAAATTACTACAAAAATGAGACTTGCTAAAAAAGTTGCATAACCTATAGATATATTAATTGTATTCCGGACACGTATCCAATTTTTTGCACCATAATTAAACCCAGCAATGGGTAAAAATCCTTGAGTAATTCCAAGAATTGGAAAAGTTGCAAACATTAACATTCGACTCAATATTGCATAAACTGCTATAGATGATTCTCCTCCAAAAGAGAATAATATATTATTGACCAATAAAACAGTAATACTAACCATTGCTTGGCGAGTTAAAGTAACAGAGCCCAAAGAGGTAATTTCTTTTACCAATGAAAATTTCAGGCTAAAATGTTTTAACTTAGGGTGTAAACTCGTGTGCTTAGAAAAAAAGAAATATACAATATAAGAGGCACAAAAACCATAGGAGAGAGTTGTTGCCCATGCTGCACCCATCATTCCCCAGCCAAAAATTTTAATAAAAACATAATCTAATAAAAGGTTCGTAACAGAAGGAATCATCATAGCATACATTGCGTTTTTAGGTTTTCCTTCTGCGCGTATTGTATTGTTTGACATCATACAAAAAGCCAGTACAGGAACTCCATACAGAACAATCACATAATAGGTTTTAGCGATTTCAAATAAGGAACCCTTACCACCAAATACCGGGATAATTTGATCAACAAAAACAAGTCCTACTATAACAACCGCAATGGTAATTATAAAGGTTAGAGTGATTTGATTACCGAATGTGTTTTCTGCTTTGAGTAGATTTTTTTTTCCCAATGATCTAGAAATAATCGAAGCCCCTCCGATACCTATTGACATTCCTAGAGCAGCAATGAAAAATGAAACTGGCAAAACTACATTGATTGCGGCAATGGCGTCAGATCCTATCCATTGGCCTACAAAAATGGTGTCGATCAAAATATTGAGAGACATTACCAATATACCGATAGAAGCAGGAACAGCCTGTTGAATTAGTAACTTTAGAATGTTTTCAGTACCTAAAATTTCGGTGCTCTTTTTGCTCATTAAACGCTTTTATTTAGCGCCCATTCATCAATCCAACGACTTAATACTTTTACCCAATCATCCCGATCATTTATACATGGAATTACGTGTAGATGTTTTCCTCCATTATCTTCAAAATCTTCTGTTGCCTCCATTCCTATTTCTTCTAACGTTTCTAGGCAATCTGAAACAAAAGAGGGAGTCGCAACAGCCAATTCCTTAGCCCCATTCTTAGCAAATGCCTCTATTGTTTTATCGGTATAAGGTCTAAGCCATTGACCGATAATAGAAACCCTAGATTGAAAAATAGTGGAATAAGTATTAGGTTTTAATTCAAGATATTCAGCTACTTTTAAAGAAGTCATTTCACATTGATGTTTATAACAATAAGCGTGAGCAGGAGATTCCGTAAAACAACATTTTCCGTCAATTTTACAATGTGATTGAGTAATGTCAGATTTTTTAATATGTCTTTCCGGGATACCATGATATGAAAACAATAAATGCTCAAATTTTTTTCCTTTTAAAAATTCTTGAATAGTATTGGCTAAAACCCTAATATAATCAGGATGGTTATAGAAAGAAGGAAGTGAGGTAAACCTCATTTTAGGAAAATATTTATTTTTCAATTCTTCTGCCAATACCATAATGGTTTCGGTAGTTGCCATGGCATGTTGAGGATATAAAGGAATTATAAAGACATCATCCACCCCTAACTTATTTAAAGCGTTTAATCCAGCCTCTATAGACGGATTTCCATAACGCATTGATAATTCCACAGGTACTGAAACATTTTTTTGAACTTTATTTTGAAGTCTTTTAGATAAAACTATAAGAGGAGAGCCTTCTTTCCACCATATCTTACGATATGCTTTAGCTGACTTTTTAGGCCGTGTTTTTAAAATAATTCCTTTAACTAAAAATGTACGTAACCATTTAGGCAAATCAATTACTCGCTCATCCATTAAAAATTCATCTAAATAATCTCTAACATCATTTGTCTTTGTAGTATCTGGTGAGCCAAGATTTACAAGTAATACTCCTTTCATTTAAAATTTTTTACGAAGATACTGAACCTATATATTTCTTTGGAGTTGTTCCATATTTCTTTTTAAAAGCAGCAATAAAGTGACTTGCTGTACTGTACCCTAATTTTAAGCCAACTTCATTAACATTAAATTTTTGTGAATCCAACATTCTACGTGCTTCTTCCATTTTATGGTCTAATAAATAGGAATAAACAGTGTCACCATATAGTTGCTTAAAACCTTCTTTTAATTTTTTTAAAGAAAGTCTAATCTCCACCGAAAGATTTTCTAACGAAGGAGGATCCGTCATTCGTTCCAAAATAATGTCTTTAGCTCTTCTGATTTTTTGAACATTTTCTTCATCTATCAAAAAAGGACATTGTTCCAATGAGGGATCTTCACTTTTATTAAAGTACAAGCTTAAAAGCTCATAAACCTTACCCTTAAAATAAAGTTCTTTCATGCTGTCATGAACTTTTGCTTGTAGAATTTGACTTAAGACTACAGCAATAGAAGATTTGAAAGGAAGGGTATCGTAATATTTTTTAGAACTGTTTTCAGGACTTAAAAAAGAAATGTGATCAGCATCTGAAGAAAATAATGAATGAAATCTAGTAACCGAAATTAGAATGCTCACCAACCAAGTCTGAGGTGCCATTTCTAAATCAATAGGCAGTGTCTTTTGAGGATTAAAAAGCAACATCGAATGGCCATCACTAAGCGGAAAGCTATAATTACCTTGATTAAAAGAAAAATTCATTTGCCCTTTAGAACAAAAATGGAATTGAATAAACTCTTGATCCACAGGGTGTTGAACTGTCTTGGGTAGATCTAAATCATTTCTAATTCTAAGTACAGAAAAATCATTCTCAAGAGCTGTGATTTTTTTAGAACTTTTATCGTTGTTTTTTACATCCATTTTTAATTAAAAATTAATTATTTTAAATAAATAATGATTTTATATGTTGATCTATACTCACAAAATTAAAATAATTTTAATAATTCATCATTACACTAAAAAAAAACTTATAGAGTTGTTTATAAACTTCTTAGCGTTATTTTTTAGCTAATGACTCCACTACTTTTGTAACAATCTTAAAATAAATTACTTTTTTTTGATAAAAAGCAAACATTTTCATGTCATTGGTGTGAGTTATAAAACCGCCGATATTGAACTTAGAAGT
>JABGXI010000112.1:0-4490 GCA_018675855.1 Flavobacteriaceae bacterium | reverse complement strand
GAATCCGGTAAAGTTTGTTAAAGACGATGCTTTTATAGGCTCAGAGAAACCCACCACCTATCTTCTGGCAGGAACCTCATTTGATACAGGCGTCTTTGGTTCAAAACTAAAGCCTTTTATAAGTGCGAAGCTTATACCAGATGGAGAGAACCAAACCCATATTGGAGGGACCTTTGATTTTAAAGACACCGTTGAAATAGGAGGAGGATATAAGAGTATCGGCTACACTAATGTATTACTAATTATAAAAACTAAGTTTGGACTTACTGCGGCCTATGCCTATGACTTTGGTATCCCAAATGGAAAGTCTGCAGTTACTAGAAGTGGAAATGAAATCTTTGTGAAATTTAGATTTTAAAAGAATTATCCTTTAGGTTTACTAATAATTTTTTCTGGTAATACTTTGAAACCCATATTATAGAGTGTAAAACCAAAAATATCTGCATACTGTTCAATAGTTTTAGAAACCGGGGTTCCAGCTCCATGTCCTGCATTAGTTTCTATACGAATAAGCACAGGATTATCGCCATGCTGTTTATCTTGTAATTCCGCAGCAAATTTAAAAGAATGTGCAGGCACCACTCTGTCATCATGATCTCCAGTAGTTATTAAAGTCGCAGGATAACGTGTTTTTTGTTTTACATTATGAACAGGAGAATAGCCTTTTAAATAATCAAACATTTCTTTTGATTCCTCTGAAGTTCCATAGTCATAGGACCATCCAGCTCCTGAAGTGAATTTATGATAGCGCAGCATATCTAAAACTCCAACAGCAGGTAAAGCTACTTTCATTAATTCAGGACGTTGTGTCATCACTGCACCAACCAAAAGACCCCCGTTTGACCCTCCACGGACAGCTAAGAATTCAGGACTTGTAATGTTTTCTGCAATGAGATATTCAGCCGCTGCAATAAAATCATCAAATACATTTTGTTTTTTTTGCTGGATTCCTGCATTATGCCAGTTTTTTCCATACTCTCCACCTCCTCTTAAATTAGGGACGGCGTATACACCTCCTTGTTCCATCCAAATTGCATTCGTGATACTAAAAGAAGGGCGAAGACTTATATTAAATCCTCCATAGCCATATAGAATGGTTGGGTTCTTTCCATCGTATTCTATCCCTTTTTTATGGGTAATGATCATTGGTACTTTAGTGCCATCTTCTGAGTTATAAAATACTTGGGTAGAGATATAATCGTCTGAGTTAAAATCAATTTCAGGAGTCCAATATTTTTTTGAGGTTTGAGTTTTGGGCTCATAAGAATAAATAATACCTGGAGAGTGATAGTTGCTAAAGCTGTAATAAAGTAAATCAACCTCTTTTTTACCATTAAAACCGCCAGCAGTTCCAATACCGGGCAGTTTAACTTCTCCCAGGTTATTCCCCTTACTATCATATTGAATTACTTTTGTAATAGCATCTACCATGTATTTAGCAAAAAAGAAACCACTCCCACTACTTGGTGATAAAACATGTTCTGTTTCTGGAATAAAATCCTTCCAATATTTTTCTTGAGGCCTTTTTGCGGTTGCCGTTACAACTTTTTGATTAGGGGCATTTTTATTGGTTACTATATAAAGAAGTGACCCTTCAGAGTCCATTAAATAACTATCAGTACTGTAATCTTGATCCATTGGAATTAATGGACTATCTGGGATGGTCAAATCTTTTAAAAAAGTAATATTTCCGGAAGTTGTTTTAGATGCAGAAACAACTAAATAATGACCATCATCGGTTACAGAAGCTCCTACGTAACGATGTTTTTGCTCTGGAGTTCCACCAAAAATAAGGACATCTTTCCCTTGTGGATCTCCTAGTTTATGATAGTATAATTTGTGTTGATCGGTCATATCCGAAAGTTCACTTCCATCGGGCTTATCATAACTTGAGTAGAAAAATCCTTCCTCTAGTTTCCATTGAATCCCACTAAATTTTACATCCACAATCGTGTCTTCAATAATGGTGTTTTGTATAGCATCAAGCACAATTATTTTTCGCCAATCACTACCCCCTTCACTCACAGAATAAGCGACTAATTTACCAGAGCTCGAAAAACTAAGTCCCGCCAAAGATGTAGTGCCGTCTTTTGCAAAAGTATTAGGGTTTAAAAAGACTTTTGCTACTTCATCTTTTTTTTGCCGGTAGATTACAGATTGATTTTGTAAGCCATCGTTTTTATAAAAATAAGTGAAGTCACCCTCTTTAAAGGGGGCTGATAGTTTTTCATAATTCCAGAGCTGTTCGAGTCGATTTTTTAATTGACTTCTAAAGGGAATGTCTTCTAGATAAGAAAAGGTCACCTCATTTTGCTTGCCTACCCAACTTTTAGTTTTTTTAGAATTATCATCTTCTAACCATCGATAACTATCAATAACTTCTGTTTCAAAATAGGAGTCTATTATTGGAATTTTTTGAGTATCTGGGTAATTCATTTTTCCTGAGTTATCTTTACAAGAGGCCAAGGCTAATAAAAGTAGAAAGGCTATGGAGGGTTTCATAAAAATGATTTTGAACCATGAATGTACTCTTTTTAATAAAAAAAACCTTCTAAAGGTTCTTTTAATGATCGATAGAAGGGTAGTTATCTTTGATTTGAAATTTACATTATTTGTAAAAATTTACTATTCCTTTATTGATATCATACATACCACCAATAATTTTAATTTCCCCTTTTTGCTCCATTTCAGCAAGAACTTCACTTTTAGCACGAATATTATCAATGGTCATTAGTACATTTTTCACTGCAACTTCATTTACAAAATCAATATTCCCTGAATTTCTTAAAGCCTCCTCTTTTGGATCAATAACAGCCGCAACGGCTGGTTCAATTTTTTTAATTAACGCAGTAAGGTTTCCAAGACGAGCATGATCACAAGCCCCTTTTACGGCTCCACAAGCAGTGTGCCCTAATACTACTATTAGTTTTGTGCCTGCAAGTTTGCTAGCAAATTCCATACTTCCTAAAATATCTTCATTCACAAAGTTTCCAGCAACACGAACGCTAAAAATATCTCCAATTCCTTGATCAAAAATCAGTTCTGAAGAAACTCTAGAGTCAATGCAACTTAGAATGGTCGAATGAGGATATTGTCCTGTGCTAGTTTCTTCTACTTGTTGCATAAGGTCTCTTTCAAGTTCCTTTTTTTGAGTAAAACGCTGGTTTCCATTTATTAATTCTTGAAGAGAAGAATCGGGGGTCATTTGTGCTTGCGTTTCTTTTGTATGTGCTTTCATAATAATTAATTTTTTTACTTTAGAATTACTTACGCGAATCGTATCGTCAATTATTTCTATTTTTCAAGGTCTAAATATAATAGTATCATCAGTAATTTCAAAACCAAATAATTCCTTTTTACAGAACGTTTGCAATGAGATACTCTGCAATTTGAACTGTGTTTGTGGCAGCACCTTTCCTTAGATTATCTGCAACAATCCATAAATTAACAGCATTAGGATGTGAAGTATCTCGTCGAATCCTTCCAATAAATACATCATCTTTACCTTCTGCATAAATTGGCATTGGGTAGGTGTTTGTTTCTGGATTATCCTGTACAACAACCCCTGGGGTATTATGTAGCAGTTTTCTAATATCACTTATTTCAAAAGGATTTCCAAATTCAATATTTACAGCTTCACTGTGTCCACCGACTATTGGAATACGTATTGCAGTCGCTGTAATCCCCATGGTATCATCGCCTAAAATTTTATGGGTTTCGTGGACTAATTTCATTTCCTCTTTGGTATAATCATTTTCTAGAAAGACATCACAATGTGGGATGGCATTTTTATGAATAGGATAGGGATAAGCCATCACTCCTTTTTTCCCTTGAGCTTCATTATTTAATTGCTCTACTGCTTTTACACCTGTTCCAGTAATGGATTGGTAGGTTGAAATAATAAGGCGTTTTATTTTGTACACTTTATGCAATGGAGCTAAAGCCATAACCATTTGAATAGTAGAACAGTTAGGATTGGCAATAATTTTATCCTCCGACGTCAATTCGTTTCCATTAATTTCAGGAACAATTAATTTTTTAGAGGGATCCATTCGCCATGCAGAAGAATTATCAATTACGACGGTTCCTAAGGCAGCAAATTTTGGTGCCCATTCCAGTGAAGTGTCACCTCCCGCAGAAAATAATGCAATAGCTGGCTTGGCTGCAACTGCTGTTTCTAAACCAATAACATTAAGTGTTTTTCCTTTGAAGGGAATCTCTTTCCCTACCGATCGTTCTGAAGCAACTAGCAACAATTCTGTTATAGGAAGATTACGTTCTGCTAAAACTTCTAACATTACATTTCCGACCATTCCTGTGGCACCAACCAGAGCAATTTTCATTTTAATTAATTTTTACCAAAAATAGAATTAAAAAATACAGCGACCATAATTCATTATAAATTTAAATTAAAGCAATAATTTGTTTTAATTATAACAAATAATTATTCATTAATTATTCTCTTTATTCTAGGTCCTAATCCAGAAAGT
>JABGXI010000111.1:0-7650 GCA_018675855.1 Flavobacteriaceae bacterium | reverse complement strand
TATCTATCCTCTTCTTTTGTAAAACTATAATCTTTAAATGTTTGTCGATTAACCATAAATAGACCAATTTGTGATTGTCCAAATACTTTTCTTTGAACGGCTAACATCGAATTATTATTTGATGCGATTCCTTTATAAATATCTTCTTGATTTTGAATATTAAGGATTCCAATACGCCAGTTTTGATTTAATTTTCCACTAAGTCTAATGCCTCCAAGAATATTATTTCTACTACTAGACCCACTTGAATCTTTAGCAATTCCAATACGTCTAGAAAAGAAAGGTATTGCATCTCTTCTACTTCCAAAACTTTCAAACAGGTCTCGATTATCTATAAAAAACTGTCTTTTTTCTGGCAGTGATATTTCAAACCGAGTAAGGTTAGTAATAATGTTGTCAACTTCCACATTTGAAAAATCTGGATTTAAAGTTATATCTAGATTAAGCCCGTTTCCAACAGGAATTTTCATATCGCCTCCAAATAATATTTTTTTTTGTGAAGTAGTTTCACTAAAATCCTCTGAAACTAATCCATTTATATAAGGAATTAAATAAATTGGAGTATTACTAGAGGGTAAGGGTTCTTCAAAAAGGAGCTCTCCATAATACCCAATATTTATCGGAAATTGATTTTGAGGTACTTTTGTCCAGATACTCCTTTCATTAGTCTGAAGGTCAAATCGGTATGTTTGAAAGCCCCATTTCTGACTTCCCTCAGGATATTTGATAGAGCTAAAAGGAATAGCCATTTCAATGGTAAACCTATCTTTTTTGCGCACACTTTCTGACTGCCACTTTATATCCCATGTAAGACTAAAACCATTTATATCTGACCCTCTTTCAGAAATTAATCCTTCACGTTGGACACCAAAGGCACTTACCCCAAATAAAAAGGCATTTTGTCCATCACTAAAGGTGTCAAACAAAACGGTAACATTGTCATTTGTGAGGGCGCTAAAATCTCTTTTTAAGGAACTAACAATGAAATCCTGGTCGATGGCAAGTGCTTCAATTCCAATTAATAAGTGTGTATCATTAAAAAGAATTTTAACGGATGTTTTATTAATTGACTTTAGAGAATCTATTGGGAATAATTGCCAAAAATTTTCTGCGCTATTAGCATTTAACCAAATGCTTTCGCTAAGCTTCCCGTCTAGTATTATTTTTTCTTCAACTTTTTTTACCAGGAGAGACCGCTTTGTATTTTGGGCATTAACAACCATTAATGATAAAACAAGGAAAAAGGCAAGAAAAGATTTGAAGCGTTTTAGTTTATAAAGACTCACATACTTTAAAGAGTATTCTTTCAATTGCGATTATTTTAAGTCTTACTCTTTGACATTTTTTTTATCATTTAGTTTAATATTAAGTAAAGTAAAGTTTTAATTCTTAAAACTTTAAGTGTCTAATGGTCTCACTCTTATTGATCAGTTGCTTCAAGGCACTAATCCCAATTTTAATATGTCTTTTATCAAATAATTTAGAATTGATCTCATCTTTTTCTTTAGACTTCACTCCCTCAGGAACCATGGGTTGATCACTAACTAAAAGCAAGGCTCCTGTAGGAATTTGATTAAAAAATCCTACTGTAAATAAGGTTGCAGTTTCCATGTCAATGGCATAAGCTCTAATGGCTTGTAGGTAATCTTTAAATTCAGCATCGTGTTCCCACACCCTTCTGTTTGTTGTATAAACAGTACCAGTCCAGTAATTCAATTTATTTTCTCTAAGTGTCCTTGAAATCACCTTTTGAAGCGCAAAAGAGGGCATTGCAGGAACTTCAGGAGCAAAGTAATCATCTGAAGTACCATCACCTCTAATGGCACCAATCGGTAAAATTAAATCACCAATTTCATTTCTCTTTTTTAGGCCTCCACATTTTCCAAGAAATAAGACTGCTTCAGGGTTAATTGCAATCAATAAATCCATTATCAGCGCTGCATTAGGACTTCCAAGACCAAAATTTATAATGGTAATATTTTCAGCTGTTGAAGACCCCATCATACTACTTTCTCCTTCAATGGTAGAATTCATAATTTCTGAAAATTGTATAACGTATTTCTGAAAATTTGTAAGTAATATATAATCTCCAAATGAGTCTAGAGATTTACCTGTATAGCGACTTAGCCAATCTTTTACTATTTTCTCTTTGGTATCCATAAGGTTATTTTTTTAAATAAATATTTTATAGTAATTAATTACTTTTTTTAAATATAATCTTCTATTAATAGTCCATAATTAAGTACCATTCCAAGTTAGTTAAAGAAGAATTTAAAAGGTCAAGAGTTGCTCAAAAAAACCACCAATTTCTTTTTCACTGTCAACAAAATGGATTTCTAATATCCAGCTTCTAGAATCTCCCATTTGATTAATTGCTCTCATATCAACATGATTTTCTGGATGTATATAATTTGTTTTAATTTCTTTTTCTAAACTTTCGTGGGGAAAATGCCCTATTAGATGTCCAGCTATTTCCCCCCCAAATTCCCATTCATATTTTTTAGCTAATTCATGAGTATAAGCGTAAAGTTCAGCTCCTGTAATTTGTTTTCTAGACTCAAAGTATTCTTTTCCCTCCCACCATGCTTTCTCAATATCTTGGCTAAGTTTAATTTTCAGAGGATCATTTCCTATAACATAGGTTCGACCAAAATCAGCCTCCCATTCTTCGAAAACAGGACCAAAATCAATAAATAAAATATCATCTTTTTGGAGAGTGAGATTCTCTGGATTTTCATTATATGGTTTTAAGGTGTTTTTTCCAGCTCTCACAATTCTTTTATGCCAATAAAGTTTTATGCCGAATAATTCAAAGGCTAGATTGTAAATTTCAGTGTTTATTTTTTTTTCAGTTTTACCAGGGATTATTAACCCTCTTTTTTCAATTTCTTGAAAAAGAAAGAGTGCTTTTTTTTCTGCTTCAATTAGCTTTTTTGTAGAAGATTTCATTCATCTAAGTTATTATAAATACATTTATAAAGAATAACTAAAAGAAACATGGAACTTTCACTTTATCAAATTGATGCCTTTACAGATCATCTTTTTTCAGGAAATCCTGCATGTGTAGTTCCTTTAACTAAAATGTTACCTGATGCTCTTTTATTGAAAATTGCACAGGAAAATGCTGTTGCAGAAACTGCTTTTTTCTTAATTAAAGATGAAAAAATCTTTTTGAGATGGTTCACGCCAGAAGTTGAAATGGACCTCTGTGGTCATGCTACTTTGGCAACAGCTCATTGTCTTAAAACCATTTTAAAGTTTTCAAAAAATATTTTTCAATTTGAAACCTTAAGCGGTATTTTAATTGTTGAATTTAAGGATGGTTTATACCATCTTAACTTTCCTTCTCGAATGCCAAAAAAGATAAAACTTCCTTCTTTACTCCAAGAGTCAATAAATATTCCCCCAGCATATGTTTTTAAAGCAAGAGATTATGTTCTGATTTATGAATCAGAATATGATATAAAAAACATAACCATCAACCGAGTTACTTTTGATCAGTTAAGTTTTGGTTCAGGGGGTGTTATTGTTACAGCAGAAGGAGATTCTTGTGATTTTGTTTCACGATTTTTCACACCTAAAGCTTCTATACTAGAAGATCCAGTTACAGGTTCTGCTCATTGTTCTCTTATTCCATTTTGGGCTGAGCGATTAAAGAAACAAAAGATGCTAGCAAAACAGTTATCTTTAAGGGGAGGAATATTATACTGTAGAAATCTTGGTGAGCGTGTCATTATAAGTGGGAAAGCAATCACATATTCTAAGGGTAGTTTTATTATTACATAAATCTTTTAACTAAAGTTTTATTTCTAATAAAATAAAAAGTCAAAGGTTAGTTGCTATTTTTTAGTTTTACAAATCTTACATTTGTTATCAATACCATCGATCTCCACCTTGTTTTTGTGATATTCACTCAAGGGTTTAAACACCTTACAGTTACTACATTTGACTTCTTTAAGCGTCCCTTGATCATCAAACTTTCGTCTGCTTAAATATAAAGGAGTTTTTTTACTGTAGGCTTTAATTTTTTTTTTGTCTTCTTCATTCATTATGCGAGTACTTCTAAAATTATAATTACTCAATATAACCTTGGTTTACTGTAAGGGTCTTATTTTTTTGTCTTGTGTGTCAAGGTATAGTTTAATTACTTTTTCTTTTGCCCAGGGTGTTTTTCTAAGAAAAGTTAGGCTTGAATTAATTGAAGGATGACTTTTAAAACAATTAATATTAATTTTAAGTGCTAATTTCCCCCATCCATATTCTGCTATTAGCTCCAAGAGAATTGTTTTTAAGGTAATTCCATGTAAAGGATTGTTTGGTTGTTCTCTTTGCAAGTGGAATTGTTTATTAATAATTAAAAAATATAAAAGTAACCTATTTGAAATGGATTACTATTTCAAGAAAAAACCCCTCGATTATTCGAAGGGCTTTGTTAGTATGTGCAGTGTAGCGGTTACGCTAGCTCCCCCTCAAGGACTCGAACCTTGGACCCTCTGATTAACAGTCAGATGCTCTAACCAACTGAGCTAAGGAGGAATGTTTTATTAGGTGGGCAAATATATATTTTTTGTAGCATAATACAAACCCTAAAAAAAATTATTTTAATTAAATAGTAATCGGTACAAATCATTCCCGTTAGCATATAGTACTAAAGAAAGCAATAAGAAGAAGCCAAACATTTGAGCATATTCCATAAACTTATCATTCGGTTTACGTCCTGTTACAATCTCATAGGTTAAAAACATTACATGACCCCCATCTAGTGCAGGTATGGGAAGAATATTCATAAAAGCTAAAATTATTGATATTAAAGCAGTACTTGACCAAAACCCTTTCCAGTTCCAGGTCCCTGGAAACATACTGCCAATAGCTCCAAACCCCCCTAATTGTTTGGCGCCTTTTTTTGTAAACATGTATTGAAATTGAGATACATAATCATATAAAGTCCAATAACCAAAATCAAAACCTTCAATAATGCTTTCATCTAAACTTAACCTTTCATTGGTATAGACTATGGAATCTGTTCTAGGATAAACTCCTAATATTCCCTCCGGGGTATTAATTTCTATAGATTGCATTATTTGATCCCTTTCTATTACAATACTAAGAGTTAGTTGTTTTTTCTCTTCCATTAACTCTTGAAAATCACCCCAATGAACAATAGAAATCTTATTTACCGACACCAAACGATCATTGTATTGAAGACCAGAGATGTCTGCAGGAGAGTTAGGTGAAATACTGTCTATAAGTGCTGGTAATAAGGGAGTCAATGGCCTCATTTCTCCGGATTCAAACATTTTTTGACCAATACTTTCAGGGATATTTATAACCCTAATGCCTCCAGAAGCGCTTTTAACAGTAATCTTTTTAAGGGGTCTTAAAAATAATTGACGGTTAATATCCATAACATTATCTAATATTTTCCCATCAATGGAAACCAGTTGGTCTCCTTCTTCAAAACCTATTTCTTGTGCTACAGGTGAGGGTTGAAATCCTAGAGGAAGTTCCTCAGTTGTTAGAGTATTTTTACCCCAAACAAACAAAATCATCATGTAAATAAGGAATCCTAAAATTAAATTTACTGTTACCCCACCAAGCATGATAATGAGACGTTGCCATGCTGGCTTTGCACGAAACTCCCATTCTTGGGCAGGTTGTTTCATTTGTTCGGTGTCCATACTTTCATCAATCATTCCGGATATTTTTACATATCCACCTAAAGGCAACCAACCAATCCCATAGGTAGTGTCACCTATTTTCTTTTTGAACAAAGCAAATTTTACATCAAAAAACAAAAAGAATTTTTCAACTCTTGTCTTAAATATTCTTGCAGGTATAAAATGGCCTAATTCATGGAGAACAATTAATAAGGACAAACTCATTAATAACTGAATGGCTTTTATAAAAAAGGGACTCATAGCTAAATTTTAATTCCTACAAAAGTAGCATAATAGCATTCATAATAAAATTACTGCTATGATAATTAAGATTCTTTTAAGATTCTTTCTAGATTATCGATTTTAAAACCCCTAAATTTGTTATATATCAGGGGATATGAAGTTTTTTTTTAAAAAGTATAAAATATTTTTAAGGGTCTTATTTGTAGTCTCAACAATTATTCTTGCTCTTTTTTATGGCGCTTTAAAACCAAAAAAAGTGCTTCCTATCTATCAACCATCAATGGTTAATTATGAACTCGTTGATAGCACTCTTCAGCATGTGAAAAAATATCATAAAATAGCACCATTCTCTTTTGAAAATCAAAATGGTAAAACCATAACTCAGGATGATTATGAAGGGAAAATATACATTGCTGATTTTTTCTTTACAACCTGCCCTACTATTTGCCCAAAAATGACAGCTAACATGGTGAATATTCAAGAAGAAATTTTGAATGATTCCACTGTTATGTTACTTTCTTATAGTGTAACTCCGAAAATTGATTCTGTTCCACAACTTAAAAAGTATGCCATAGAAAAAGGAGTAAACGATGAAAAATGGAATTTGCTTACTGGGAATAAAAAAGAAATATACACCATGGCAAGAAAATCTTATTTGGTTGTCAAAGATGATGGCGACGGTGGCCCTTATGATATGATTCACACAGAAAATTTCATTTTGGTAGATCCTGAAAAAAGAATACGAGGTTTTTATGACGGTACAGATACTCTTGCAATGAAAGAATTACTTATTGATTTAGAAATTCTAAAAGATGAATTCTTTCCAACTAATTTTTCTGGGATATCATTTTTTCAGTGAGTTATTTTATTACTTTTGTTCTTTAAAATGATTCTAAATAATGATTCCATTAGATCAATTAGAGAAAGGTGTTGTTGCAGAAATTGAGCATATTGAAACTGATTTTTTGCCACTAAAACTAATAGAAATGGGCTGTTTGCCAGGGAATGAAATTACCCTGATACAAAAAGCACCCTTAAATGATCCATTGTATCTTAAAATCGATGAATCACATCTAGCCATCCGAAAAGAGACGGCTGAGCATATTTTCGTTCGATTGATAAAGTAAATCATGAGTAAATCGTTGAATGTAGCGTTACTGGGAAATCCAAATACAGGAAAAACTTCTGTTTTTAATCAGCTCACTGGATTAAACCAAAAAGTGGGAAACTATCCAGGAATTACTGTCGAAAAAAAAGAAGGGGTCTGTAAGCTTAATCATACCTCAAAAGCACATGTCTTAGATTTACCGGGAACCTATAGCCTGAACGCTTCTTCGATGGATGAAAGCGTTGTTATTGAGCTTTTGCTCAATAAAAACAATAAAGATTTTCCAGATGTTGCAGTAGTAGTTACTGATATTGAAAATCTAAAACGAAACCTTTTACTTTTTACTCAAGTTAAAGATTTAGAAATTCCCACCCTTCTGGTCATTAACATGGCCGATCAAATGAAGCGTAAAGGAATTACCATAGATATTGAATCCCTTGAAAAAAAATTAGACACTAAAATATCCCTAATTAGTAACCGTGACAATGATGGTTTATCAGAGCTTAAGGAATTGATTTTAAACTACAGACAGCTTTCTTCCAAATCCACTATTTCATTAGCTTCAATTGATGATGATTATTTTAAAAGACTTGAAAAGGCTTTCCCTACCCAATCTATATACAAGCTGTGGTTAGTAATTAC
>JABGXI010000110.1:0-3414 GCA_018675855.1 Flavobacteriaceae bacterium | reverse complement strand
GGTTAACTGGTTTTGAACGTTCAGATTTTGGAAAAATAATTCAAAAGAATTTGGTGGGTACAGGCTATCAGTTATTTCCAGACCCGTATAAAAAATTTAATTTATTTTTTAGATCAGACAACGCCTCTTTGGCACGTTTAGGGGTGCCCTCACATACGTTTTCTACAACCCCCATAGATGTAGATAAAGATTATCATCAAGTTTCAGATGAAGTAGAAACCTTAGATATTGCTGTGATCACACAAACCATTCAAGCAGTAGCTGTTGGAACCCAAAGCATCATCTCTGGGGAAGATACCCCAACTCGAGTTGTTTTAGAAGAAAGAAAGAAATAATTAATTAGACCATATTAAATGAACATTCATTTTATCGCTATAGGAGGTAGTGCCATGCATAATTTAGCCATTGCATTACACAACAAAGGATATCACGTTACAGGAAGTGATGATACCATTCATGACCCCTCTAAATCGCGTTTAGAAAATAAAGGGCTTTTACCCAAAGCTTTTGGTTGGTTTCCAGAAAAAATCACGCAAGATTTAGATGTTATTATATTAGGGATGCATGCCAAGGAAGACAACCCAGAATTGTTGCAAGCTCAAGATATGGGCTTAAAAATCTATTCTTACCCTGAGTTCTTATACGAACAATCTAAAGACAAAACTAGGGTGGTTATTGGAGGGTCTCACGGGAAAACCACCATAACCTCAATGATACTTCATGTACTGGCTTATCATGATAGGGAAGTAGATTATATGGTAGGAGCACAATTAGAAGGTTTTGAAACCATGGTGCACTTAACCACAGAAAATGAGTTTATGGTATTGGAGGGCGATGAATATTTAAGTTCTCCGATAGACAGAAGGCCAAAATTTCATTTATACAAACCCAATATTGCTTTGTTAAGTGGTATTGCTTGGGATCATATTAACGTATTTCCAACTTTTGAAGGCTATATAGAGCAGTTTAGAATTTTTACAGACTCCTTAACCAATGGAGGAATTATGGTCTATAATGAAGAAGATGCTATTGTCAAAGAAGTTGTGGAAAGTTCGACACATACCATTAAAAAATATCCGTACAGCACACCAAGCTATGAAATTGAAGATGGGATTACAGCTATAGATACTCCAGATGGGATGATGCCTTTGGAGATTTTTGGTGATCATAACTTACAAAACTTAGCAGGTGCCAAATGGATTTGCCAGCATATGGGTATCGATGAAGACGATTTTTATGAAGCCATTGCCTCATTTAAAGGCGCGAGTAAGCGTTTAGAAAAAATTGCAGAGAATAAACAAACGGTTATTTTTAAAGATTTTGCTCATAGCCCGAGTAAAGTAAAAGCCACCACTGAGGCGGTTAAAAAACAATATGTGAAACGTGAGGTAATCGCTTGTTTAGAATTGCATACCTACAGCAGCCTAAATGCCGAATTTTTGGGAGAATACCAAGGTGCTCTCGATCAAGCAGATAAAGCGGTGGTATTTTATTCACCCCACGCGGTAAAAATTAAACAGCTCGACGAAGTAACAACAGCACAAATTGGAGCAGCTTTTGGTAGAGAAGATTTAATGATGTTTACCAACCCAGCCGAATTTAAAGCATTTTTATTCAGTCAAAATTTAGAACAAACAGCACTTGTGCTTATGAGTTCAGGAAATTATGGAGGTTTAGATTTTGAGGAAGTAAAGGACTTGGTTTAGGGTTTCCTTATAGTTCATCCTCAAAAATACGCTTTATTGCCGAATACATCAACTCGTTGTTCGAGTAGGTAAGTTGGTAGCAAGGCAATTTTTCAAACCACTCTAAAAAGGCGGCTGCATTTTTAGAAACAGAAGAAATCCATGAGTCTGGTACTAGATGTTCAAAAGCTTTTAGCTTTGAGATTTCAGAAATTTCAAAATCAACACTTTCATCATATTTAATAAACACAAGGGCTTTACAAGGTGCTTTTTTGTGGTAGTCAATTTTATCTGCTGGTAAATAGCGTACCGTTTTATTGAGCCTCTTGTAATGATATTCGGCAGAGGTTTCTAGTGTTGGATACTCCTTTAATAAGACCGATAAGGCCTTCTTTTTTATGGAAATTCCTGCAGGAAATGAATACACATTGTGTTCCTGATCAATGGGAACAAAATCATCTGCAATGCATTGGAACCCCTGAGTTTGAAGCAGAGCAAGTGAGGTGCTTTTTCCATTTCCAGAATCTCCTAAGATGAGAATATTATCGTTTTTATAATTGATTGCCGAAGCATGAAAAACGCCCATCCATTCAGCTTCGTTTTTATTGTAAATACACTCTATTATTTTCATGGAAAACTTCCCTTGAAAATAATGTACGTTTTTGGATTCCCAAGACCCAATAAATTGATCATCCAGAACCAAATGAATCAAATGATTAGAATTAAACACTTGAAAAGTATGGTCAACTTTTGAAGTCTCTTGAGTTTCTAAATGTGCAAATTTTGGATGAATTAAAGAAAGTTGAAATTCATTTGAAAATTGAACCTTAAAAACCTTGGTATGAATTTGATAGTGTTTCTGAAAGGCAAAGTTTGAAGGAAGCACATATTTAGATTTACTTGTATGCTCTTCGGTAGTTTTAGTAGTATTGGGGATTACAATTTGATCATTCAGATTTTTTATAATAGTAGTGGCTTCTTGTTCAGAAATAGTTAATTTCTTTGCTAATGCTGTAGTTATTTCAGAGAATGTTTTTTTTTCTAAAATTTGATGGACAAGGTGGGCTGCAATTTCTTCAAGGATAATGTAATTATTAGAGACTTTAAACCAAACAATTGATTTGTCTTCTACATCTTTTGAGAGATATTCATGCAAGAGTTAAATGGATTAAATTTAATCAAAAAAGCCGTCAGCATCCGGTGCTATAAGACCACTATTATCAACACTTGTTGCTTGAGCTTTTTTTGGATGTAAAATGATAAAGGTTCCAATGGCTGTTAATGCTGTATACTTACCGTATTTACCAATTTTTTTTAACGCTTCTTTACGTGTTATTGTAAATTCATCAGAAACGTTATCCTTTTTAGGATTCTTAGATTTCATTTTTTAGGGGTTTTACGCAAAACTAAGTATTTTTCATAAATACCCAAAATTTTTTATAAAAATTCTTATTAAAAACTTTAGTTCTTTTAGAGGTGCATAAAAGTGATAACAACAGATTCTAATTGTTAGGTATAATTCAATAGAAACACCCCACTTTCAAAACCATTGAAAGTGGGGTGTCCCTATTCTTTACTTTAATACCAGAGTTAAAAATTAATCATACATATCTCCAATTCCTTCAAACATATCTTCATTTTGTTGATCTATAATTTTCTCCAATGCTCCAGAATTAACACGGAAACCAGTTCCTGGATCTGTAGGGCTTGATGCTTGCGCTTTTTTAGG
>JABGXI010000015.1:0-18424 GCA_018675855.1 Flavobacteriaceae bacterium | reverse complement strand
TAACAATGTCTTAATTTTATATTCAAGAATTACGAATAGTATTTGAAATAAAAAATAGCCTTTAGGCTACTATAATTAATTAAAAGTTAAAATTATAATACTATAAATGTATTACTTCGCCATAAGCATCTGCTACTGCTTCCATTACAGCCTCACTCATCGTAGGGTGAGGATGAACAGTCTTTAGAACTTCGTGACCAGTTGTTTCTAACTTTCTGCCCAATACTGCTTCCGCAATCATATCGGTTACTCCAACACCTATCATATGACAGCCTAACCATTCGCCATATTTAGCATCAAAAATTACTTTTACAAAGCCTTCGGATGTTCCGCCAGCCTGAGCTTTTCCAGATGCTGTAAATGGAAATTTTCCTACCTTAATATCATACCCTTTTTCTTTAGCTTGGACTTCTGTAAGTCCAACAGATGCAATTTCTGGGGAGCAATAAGTACACCCTGGAATATTTCCATAATCAAGAGCTTCAACTGCCATTCCACTAATTTTTTCCACACATAATATACCCTCAGCAGAAGCTACATGGGCTAGTGCTTGTCCTGATGTTACATCACCAATGGCATAGTATCCAGGAAGATTGGTTTGGTAAAAGTCGTTTACTAAAATTTTATCATGATCTACTGCAATGCCTAAATCTTCTAGACCTAAGTTTTCAATATTTGTTTTAATTCCGACTGCAGAAAGAACAATATCTGCTTTGAGTTTCTCTTCTCCTTTTATTGTTTTTACAAATGCTGTCACTCCTTTTCCTTTAGAATCTACTCCTGTTACTTCCGTATTAGTTAGGATGTTTATACCACCTTTTTTGAAGGAACGCTCTAGTTGGTTAGAAACTTCTTCGTCTTCAACAGGAACAATACGGTCCTGAAATTCTATAATGGTTACTTCTGATCCCATGGCGTTGAAGAAATAGGCAAATTCAATACCGATTGCACCAGACCCTACAATAATAATTTTTTTTGGCTGTTTAGGTAAAGTCATAGCTTCACGATAACCAATAACTTTTTTACCGTCTTGAGGAAGAGAAGGCAGTTCACGGGAGCGAGCCCCAGTAGCTATAATTATATTAGAAGCACTGTATACTTCTGTTTTATCATTTTGTACACTTACCTTTTTACCTGAAAGAATTTTACCATGTCCTTTTAGGACATCAATTTTATTTTTTTTCATTAAAAACTGAACCCCTTTACTCATGCCAGCAGCAACATTACGACTTCGGTTTACAACTGCATCAAAATTCTTATCGTATTCCTTAACACTTAAACCATAATCTCCCGCATGCTTGAGGTATTCAAAAACTTGAGCGGATTTTAAGAGGGCTTTTGTGGGTATACATCCCCAGTTTAAACAAACACCACCTAAACTTTCTTTTTCTACGATGGCAGTTTTAAAACCAAGTTGAGAGGCACGAATAGCTGTTACATAACCTCCAGGGCCACTTCCAACTACAATAATGTCATATGAACTCATGAAATGTAATTTAAATTTATTGCAAATTTACAAAACTGATAACAATTTTAAGTCTTATTTCTTCTCCTTTGAGAAATCAATACTGGCAGCATTAACGCAATACCTTTCTCCTGTAGATGTTGGGCCATCACTAAATAAATGTCCTTGATGTCCACCACAATTAGCACAAACTATTTCTGTTCGTAACATCCCATGGCTATCATCTTTTATATATTCTATAGCCTCAGGAAGTGAAGCATCATAAGAAGGCCAACCACAACTACTGTTAAATTTTGAATCAGAAGTATATAAAGGATTTCCACAGCCTTTGCAGGTATATATTCCAGTTTCATAGTGATTATTGAAAATACCAGTAAATGGAGGTTCAGTTCCCTTCTCTCTTAATATCTTAAATTCATCACTACTCAATTCTTTCTTCCATTCATTGTCTGTTTTTGAAATTTTATAAACCTTATTTTTCATCTTTTGGAATAAAAGTTAGTGCAGCAGAATTAATACAATGACGTTGTCCAGTTGTTTTTTTTGGACCGTCGTTAAACATGTGTCCTAAATGACTTCCACATCTATTACATTTTAATTCTGATCTTGGGTAACCAATTTTATAGTCCACATCATATTCTAAATTTTCTTCAATTCCACGATCAAATGATGGCCATCCAGATTTTGAATCATATTTATATTGCGATTCATATAGCGGGGCTTTACAGCCTCCGCAAAGATAAGTTCCTTCTCGTTTGTTATCATTTAGTGATCCTGTAAAAGGGCGTTCTGTAGCTGCGTGTCTTAAAACGTTATATGCTAAGGCAGGTAAGCTTGATTTCCATTCCGCATCTGTTTTAATGATTTCATATGTTTTTTTTTGAGCTTTCTTATCTTGAGAATTTCCCTGGCAAGAAACTAATAATACAATGGCTATTGGTAATAGGTATTTTTTCATCTTACTCAATTTTATTCAAAATTAGTGATCTTTTTTTTTTAAAACTTAATGATAAAATAATTTAATTGTAAATAAATATGAATTTAATTTTTGAATGAATTCTTAATTATAAATCAATTAAAAATAAGTTTATCATATCTTTCTATTTTTATTAAATTAGATTATTAAAGTTTATTCATGTTTGCATTAAAAACTCCTTTAAAAAAGGGGAGTAGAAAATTAATAAATGCTTGGGCTTTTTATGATTGGGCCAATTCGGTTTATCCATTGGTCGTTTCATCAGCAATTTTCCCGATATACTATGGGTCTTTATTTTCTGAGAATAATATGATTTCTTTTTTTCAATATGAAATAAAGAATACAGCTATGATTAGTTTTGTTACTGCGGCCGCCTTTTTAATTGTTGCTTTTATTTCCCCTTTACTTTCTGGAATTGCTGACTATATTGGAAATAAGAAACGTTTCATGAAAATATTTGTATACCTCGGATCCATTTCGTGTATTGGGCTTTATTTTTTTGAATTAGATTCTATTTATTTGGGATTTTTCATATACTTTTTGGGCTTAATAGGTTACTGGTCCAGTTTAGTTTTTTATAATTCCTATCTTCCTGACATTGCATTTAAAGACGAACAAGATCGTGTAAGCGCTCTTGGTTTTTCGGTCGGCTATGTGGGGAGTGTTCTTTTATTGTTATCCAATTTAGCTATGGTCATGAAGCCTAGTATTTTTGGAATTTCTGGATCTGAAAGTGAAGCTGCAATGACAGCGATGCGTTATTCATTTGTTTCTGCCGGGGTTTGGTGGCTTATTTTTAGTCAAATCTCATTCTATTATTTACCTCGGGGAAACAGAGAGGCAAAAGTTACTAAAGATATTTTTTGGAATGGTTACAGAGAGTTGAAGAGTGTTTGGAAATTACTCGAGCACAGTACAAGTATTAAACGATTTTTACCCGCATTTTTTATTTATAGTATGGCTCTTCAGACAGTTCTTTTAGTCGCGGCTTATTTTGGGGAAGAAGAAATTGATTGGGGAAGTGCTGGAGCAAAAACCACAGGACTTATTGCTAGTATTCTTTTAATCCAACTTGTGGCTATTATAGGTGCTATCCTTACGGCAAAAGCTTCTAAATATTTTGGAAACTTGAAGGTCTTGATTGTTATAAATTTTATTTGGGCAGCCCTATGTTTTTATGCATATCATATTAATACACCTATCGAGTTTTATACAGTTGCTGGAATGGTAGGAATGGTTATGGGTGGGCTTCAAGCCCTTTCACGTTCAACCTATTCTAAACTGATTCCAAAAACAGAAGATACCACATCTTTTTTTAGTTTTTATGGTGTAACAGAAAAAATAGGAATTATTGTTGGAATGTCCCTATTCGGTGTTATTGATCAAATTACAGGTAGCATGCGAAATGCTATTTTAATATTCATGATCTTTTTTATTGCAGGAGCCCTCATGCTCTTTCGTGTTCCACGAAAAAATCTAAGTTAGTTCCTTAAGGTAATATCTCCAGATCCTTATACTTTTATAATTTGTTTACCAGAATTCCCTTTCAAAAAAAATCTTCATACCCTGTCATACTAAATTCTATTGAATCGTTGATAAAGTTCCATTTGTACTTTATGATTTTATTTTTAAAAGATTCAATATGAGTATTTATTGATTGTTTTTTATAATTTAAAATATTTGGTTAAATCTATACAAGAAACTTTTTTTTAAGTTATTACACTTTCTGTTAAGATAGTTTGATGGCACAACTATTGCCATTATAAACCGTACGTTATTGTATAAGAAGTTTTTCATTACAGGAGTAATAAACAATACTCTTAGCTTTCTTGAGCAGTGACATAATGACCTAAAAAATATAAAATGGCGAAATCCTTTTTTAATGTAGTTGACAACTTGTCACTGCAAGATATAGAATCTGAAGCAGATTTAATACCTCTAATGTCCTCAGAAGACGAAGAGGCGATTGCAAATGAATCTCTGCCAGACTCAGTTCCCATTCTACCACTTAGAAATACTGTTCTTTTCCCCGGGGTAGTTATCCCTATTACAGCAGGTAGAGATAAATCTATACAGCTTATAAAAGAAGCTAATAAGGCAGATAAAACAATAGGTGTTGTTGATCAAAAAAATAGTGCTGAGGAAGATCCGGGAGCTAAAGATGTTCATGAACTAGGAACGGTAGCACAGATTTTAAGGGTATTGAAAATGCCTGATGGAAATACTACGATTATTATTCAGGGGAAAAAGCGCTTTAAAATTAAAAGTATTCTTGAGGAACAACCATACTTGAGAGCTTCGATTGAGGGTGTAGAAGATCACATTCCCACTAAGACAGACAAGGAGTTTATTGCCACTATTGATTCAATAAAAGATTTAGCACTTCAAATAATTCAAGAAAACCCAAATATTCCTTCTGAGGCTTCTTTTGCCATAAAGAATATTCAAACTCCTTCATTTTTGATCAATTTTGTGTCTTCCAATATGAATGTAAATGTAAAGGAGAAACAAAAAATTCTTGCGGAAGTTAGTCTTCATAAGCGTGCATTAATGTGTTTAAAACATATGAATGAAGAGTATCAAAAGTTGGCTCTAAAAAATGACATACAATCTCGTGTTCGAACTGAGATGGATTCGCAACAGCGAGAATATTTTCTTAACCAGCAAATGAAGACTATTCAGGAAGAGCTTGGAGGAGCCTCCTATGAAGAAGAGGTAGAAGAAATGAAAGCTCGTGCAGCTTTAAAGCTATGGCCAAAAGAAGTCAGCAAGCATTTTGATAAAGAGTTGATGAAAATACAACGTATGAATCCTCAAGTCGCTGAATATTCTATTCAAAGAAATTATTTAGATTTATTCCTAGACCTTCCCTGGAATGAGTTTTCGGCAGATAATTTTGATTTAAAACGAGCACAAAAAATACTAGATCGAGATCATTTTGGATTAGAGGAAGTGAAAAAACGCATAATTGAGCATTTGGCAGTTTTGAAGCTACGAAGTGATATGAAATCTCCCATACTTTGTCTATATGGACCTCCAGGAGTTGGGAAAACCTCTTTAGGTAAGTCAATTGCAGAAGCTTTAGGGCGAGAATATGTTCGTATTTCTTTAGGAGGAATGCGCGATGAAGCTGAGATTCGTGGTCATCGAAAAACATATATTGGTGCATTACCTGGTCGTATTATACAAAGTTTAAAAAAGGCAGGTACCTCTAATCCTGTTTTTGTATTGGATGAAATCGATAAATTATCAACTGGAGCACAGGGTGATCCAGCATCGGCATTATTAGAAGTACTCGATCCTGAACAAAACGAGGCGTTTTATGATAATTTTTTAGAATTAGGATTTGATCTTTCTAAGGTATTATTTGTCGCAACCGCGAATAGTTTGAGTCCAATTCATCCAGCGCTTCGTGATAGAATGGAGGTCATCAATGTCAGTGGATATACACTTGAGGAAAAGACAGGAATTGCACATAAATTTTTATTACCAAAGCAATTAAAAGAACATGGAGTGAAATCTGCACAACTTAAATTAAAAAAATCAGTACTTGATAAAATAGTTGAAAGTTATACAAGGGAATCTGGAGTAAGAGGTTTGGAAAAACAAGTAGCAAAAACCGTTAGATATGCTGCTAAATCGCTCGCAATGGAAGAAGATTATAAAATAAATCCTGATTTAGCAGATTTAACTACTATTTTAGGTCCTGAAAAAGTACACAGAGATTTGTATGAAAACAATCATGTAGCAGGAGTAGTTACTGGTTTAGCATGGACTTCAGTGGGTGGCGACATTCTATTTATAGAATCTGCTATTTCTCCAGGGAAAGGTAACTTGAGTATTACAGGAAATCTTGGAAAGATTATGAAAGAGTCAGCCACTATTGCTTTGGAATATATTAAGGCTAACGCAGATTATTTAGGTCTCTCTAGTTTTAAATTCGATGTTTATAATATCCATATTCATGTCCCTGAGGGTGCAACACCTAAAGATGGTCCTAGTGCGGGAATCACAATGTTAACTTCATTAGTATCTTTATTTACTCAAAAGCGAGTAAAGAAACACCTAGCAATGACAGGAGAAATCACTCTGCGTGGAAAGGTTTTACCTGTTGGAGGAATCAAAGAGAAAATATTAGCTGCTAAAAGATCTAAAATCAAAGAAATCATTCTTTGTGAAGAGAACCGTAAAGATATAGAGGAAATTAATATTACTTATCTAAAAGGAATGACCTTTCATTATGTTAGAGAAATGAGCGAAGTTTTAACTCATGCAATTACGACTCAAAAAGTATTGTATGCAAAAAATCTACTTTCTTCTCAATAGAATGCTAAGTTCCTTGTATTTTTAAAAATGAAAAAAATTATTGTTGCCATAGACGGTTATGCAGGAACTGGAAAAAGTACCCAAGCTAAATGTCTAGCAAAACACTTTGGATGTGTTTATGTGGATTCGGGAGCTATGTATCGCGCAGTTACTTATTTTGGTCAACAGCAAACAACAGACGGTATTATAGATATTAAGTTATTAATTGATTCATTACCTCAAATCTCAATTGATTTTGAACTTAATAAAAATGGTCAGCAAACTTTTTTAAATGGTGAGAATATTACAGATTTAATTCGTCAATCTAAGGTTAATGATAAAGTGAGCGATGTTGCTAGTGTTCATGAAATAAGATTATTTTTAGTTGGTTTACAAAAGAAAATGGGAAGTTCTAAGGGAGTTATTATGGATGGTCGTGATATTGGGACAATAGTTTTTCCAGAAGCTGATCATAAGTTTTTTTTAACAGCTTCACCCAAAATAAGAGCCCAACGGCGTTATGAGGAGCAACAAAAAGTAGGAATTACCGAAACTCTAGAAGAAGTGCGAGCTAATATTACAGCTCGTGATCATCAAGATTCTACACGAACAGTTTCGCCTTTGAAAAAAGCAAAGGGTGCTATAGAGATTGATGTAAGTTACATGAGTATTGATGATGTGTTTAATGTAATGATTGAGAACATTGTAAAGTCTTAAACATAATTACCTTTCTCTATTATTTCAATACTTAAGAAGTCATTACATCATAATAAAAAATAGATAAAATTGTTGTTTTTCAATAGATTAAGAATATATTTGCAGGCTTTTAATTGTTTGGAAAAACCATAAGCACTAAATTTTTATTAACAACTTCTATAAATCGCAATTAAGGTTTTCCCGATTATAGAATACAAAACTCCCTCGATAATGGCCAAAAAATCAACCGAAAAAGCTGCAGAAACAAGTCCTGCAACTTCAGCAGTTGCTAAAAAAGCATCTGCAAAAAAAGTCACTGCTAAAAAAGCCACTGCTAAAAAAGTACCCGTAAAAAAAGCCACTGCTAAAAAAGTACCCGTAAAAAAAGCCACTGCTAAAAAAGCACCCGTAAAAAAAGCCACTGCAACAAAAGCAATCGCTAAAAAAGGGACTACTTCAAAAGTATCTACTAAAAAAACTACCAAAGCAATAATCGAAAAGAAAGAAACCGTTAAGGTTAAAGTTGAAGCTAGTTCTGTTGAAACGACACATGATGTTGCTGAAGTAGGTGAAGTAAAAGTTTCTAAAGAAGACAATAAAGTTACACAAGCAGAATTTCTTGATACTTTTAACTGGCACAACTATCAAGAAGGAATCGATGTAATTGAAGATAAACAACTTGATGCATTTGAAAATCTTGTTAAAGAAAACTTTGTTGACACATCAGATGATGATGTAATTGAAGGAGAAGTTGTCTACATGACTGAGCGTGAAGCTATAATTGACATTAATGCAAAGTCAGAAGGCGTTATTTCTTTAAATGAATTTCGTTACAATCCAGACTTAAAAGTTGGTGACAAAGTTGAGGTAATTGTCGACATGCGTGAAGATCGCTCAGGTCAATTGGTTTTATCTCACAGAAAAGCAAGAGTGATCAAAGCATGGGATCGTGTTAATAACGCTCATGATAATGATGAAATAGTTAGTGGTTTTGTTAAGTGCAGAACAAAAGGAGGAATGATAGTAGATGTATTTGGTATTGAGGCATTCTTACCTGGTTCTCAAATTGATGTAAAACCAATTCGAGATTATGATCAATATGTAAATAAAACAATGGAGTTTAAAGTTGTTAAAATTAATCATGAGTTTAAAAACGTTGTTGTTTCTCACAAAGCATTAATTGAAGCTGATATTGAAGAACAGAAAAAGGAAATTATTGGCCAATTAGAAAAAGGGCAAGTATTAGAAGGAACAGTTAAAAATATCACTTCATATGGTGTGTTTATTGATCTTGGTGGCGTTGATGGATTAATACATATTACAGACCTTTCTTGGAGCCGAATCAATCACCCAAGTGAAATTTTAGAATTAGATCAAAAATTAAATGTAGTAATACTTGATTTTGATGATAATAAATCACGTATTCAATTAGGTCTTAAGCAATTAAGTGAGCATCCGTGGGAAAAACTATCAGAAACACTTAAAGAAGGTGAAAAAGTTAAAGGTAAAGTAGTCGTTATCGCCGATTATGGAGCATTTATTGAGATTGAAGAAGGTGTTGAGGGATTAGTTCACGTTTCTGAAATGTCCTGGTCTACACACTTGCGTTCTGCTCAGGACTTTGTGAAGGTTGGAGATCAAATAGAAGCAGTTATTTTAACAATAGATCGTGAGTCAAGAAAAATGTCACTAGGAATCAAGCAGATTACTCCCGATCCATGGACTGATATTACCTCTAAATATCCTATTGGTTCTAAGCATTCAGGACTAGTAAGAAACTTTACTAATTTTGGTGTATTCATTGAGCTTGAGGAAGGTATTGATGGATTGGTATATATCTCTGACCTGTCTTGGACAAAGAAAGTGAAGCATCCATCTGAGATTCTTTCTTTAGGAGATAAAATCGATGTAATTGTATTAGAATTAGATGTTGATGGTCGTAAATTAAGTTTGGGGCATAAGCAAACTAAAGATAATCCATGGGATATATACGAGAAAGAATTTGCATTAGATACCGAGCACACAGCCTCCATTACAGAAATTGTAGATAAAGGAGCTACAATTCATTTTAATGATGATATTATTGCCTTTGTACCTTCTCGTCATTTAGAGAAAGAAGATGGATCAAAAATCAAAAAAGGAGAAGAAGTTACTTTTAAAATCATTGAATTTAATAAAGAGTTTAAAAGAGTTGTAGCTTCTCATACGGTCTTATTTAAAGAGCAAGAAATGAAAAACGTGAAGCGAGCAACTAAAAAAATTACTGCTTCAAACGCTGATAAAGCGACCCTTGGAGATTTAGATGCATTAGCTAGCTTAAAAGAAAAAATGGATAATGATAAATAATCATTATAAATTTTATCAATTTAAAAAAAACCCTCCATTAGGAGGGTTTTTTTTATACTATATAAAACAATACTTTTGTAAAATAAATGATGACATCTAAAATTCTTCTTAGCGAGAAAAAAGTTAATATTATGCTAAATCGATTGTGTTGTCAATTAATTGAACGCCACGGTGATTTTAAAAATACTGTTCTGGTCGGCCTTCAGCCTAGAGGCGTTAATTTATTAGATCAACTTATTATTCTTTTAAAAAAATCAGGAATACAAAATTTACTTACGGGTAAGTTAGATACAACTTTCTTTAGAGACGATTTCAGAAGAAACGAACGTACACTTAATGCAAAGCCGACTGAAATGGAAGTTAGTGTTGAATCTAAAGATATAGTTCTTATCGATGATGTTTTATATACAGGAAGAAGTATTCGCTCGGCACTTACTGCTATTGATAGTTATGGAAGGCCGAATTCAATTGAATTATTGGTTTTGGTAGATCGAAGATTTAGTAGACATTTACCTATACAACCTGATTATTTAGGTGCACAAATAGATGCTTTACAAGGTGATAAGGTAAAGGTGGTTTGGTCTAATTCACCTTCAGAAAATATTGTTTATTTAGAAAAACATAACGAATGAAAACCTTAAGTGTTTCACATCTTCTTGGCATAAAGTACCTCAATGAGGAAGATTTACACTTAATTTTTGAAACAGCGATCCATTTCAAAGAGGTTATTAATCGCCCTATCAAAAAGGTGCCTAGTCTTCGTGATATTACTATAGCAAACTTGTTTTTTGAAAATAGTACGCGAACAAAACTGTCTTTTGAATTGGCAGAAAAAAGACTTAGTGCCGATGTACTAAATTTTTCAGCTAATCAATCTTCGTTAACTAAAGGAGAAACATTAGTAGATACGGTCAATAATATTCTAGCAATGAAAATTGATATGGTAGTTTTGCGGCATCCAAATCCAGGAGCGGCTCACTTTTTATCTAAACAAGTAAATTCATGTATTATTAATGCTGGTGACGGAACCCATGAACATCCAACTCAAGCATTATTAGATGCTTTTTCTCTACGCGAAAAGTTTGGAGATTTATCTGGTAAACGAATTGCAATTGTTGGAGATATTTTACACTCAAGGGTAGCTTTATCTAATATATATGCCCTTAAAATGTTAGGTGCTGAAGTGCGATTGTGTGCTCCAAAATCTTTAATCCCAAAACATATTGAATCTCTTGGGGTTAGTGTTTCTTTCGATTTAATGCAGGTTCTCAATTGGTGTGATGCAGCAAATATTTTAAGAGTTCAAAATGAACGTATGGAATTAAGTTATTTTCCAACCACAAGAGAATATAGTCAAGCATTTGGATTAACTCTTGAGCGCTTGAACCAGTTGCGTAAAGAAATTATAATACTTCACCCAGGACCTATAAATAGAGGTATTGAAATTACCAGTGAGGTAGCTGACTCATCACATGCAATAATTCTTGATCAAGTTGAGAATGGTGTGGCAGTTAGAATGGCTGTAATTTATTTACTAGCATCTAAATTAAATATACCCATTACATGATCTACTGGGAAGAAAATCAGATTGCATTTTGTAGGTCAACCGATTTTTTAAAAGAAGAAAAAAATCTTTTAATTCAGCTAAAAGAAAAAAGCGGAAAGGATCTAATTATAGATTGTTCTTTTGATATTTTACCATTAACAGTTTTAAAGTTTATAGAAAAATTTCAAAGAAATTCTAACTATTGTTTTGTAGTTATTATCCCTTTAGGCATGAAACATTCTTATCCTTCTGAGTGGGTAGTCGTGCCGACTAAAAAAGAAGCCTTAGATTTTATTGCTTTAGAACAAATGCAGCGTGATTTAGGAATATAATATGATGAAATTAACAATTTTAGGGTGTCATTCGGCAACACCAAGAGAAAATAAACATACCACATCTCAATTATTGGAAGTAAAAGGACATCTTTTCTTAATTGATTGTGGAGAAGGAACTCAAATTCAATTAAGAAAAACTAAAGTTAAATTTTCACGTATTCAACATATTTTTATTTCACATTTGCACGGAGACCATTTTTATGGTTTAATTGGATTGATTAGTACCTTCAGACTATTGGGAAGAACATCACCTCTCACTATATATGGCCCTGTTGGTATTAAAGAAATTATTACACTTCAGTTAAAACATGCAAAATCGTGGACTAGTTACCCACTTCATTTTCACGAATTAACTTTAAAAACTAGTGAAGTTATTTTTGAAGATGAATCTATTCGAATTCAAACCTTACCTCTTGATCACAGAGTGTATACTAATGGTTTTTTATTTTCAACAGTCTCTACAAAAAGAAAGATTAATGTAAATAAATTAATTACTTTTAATTTGAAGCCTTTTCAATTTCAACAATTACAAAATGGAGAATCTATTACCTTAGATGATGGAAGAGTATTAGAAAATGAAGTTTATACTATTGATCCAGAAGAGTCAAAAAAGTATGCTTATTGTAGTGATACCGCTTATTTTGAGCCTTTGATTCCTCTTATAAAAAAAGTTGATTTATTATATCATGAGTCCACATTTATAGAAACAAATAGTGAATTAGCAAAAAAAACAAAACATAGTACCGCTTTTCAAGCTGCTACAATAGCCAGTAAAGCAATGGTAAAAAAATTAATTTTAGGACATTTTTCAAATCGATATCCTGATAAAAAAATTTTTATTGAGGAAGCATCTAAAGTATATGAAAATGTCATTTTAGCTGAAGATCTTAAAACTTTTTCTGTATAAATAAATGGATTATAACTTATAGAAATATGAAAAAAGAAGATTTAGGTCATTTACGAAAAACCTACCTAAAGGGCTCTTTAGGACCCAAAGACATTAAAGATGATCCCATTTCTTTTTTTAAAAAATGGTTTAGGCAAGCAGATCTGTCTCCTGAAATTGAGGAGGCAAACGCAATGACCCTGTCAACTTTGGGTTTGGACAATTTTCCGAAAGGAAGAGTTGTTCTTTTAAAATCTTTAACTGAAGAAGGTTTTGTTTTCTACACTAATTATCAAAGCGAAAAGGCATTAGGGATAGAGCATCATTCTAAAGTTGGAATTTCTTTTTTTTGGCCTATTTTAGAGAGACAAGTTATCATTAAAGGTGAAGCTTTTAAAATAGAAGCTAAAATTTCAGATGCTTACTTTAAAAGTCGTCCTAAAGGAAGTCAAATAGGGGCTATTGTTTCGGACCAAAGTAAAGTTATTACTGATCGTTCTACTATTGAAGCTAAACAGGAGGCTCTAGAAATAGAGTACACCAACAAAAATATTGAACGCCCAGAACATTGGGGAGGATATTTGGTCAAGCCTATTAGTATTGAGTTTTGGCAAGGGCGTCCAAATCGACTTCATGACAGAATCCGCTGTCAACTACAAGGTAATTTTTGGAATATTGAACGTTTAGCACCCTAGATTATGAAAGAATTAATTCTACTTCGTCATGCAAAATCATCTTTGGAATATTCAGTTTCAGATTTCAATCGTCCTTTGCTTGAAAAGGGAATTAAAAGAATTATCAATGTGGCTTCTGTAAGTTCTTTCGTATTTGAAAATCAAGAAGTTTTTTTTTCTAGTCCAGCTAATCGCGCTATTCATACTTCAACTATTTTGATGAATGCTTTGAATATTGATTTTCAAAAACTTCAGGTTTGTGAATCATTATATACATTTGATTCGGGTCAATTATTATCATTTATACATGAAATAGATAACTCATTTTCAAAAGTAGTCTGTGTTGGCCATAATCCTGCTTTTAGAAATGTAATTAGTTATTTAAGTGACACTACAGTAGTCAATTTACCAACTTCTGCTTGGGCAAAAATAGTTTTTGATGATTCTGAATGGAGTAATGTCAAAAACGGAATTTGTAGTTTAGGTCTTCCTAAAGAAATTTAAAATAATATGGTACCAAAAGATATTTTTATTAATCGTGAAATTAGTTGGCTTGATTTTAATGCGAGAGTTCTTCAAGAGGCATCAGATATTGGAGTTCCACTTCTTGAGCGATTACGGTTTATTGGAATTTTTTCAAATAATTTAGATGAGTTTTTTCAAGTGCGTTACGCAACCGTTCAGCGGATCGCACAATCTGAAAAATCAGGGAAAAAGGTTTTTGGAGGTAAAAGTGCCAAAGAATTATTGAAATCAATAACTCAAAAAGTCATTGAGCAGCAAAAAGAAACTAATAAAATTCTTTCGGACATAGAATATGAGTTGGAAAATGAAAATATTTATTTTATAAATGAAAATAATGTGCTTTCTGAGCATGAAGATTTTTTGAAAGAGTATTTTATTCAAAAAGTTAGTCCTGCATTAATGACCATTATTATTTCTGAAGATTTACCTCAAGATTTTTCGAATAACCATGCATTTCTTGCCGTTAAGCTTTCTTTCGAATCACCCATCCCTAAAAATAAATATGCCTTAATTGAGATTCCAACAGAGTTGGATCGTTTTATCGTTTTACCGTCTATTGGAGAGAAGGAGTTTGTTATGATTTTAGATGATCTTATAAGGTTTCATTTTGAGCTTATTTTTAATTCTTTTGAATATAGTGCTATTGAGTCTCACATGATTAAAGTGACTCGGGATGCAGAACTTGATATGGAAGGTGATTTATCAAATAGTTACATTAATAAAATTGTTAAAAGTGTTAAAGATCGTTTTTTGGCAGAGCCAGTTAGAATGGTATATGACAAGAATATAGCTAAAGACACCTTGGAAGTAGTGAAAAAAATTTTAAGGATGGATAATATTGATAGCCATATTCCAGGAGGTCGTTACCATAACCGAAAGGATTTCATGAGCTTTCCGCAGTTAAACAGAAATGATCTTCAATATGGTAAACGAAATCCTATTCCAGTGCCTGGATTATCACTTGAAAAAAGTATTTTTAAGGCTATTGACAAGAAGGATTATCTTTTATACACTCCCTACCATAGTTTTTCGTTTGTAATTAAATTTTTAAGAGAAGCTGCCTTAGATCCAGAGGTTTCAAATATATTCATAACCATTTATCGTTTATCAAAGCTATCAAATGTTGCAAGTTCTTTAATAAATGCAGCAAAAAATGGCAAAAAAGTATTGGTGCAAATTGAATTACAAGCACGTTTTGATGAAACTAATAATATAACCTATGCTGAACAAATGCAAGCTGCTGGTGTAGAGCTTATTTTTGGTATTCCGGGCTTAAAAGTTCATTCTAAAATTTGTTTAGTTGAAAAAATATGTCAAGGAGTTAAAAAACGATATGGTTTTATTAGTACAGGAAATCTTAATGAAGTTACTGCTAAAATTTATACAGATTATACCCTTTTTACTGCTAATCAAAAAGTATTAAAAGAGGTCAATAAGGTCTTTAATTTTCTTCAGGTTCATTATAAGCTCAAAAAGTATAAACATCTCATAGTTTCTCCTCATTATACTAATGCAGCCTTGGTGAGAATGATTAATAAAGAAATTGAAAATAAAAAAGCAGGTTTAACTGCAGGTATAAAATTGAAATTAAACGCGATAACTAATTTCTCAATGATCCAGAAATTATATGAAGCAAGTAATGCAGGGGTATCTATTCAAATGGTTGTTAGAGGTATTTGTTGTTTAATACCCGGCGTGAAAGGTATGAGTGATAATATAGAGGTAATTAGTATTATTGACCGTTATTTAGAACATCCTAGGGTCTATATTTTTGAAAACGCAGCGAAAAGAAAAGTATATATTTCTTCTGCAGATTTTATGACTCGTAATATTGAAAATAGAGTAGAAGTAGCTGTGCCTATATATGACACTTCGTTACAGCAAGAAATTATAGATGTGTTTGATATTACATGGAAAGATAATAATAAAGCCAGAATCATTAATAAACATCCTCAAAATCAGTTTAAAAAATCATCAGGTGAAAATGTTCGTTCTCAATGGGCAATCTACGACTACTATAAAAATCAATTGGAGTAATGAAAATTAAAAAATATGCCGCAATTGATATAGGGTCTAATGCAGTCAGAATTTTAGTAACTAATGTGGTTTCTTAAAAAAAAAAGACGATTTTTCTGAAAAATGCTCTCGTTAGAGTTCCGATTCGTTTAGGACAAGATTCTTTCACAAGTGGAAAAATTTCTGATAAGAATATCAAAAGAATGATAAAATCCATGAAGGCTTTTAAGTTACTTATGCAGGTTCATGAAGTAAAAGATTATTTGGCTTTTGCAACTTCGGCGCTAAGAGATGCCAAAAATGGTTCATATTTAGTTGAAAAAGTATTTAAAAAATCAGGAATTAAAATTGAAATTATTGATGGAAAAAAAGAAGCTAAAATAATTTCAAACACAAATGTTTTTGACACTATTAATAAAGAAAAAACGTTTCTATATGTTGATATAGGCGGTGGGAGCACTGAATTTAGTGTTTTAATTAATGGAAAACGAAATGAATCAAAATCATTTAAAATAGGAACTGTAAGGATGCTTAATTCAAAAGTAGAACAAGTCACTTTGGATGAAGCCGAGGCATGGGTTAGAAGGAATACTCTGGTGCACGAAAGAATAAGTTTATTAGGAACAGGAGGAAATATTAACAAGCTCCATAAGATTGCCAATATCAATGACAATGATCCATTAAGTTACTCAACCTTAAAGGCACTTTATAATCAGTTAGATGCGCTTACTTATGAGGAGCGAATTGTTAAACTTGGGCTAAATCCAGATCGTTCTGATGTGATTTTACCAGCAGCAAAATTATTTATTAAGTTTCTTAATTGGTCTGGTGCTAAAGATATTTATGTTCCTAAATCAGGGCTTTCGGACGGAATGATACGTGAACTTTATAAAAGAAAAAAACTACCTTTTTAGTTTAATTAAATTAAAAATCTAAATAAAATGTTTTTCTGAGGGTGTCTAAAACCGGATTAATTTTCAATAAATGTTGATATTTTTCCGGAGAAGAAAAAATTGTCTCTTCTTTTATGTTTTCTGATATGCCAATTGAAATACTTAAAATTTGATTGTTCAAGTGGTTTCTTAAATACGGCAATAGCTCTTCCATTTCCTTAATTAGCTCACTTTTATTCATTTCATTTGCTACTTCAAAGCTAATTTGAAAATTATCTGAAAGTATAGGACTGTTCATAAATAATATTGAAGCCATATTACTTTTTCCATCTTTTTTTATAGTTTCAATATATTGTTTCCAAAGAAGTTCAAGATCCTTTTGTTTAAAAGGATTTTGTGGGAGTTCAGAAACTATTATAGTTGGCTTATTTTTTTCTTTAGCTTCTTTTTTTAAAGCGATACTAGAAAGTGAAAATCCAGAAACAGGTATCTTTATAAATTCATTTTTACTGACAGTAGTTGTTGCACTGATCTCTTTTTCTTTTTCACTTTGAACCTCAGGAGTATTTATCTTGATATTAGAAGTTGACTCATTCTTATGGGAAGGGTGGTTTAGTACTTCGCTTTTAAAAGGCTCTACTTGATGTACTTTTTTTTCTTCTTTTTTCAAAATCAATGAATTCTTTGGAATTTGATTGGCAGAAGTTTCTTTTAAAGTAGTTGGGGAAGAATTTAGTGTATTTTTTGCATGGGAGTATTTTTTAAATTGACTCGGGGGAATTATGAATCCTTTTTTTTTTCTCCATTAAAATGGAGTGAAGCAAGTTGCATTAAATAAAGTTCAACATGAACCCTTCTGTTTTGACAATTTTTATATTCAACTTCACAACAATTAATTAATTTAACAGCATCTAAAATATAGTTAGATGATAAGTTTTTGGTAGCGGCAGTATATTCGTTTTTAACACTCGAACTCACTTCCATTAGCAAAAGGGTTTTAGGATCTTTTGCTAGCATCAAATTTCTAAAATGATTTCCTAATCCACCTATAAACTGCAAACTGTCAATTCCTCGCTGTAATAATGTATTGTAGTTTGTTAATACTCCTGGGATATCATTTTGAATAAACAACTTCCCAAAGTTTATATAGGTTTGATGGTCTAAAATATTTAAATTATTTGCCACACCACTAACAGACAGATTACCTTGGGTAAAACTCACCATTCGATCAAAGATTGAGAGTGCGTCTCTTAAAGCACCTTCTGCTTTTTGAGCAATTAAATACAAAGCATCTTCTTCAAATACTAAGTTTTTTTTAGTGGCAATCTTAATGAGATAGTTTTTTATGTCTTCAATAGAAATTCGCTTGAAGTCATAAACTTGGCAACGAGATAAAACAGTGGGTATAATTTTATTTTTTTCAGTGGTTGCTAAAATAAAGATAGCATGTTTTGGAGGCTCCTCAAGTGTTTTTAAAAAGGCATTAAATGCAGAAGTAGAGAGCATATGCGCCTCATCAATGATGTATATTTTATGAGTACCAATTTGGGGAGGTATTCTAACTTGATCATTTATTTTTCTAATATCCTCTACTGAATTATTAGAAGCAGCATCTAATTCAAAAACATTAAATGAAGAATCTTCATCTATCGAGGTGATCGCACTATTAATTTGCTTGGCAAGTATTCTAGCGCAAGAAGTTTTACCTACTCCTCTCGGACCACTAAAAAGAAGTGCTTGTGCAAGTTGATTGGTTTCCAG
>JABGXI010000109.1:0-2579 GCA_018675855.1 Flavobacteriaceae bacterium | reverse complement strand
TGTCAAATTAATAGAAAATGTGGAAAGTATAAAAAGTAATTTAGAAAATTTTCAAAACAATTTAAGTTCATGGGCACTAATGTCACGAAAATCAGAAAGTATTTGTGATGGACTTGGTGCTGATCGAGTAAGAAATTATGTCGAATAAAAATGTTTCAGTTGTTGGCGCAGGAATAGCAGGAATCATAGCGGCGTATTTTGAGGCTAAAAATGGTAATAATGTAACGCTAATTGAATCGGATGCAAGGGCAGGGGGTTTATTAAAAAGTGACTTTCTAAATGGAAAATATTTTGATTATGGCACCCATATATTATCGGAAACGGGTGAAAAAGAATTGGACGATTTAATTTTTTCAGACTTTAACCCCCAAAATTGTTTTATTAGTAGTAAAATCAACGTTGCAAATTATTTTAATAAAAGAATGAACGATAAAAGTTGTTACGTTAATGCGGCCACAATAGAGGAGGATTTATTTAATAAGGGTTGCATGGAATTATTGGGAGCAGAAAAGTCTCCGAAGGGCGATAACTTAGAAGAATTTTTAATTAGTAAATATGGCAAAACATTTTATGACGAAATTTTTATGGCGGTAGTAATGAAGTACTTCGGGACTCATCCAAATGAACTAGCAGTTCAATCAGGTTGGTTTTTCGATATGTCTAGAATCTTAGCGTTTGATGATAATATTACCAAAAATCTTGATAAGCTTGGTGTATATGGTTCAGGATTAGCATATCACACTAGGGTAGAGAGTGTTTTAAAATATTATCCAAATGAAGGTGGCGCTGGTCATATAATAGATTCCCTGATGGAAAAACTAAATGCAGAAGGGGATGATGTTAAATTAAATTTCAAAATCGTAGAAATTAAACATAATGAGTGAAAAGTCTTCTCTTTGATCGGTGCTGACGAAGAGATAGTTGTTGACAAGCTTATTTGGACACTGCCTAGTAGTTTTTTGTCATTTTTATCAAAGCTCGGTAAAAAAACATCACCGCCAAAATTTAGAAAAACTGGTTTGTTTGATTTTACTTTTGAAAATCCGTTGCACTCTTTGGCGACCTATATAAATGCATACGACTTGGATATGTATTAAGGAAGAGTTACTTTGTATCAAAATCTACCTGATGTAGCAAATTACAGCTGTACTGTGGAGGTTTTAGCTGACGATTGCACTGATTTAGAAGGCTTATTGGGAAAGATTTTATTCGAGCTAATAGGAATGGGCATCGTTAGTGAAAAAAATAATTATATATTTTAAACATTCCGCCCTATTAAAAATGGATTTCCATATTGACAGATAAATTGTTAAAAGAACAAAACAAAATGAATAGATATTGTCATGGTTATTTTGATAATGTTATCTTTATAGGACGAGTAACTTCAGACATGTTCTTCATTAAGGATGTTTTAATTGATACCTTTAGGAAATTAAAAAACACAGACTTTTAAAAACATTAATAATATAAATATTAATTTGGTCAATTCAATAAGTGATTCTATTAGCTTCAGAATTTTTGTAAGGATTCGATAACTACTTTTTACAGGAAGAATTTAGTGATTAATATTAATAATAGGATTCTAAAAAATTATGGTAAACCGTTTATCATCGCTGAAGCAGGCATTAACCATAATGGTGATATAAACCAAGCTCTTAAAATGGTAGAAGTTGCGAAAGCATCGGGTGTGGACGCGATTAAATTCCAGACATTTAGGGCTGATGAATTCTGTCGCGATAAGGAACAAACGTTTACTTACAAGTCGCAAGGGAAAGAAGTTACTGAACTTATGTTTGAAATGTTTAAACGACATGAGTTTCGTGTTGAGGAGTGGTACCAGATAAAGCAAAAATGCGATAGAGAAAATATTTTTTTTTTATCAACACCACAGAACCGTTCTGACCTAGATCTACTTTTGAAGCTCGAAATCTCCGCTATAAAAGTTGGATCTGATGATTTCACTAACCTACCCTTATTAGAGGATTATGCTACAACCAAATTGCCAATGATAGTTTCTTGTGGCATGTCGGACATGGCTGAAGTATTCCAAGCGTTAGAAGCTATAGGGACTTTCGAGGGTTACCCGACGATACTTTTACTCTGCACCTCCGAGTATCCAACTCCGCCAGAAAACGTAAACTTATTGAAACTGGAAACATTAAAAAATTCGTTTCCTGGTCTTGTTGTTGGCTTCTCCGATCATACACAAGGAACAATGGCATCCTCGTTGGCTGTTGGTTTTGGCGCGGTAGTGTTCGAGAAACATTTCACCATGGACAATGACTTAGAAGGTCCAGATCATTGGTTTTCTGAAAACCCCACAGGCCTCGTAAATTGGACAGCAGCTATCCACAATTCTTTTAAGATGATGGGTAGTAGAGTGATCAGACCTTCAAAGGGTGAGGCAGAAAATAAAAAGGAATTCCAAAGGGTAGTTGTAGCGAAAAAAGATATTCAACTCGGTGAGGTTTTTGATAAGGATAATCTAACCGTCAGTAGGGTCAGTGGAGGAAAAGGATTTCCTCCGTCATTTTTAAATACAATACTTGGTTTAAAAAGTAATAAAATATATTCTAAGA
>JABGXI010000108.1:0-7182 GCA_018675855.1 Flavobacteriaceae bacterium | reverse complement strand
TTTATGGTATAATACTTTTCCAGCTCAGGTTTTTATGGGCGATACAGGTAGTCTTGCTATTGGAGCTGTAATTTCAGTTATAGCTATAATTGTTCGAAAAGAATTACTGGTTCCTTTATTATGTGGTGTTTTTTTTATTGAAACACTTTCTGTAATTATTCAGGTTAGTTATTTTAAGTATACAAGAAGTAAAACTGGAATAGGTCAACGAATATTTTTGATGTCTCCTTTACATCATCATTTTCAAAAACAAGGCTTTCATGAAAGTAAGATAGTAGCTCGTTTTTGGATTACAGGAATTGTATTGGCAGTATTAACAGTAGTAACCCTTAAACTAAGATAATGAACCAGGAAAAGTTAATTGTTTTAGGTTCTGGTGAAAGTGGAGTAGGAGCAGCAATACTTGCTAAAAAACAAGGTTTTGATGTTTTTCTCTCAGACTGTAATGAAATCAATAAAGATTTACAATTTTTATTGAATAATGAATCTATAAATTGGGAAGGGGGGCACCATTCTATTGAAAAAATGAAAGGTATACGTTTGGTGGTGAAAAGTCCAGGAATTCCATTAGGAAGTAAAGTAATCCAAGCATTAATAAAAAGTGGTAGTACAATTATCTCAGAAATTGAATTTGCCTCTCAATTTACTTCTGCAACGTTAATTGGTATTACAGGAACCAACGGTAAAACAACCACAACTTTATTGACTTATGAGATTCTTAAAAAAGCTGGTTTAAATGTTGGTATTGCAGGTAATATAGGGAAAAGTTTTGCTTTGCAAGTTGCTCAATCTGATTTCGATTATTATGTCTTGGAAATCAGCAGCTTTCAATTGGATAATATTCAAGATTTTGCACCTCACATTACTTTAATAACAAATATTACACCAGATCATTTAGATCGTTATAATTATAGTTTAAATAAATATAAAGACGCTAAGCTAAGGATTACTAAAAACCAAACAGCTAGAGATTTTTTTCTTTTTAATGCAGATGATTCAATTTTGAAAGAGGCAATTCAAAATCAACAAATAGTGGCTAAAAAAATTCCTTTTGGGTTTAACAACATAACTGAAGGAACTACACATAAAAATGATCAAATTATAATTAAACAACAAAATAAAAATACAATGATTCAATCGGCACAATTTTCATTATCGGGAAGACATAATCTTTTAAATGCAATGGCAGCAGCTACTATCGGAAGTTTACTAGATATTAGCAAAGAAAGTATTAGAGAAAGTCTTGCTCATTTTAAAGGGGCACCACATCGAATGGAGAAAGTATTAACAATTCAAAGGGTTAGTTATGTGAACGATTCTAAAGCTACAAACGTAAATGCTACATTTTTTGCTCTGGATAGTATTGATACTCCATTAATTTGGATTGTTGGAGGTATTGACAAAGGAAATGAATATGAATCTTTACTTCCAATGATTAGATTAAAATCAAAGGCAATTATTTGTATTGGGGTTGACAATGAAAAACTTAAAGAAACCTTTGATGGTACCACTGATATTTTTATGGAAACATTATCTATGAACGAAGCTGTGAAAATTGCACACAAAATAGCAGCTCCAAAAGATACTGTTCTATTATCTCCAGCATGTGCTAGTTTTGATTTGTTTGAAGATTATGAAGATCGTGGCAATCAATTTAAAAAAGCTGTTAGAAATTTATAGATTATGTTTAACTCACTAAAAGGCGATAAAGTTTTATGGGGAATTTTGGCATTTTTAGCTATTTTTTCATTCTTACCTGTATTTAGTGCAAGTTCAAATCTTGCCCATGTTGTTGGCAAAGGGACCCCTTGGGGTTATTTAATTAAACATTTTGTAATATTAATTATTGGCTTTGTTTTGATGTATTCAGCACATAAAATTAATTATGCTTATTTTAAAGGAATTTCGATTTTAATGCTTCCTGTGGTAATTATTTTATTAATTTATACTGCTAGTCAAGGAACTTTAATAGAAGGTGCAAATGCAAGTAGATGGATTCGACTTCCTGTTATAGGATTGAGCTTTCAGACGTCTACTTTAGCTTCCTTAATAACCATGATTTATACTTCATATTATTTTTCCAAGTATAAAAAAGTTGAAGTAACATTTAAATCGTCTCTACTTAAATTTTGGCTTCCAATATTTAGCATAGTATTATTAATTTTTCCTTCCAATCTTTCTACAGCAGCTTTATTATTTTTGATGGTATTGATTCTCTCTTTTATTGCTGGTTATCCTCTAAAATATCTTTTTACAATTTGTGGAACAGGTTTGGCAGGTGTATTGCTATTTTTCATGACAATTAAGGCTTTCCCTGGGGTATTTCCCAATCGTGTAGATACATGGTTAAATAGAATTGAAAATTTCAGTAACGGAACAAGTTCAGATGGAAATTATCAAGTTGAACGTGCAAAAACAGCTATAGTTAATGGAAAAATTTTTGGAGTTGGAGCTGGAAAAAGCCGCATGAAGAATTTTTTACCTCAAAGTTCATCTGATTTTATCTATGCCATTATAGTAGAAGAGTTTGGACTTTTTGGAGGTGTAGGATTGATCGTTATTTATCTCTTATTACTATTTAGAATTGTTGTTATTTCATATAATGCGTCTAGTACTTTTGGAACATTATTAGTTATAGGGATGGGTTTTCCTGTAATAACTCAAGCTTTTATAAATATTGGAGTTGCAGTACAAGTACTCCCTGTTACAGGACAAAATTTACCTATGATAAGTAGTGGAGGTACTTCTGCGTGGATGACTTGTGTTGCTATGGGAATTGTATTAAGTGTTAGCTCAAAACAAGAACAATTACATGTGGGTATAAATTCTGAAACTTTAAAAAACACTAACCCAATAAGTATTCTCAGTGAAAGCATTTAAATTTATATTTTCAGGTGGAGGAACTGGTGGACATATATATCCTGCACTTGCCATAGCAAAAGATATTAAAAGTATAAAGCCAGATGCAAATGTTTTATTTGTTGGGGCTATTGATAAAATGGAAATGGAAATAGTTCCTAAAGCAGATTTTAAAATAAAAGGATTATGGATTAGTGGATTTCAACGTTCCTTCTCATTACAAAATTTATTATTCCCATTTAAAGTATTCACAAGTCTTTTACAATCACTGATTATTTTATTGAGATTTAAGCCTGATGCTGTAATTGGGACAGGTGGTTTTGCTAGTTGGCCTCTTTTACAAGTTGCTCAATGGCTTAATTATCCAACTATAATTCAGGAACAGAATTCTTTTCCTGGAATTGCTAACCGCATATTAGGTAAAAAAGCAAATAGGGTATGTGTTGCTTATGAAAAAATGGAAGACTATTTTCCTCCTTATAAATTAAGATTAACCGGTAATCCAATCCGTTTTAATATGTTGAGTTCAGCAATAACGGCAAGTGCTGCAAAAAGATTTTTTGGACTAAACCCTCAGAAACCAACACTTATTGTCATAGGTGGAAGTTTGGGAGCAAAAAGAATTAATGAATTAGTAGCAAAGGAATTATTTTTTTTTAAAACACATGATTTTCAAATTTTATGGCAGTGTGGGAAACTTTATTTTAATAAATATAAAACGCTCAGTTCTCCAGAAGTAGTTATAAAATCTTTTGTGTATGAAATGGAAAAATTATATGCTGCAGCAGATATTATTATTTCAAGAGCTGGAGCAGGAAGTTTATCTGAACTAAGCTGTGTTGGAAAGCCATTAATATTAATTCCTTCTCCCAACGTAACCGCAAATCATCAATTTCACAATGCGCGGGAATTAGTTGATAAAAAAGCTGCGTTTTTAGTTGAGGAATGTGATATATCAAAGTTTTTTAAAAAAATCTTCAAAAAAATAGCAACAGATCGTAATCTTCAAAAAGAAATGGGACAAAATTTAAAGGCCCTTGCAAAACCAAATTCTACCAATGAAATTGTTGAAGAAATAATGGAATTATTATGAATAATATGAGTTTACATAGCTATTATTTTATAGGTATAGGAGGGATGGGAATGTCTGCTTTAGCTCGACTTTGTTTAATAAACGGCCATCTTGTTTTCGGATACGATGTAACACCTTCTCAGATAATTAATGACTTAATTTCAGAGGGTGCTCAAGTTACATACGATCTTTCGCCAGAGAAACTTCCCAGTGAGGTGCGTCGTAATAAGAATATTGAGGTTGTTTACACCGCTGCAATTTCTAAAAATCATCCACAGTTGAAATATTTTTTTGCTCAAGGAAATAATGTTAGAAAAAGAGCTGTTTTTTTAGCAGAATTATGCGCCAAAATTAAAACTTTAGCTATTTCAGGAACCCATGGAAAAACGACGACTTCCGCATTTTTGACACACATATTTTCTGAAACTAGTCAGGAATTTACTTCAATAATGGGTGGTTTTTTTAAAAACCAAAAATCAAATTTAATTGTGGAGGGGAGTAACTTTATGATTGTTGAGGCTGATGAGTATGACCGTTCTTTTTTACAACTTCATCCTGCTATTGCTTGTATTACCTCTATGGATGCAGATCACTTAGATGTATATGAAACAAACTCTTCATTTACAGAAGCATTTATAAAGTTTTCCTCACAGGTGAGTCAAGCTTTAGTTGTTGCTTATGGTCTTCCAGTAAATGGAATTACCTATGGTATTGATGTTCCAGCAGATTATCGAGTTGAAAATATTACAAAAACTAAATTTGGTTACAATTTTAATATAATAACTCCTCTAAGAACCTATGAAAATGTGTATTTAAATCAATTAGGTTTGCATAATATATCAAATGCACTTTGTGCAATTGCCATGGCGGATCAAATAGGTATCTATACCCAAAACTCAATAAAAGCATTAACAACTTTTCCTGGAGTTCAACGAAGAATGAATATAATGAAGTATGGTGATGCGATTATTGTTGATGATTATGCACATCACCCTACAGAGATTGAAAATGTACTAAACACATTAAAAGGATTTTATCCTGAACGTAAAAATTGTGTCATTTTTCAACCGCATTTATTTTCAAGAACTCAAGACTTTATGAATGAATTTGCATTAGTTTTAAGTGAATTCGATGAGGTTCTTTTATTGGATATTTATCCAGCTAGAGAATTACCTATTTCCGGAATTTCTGCTCAGGTATTATTAGACGAATTAAATCATTCTAATAAAAAATTAATTATAAAATCTGCAATTAAAGAGTCAATTGATAAAAGCAATGCAGGACTATTTGCATTTTTAGGAGCTGGGGATATTGGATTAGAGGTTGAGAAGTTAAAAAATCATTTTACAGCAGCATGAAATTAAAAACAAATATTATTTTTTTGATATTGATGTTATTTTCTTTAGTGGGAATAGTGTATTTTTCAAACCAAAAAAACATTGTCAGAGCTGTTGACAATGTTAAGATTTCATTCACACATTCCCCACGTTTTTTAGATACCATTTTGGTTAATAAATTGTTAACACAAAACTTTAGAGAAAAGTCTGTTCAACTTATAGATAGTTTAGATTTGAATATGCTTGAAAAAAAATTGAATCAAATTACTGAAATTCAAAATGCAGAATTATTTGTTTTGCCAAAAGGACAGCTTTCTGTTTCAATAACAGAAAGAATACCCACTTTTAAAATCAATTCAATTCCTTCTTTTTATGCAGATGCATCGGGCGTTACTTTTCCATTTGTGAAAGTTGAAAACAATCAGCTTCCTGTTTTCGAGACAGACACTATTGATGCTTCTATCATAAATGTTGCAATTTTAATTGAACGTTTAAAATCAGATGCATTTATTAAATCTGAACTTAAGATACTCTATATAGATGGTGATTCTTATCATTTTAAATTAAAATCTTACCCTTTTGAAATCGTCTTGGGAAATGAAAATTCTTTAAACGAAAAAATAGAAAAACTTAAAGTTTTTTGTGCCTTTCAGAACATACAGGACAGTTTAATAAATTACAAGAAAATTAATTTAACCTATACAAATCAAATAGTGGCAACAACATTATAAAATTATGGAACAAACAAATATTTCAGTTGGACTCGATATTGGTACTACCAAAATAGTCGCTTTGGTGGGGAAAAAAAATGAATTCAATAAAGTTGAAATTTTAGGGATGGGGAAATCCAAAAGTCTTGGTGTGCATAGGGGTGTTGTAAATAATATTACACAAACTATTCAATCCATTCAGCAAGCTGTTGAGGATGCTACAATTAATTCAAAACAAGAAATCAATGATGTAGTTGTGGGTATTGCTGGGCAGCATATTAGAAGTATTCAACACAGCGATTATATTACTCGCGAAAATCCTGAAGAAGTTATAAATGAAGAAGATATTCAACAATTAATTCAACAAGTTTATAAGCTGGTAATGCTGCCAGGGGAGGAAATTATTCATGTTCTACCACAAGAATACAAAGTAGATGGGCAAGGAGAAATTAAAGAGCCAATTGGTATGCACGGAGGTAGATTGGAAGCTAATTTTCATGTAGTCGTTGGACAAGTTTCTTCAATAAAAAATATTGGACGATGCATAAAAAGTGCAGGGCTAAATATGGAAAATATTACTTTAGAGCCCTTAGCATCTTCAGAGGCGGTATTGAGCTTTGAAGAAAAAGAAGCTGGTGTTGCGTTGATTGATATTGGTGGAGGTACAACTGACTTAGCTATTTTTAAAGATGGAATTATTCGGCATACAGCAGTAATTCCTTTTGGAGGTAATGTTATCACTGAAGACATAAAAGAGGGTTGCTCTATCATAGAAAAACAAGCAGAACTCTTAAAAATAAAATTTGGCTCGGCATGGCCGGGTGAAAACAGAGATACAGAAATTGTTTCTATTCCCGGATTACAAGGAAGAGATCCAAAAGAAATTTCACTTAAAACTCTTTCAAAGATCATCAATGCTCGTGTGGTTGAGATTATTGAACAAGTATTCCTGGAGATTAAAAATTATGGACATAACGAACAAAAAAAGAAATTAATTGCTGGAATTGTTCTTACTGGAGGTGGAAGTCAATTAAAGCACTTGAAGCAATTAGTGGAATATATCACTGGAATGGATACCCGGGTTGGATATCCAAGTGAGCATCTAGCAGGTGATACTCAAGAGAGTGTTTCAAGCCCCCTTTTTGCAACTGCAGTAGGACTTTTGATGAATGCATTAGAACATAGCAATCATTCAGATGTAAGT
>JABGXI010000107.1:0-10484 GCA_018675855.1 Flavobacteriaceae bacterium | reverse complement strand
ATTTATAGTAGAAAAGAGAGAGGATTACCAATGTTGTCGAAGTCAAAAGCTTCACCGTGTATATTAACCTTAATTCTCTCTTTTATTCTTTCTGATTATATCTATAAAACTAAAGATTGTAAACTTAAGCCGTGTATAATTAATGGCTTAATAAGTTTTTCCTTCGGAAAAACCTCTTGGACTTCAAAGGCTTGTAATTATTAACTATTTATTCGCTAAATTCACGCAAACAAATCATACACAAACACGTTGTGCGTCAGCTAAAAAATATCGATATAAAATTATAATTAGAGATATAAACAAAACAATAATAACATTATCAGTTGTGATTTTACTCGTAAGTTGCAACTCGAGAACTGAAAAAACTAACGATATGTCAGAAAAAAAAGACCAAACAGAAAAGCCAGTTTCTAAAGTTGATAATACACCAAAAGTAACAGGTGTTGGCGGAATTTTCTTTTATTCAGATAGTCTGGAAGAAACGCAAAAATGGTACGCAGAGAATTTAGGGATTGAAATGAATGATTGGGGTTCTTCAAGTTTTGATAGTAGAGATATAAACAATCCCGAACAAATAAACTCTCTGCAATGGAAACCTTTCAAAAAGGGAGACGAATATTTTTCGCCTTCCAAAAAAGATTTTATGATCAATTACCAAGTTCAGAATATCGAAGGACTTGTAGATAAACTTAAAGAAAACGGAGTAACCTTACTTGACAGCATTGAAACTTTCGACTACGGAAAATTTGTACATATTTTGGACAAAGAGGGTAACAAGATAGAATTATGGGAGCCAATTTTAGATAACAAAAAGTAGTAGAATTAAATAATAGAATAGTCTAAAATATTAATGTGAAAAGAAAGCCGAACGCACAACAATGTATATAAAAAATAGGCGAGTAAGTGCTTATTTCAATCTTTCTGGCTCGCATCAAAGTAAGTGGTGAACCGAAAGTTTTGTCCTTCATAATCGCCTACTTTTCATATACTAACCGTTGAAAAAAATGAAAAAAAAATTAAATGCACCTGTTGACAGATGGTCACAATTATTAATCGATTGGATATTAGCTTTATAAAAATATATAAACTATAAATTAAAAATTAAAAGATGACAAAGTTAAATATCTTAAATGTTTTTGCCGTTACAGGCATCTTGTTATTATTTTCTTGCCAGCCAACTGTGAAAAAGGAACTGATACTAAATTCACTTTTTTCAGATCATATGGTCCTGCAGCAACAGCAAGAAGTAATGCTCTGGGGAAAATATACTCCCAAAGAAAAAATTTCAGTTAAAGCTAATTGGGGAAGTGAATCTACCACAAAAGTAGATGAGAAAGGTAATTGGAGATTAAACTTAACAACCCCTAAGGCAGGTGGACCCTTTGAAGTTAGTATTTCTACTAGAGACACCACCATTACGCTGGTAGATGTAATGGTAGGAGAAGTATGGCTCGCTTCCGGCCAGTCCAATATGGAAATGTCTCTTGAGGGTTATCTTCCCAATGAACCGATCGATAATAATCTCGAAGAAATTGCTGCTGCAGATTACCCCGATATCAGGAGCTACAAAGTGGTAAGGGCTACTTCGCAAACACCGCTAAACCATTCTGAAGGTCAATGGAAAGTGACTTCCCCAGAAAATGCAAATAAATTCAGTGCAACAGCCTATTTCTTTGCTCGCAAGCTGCACAAGGAGCTGAATGTCCCCATAGGAATTATTGATAGTGACTGGGGTGGGACTCCAGTAGAGTCATGGATCAGCCTTGAAAAGATTAAGCAATTGGGTGAATTTGAAGAGGAACTGAAGGGCACTGAATCAATAGATATAACTAGAATTTTCACCTTCCTATCAAATTTTCCTTCTGTAAGTCTGCCCTCAAATATAAATTCGTGGAATGCAATAGACCTGAAGGATGGGACTTTCAGTCAAACTAATTTTGACGATTCTTCATGGAACCAATTGAACCTTCCTGGGGTTACTGACGAATGGGATATGGACAGCGATGATCAAGGTGCTTTTTGGTTCAGAAAACAGGTATCTATATCCGATATTAGTTCAGATTACAAATTCATCGTCGATGGTGGCATCGATGACATGGATATTGTCTATGTTAATGGACAGAAAATAGGGAGTACCATTTGTTGGAACTGTCCCAGAGAATATACTATCCCCAAATCAATATTAATAGAAGGAGAGAATACGATAGCCATTCGTGTTATAAACATAGCGGGCCCTGGCGGATTTATGGGGCAAATGGCTTTATTGAGTAACTCAGGAGAAAGAATATCAATTGAGGGGGAATGGCGCTACCAATATATTGCGAGACTATCTTCTTTCAAAGGGGATCAAAAGTTTTATTTATATCATTTGAATTCAAAAGCACTAGCGAAAAAGCCTGCGTATATTTCAAACATGAATGCGATTTTCAGTATCAATTCAGCTAATACCCCCGGGGTTTTGTTTAATGGAATGATAAATCCTTTGATCCCCTACGGAATTAAAGGAGCAATTTGGTATCAAGGTGAATCAAATGTAGGAAGGGCTAACCAATATGAAAAGATCTTTCCAGGTATGATTGATGACTGGAGAGCAAGATGGAATAGTAACTTCCCATTCTATTTTGTTCAGATAGCTCCTTTCTCATATAGAAATGAACTTTCACCGGCACTTAGAGATGCCCAAAGGAAAAGTCTGTTATTATCAAATACTGGTATGGCTGTAACCATGGATATAGGAGATTCTCTTAGTATACATCCCGGCAACAAACAGGATGTTGGTGACAGATTGGCCAGGTTAGCACTCGCCAATGATTACGGGGTTGATATTGTCGCTTCAGGTCCACTGTATAAAAAACACACAATTATTGAAAATAAAATAATTCTTGAATTTGACCTCTTTGGTAGTGAATTGATGAAAGGGAATTCAGGGTTGTCAGGATTTGAAATTGCAGGTCTTGATATGGTATACACTCCTGCGACAGCAAAGATTGTGAAAGACAAAATAGAGGTATTTTCCCCAGATATTAAAAAGCCAAAATTTGTCAGATATGCCTGGCGCGATTTCATAGCTGGAACATTATTTAATAAAGAAGGTTTACCAGCTTCTTCTTTTACAACTCAGGATTAGGTTTTTTTATACTTTGAAGCCCTTTAAATATTGCTCAAAAAAACAACAAATAATAACCACATTCTAAAAAATATTTACGCCCTATGAAAAAAATCATTTTATTAATAACTATTTTAATTAGCTTATCCTGTTCGGATCAAAATAAAAAAAAGTCCACCCAATGGATAAACCTTTTCGATGGTAGTTCATTGGAAGGCTGGAGAGCCTATAATGGAGACCAAATGCCTCCTGGCTGGAAAATTGTGGATAGTACTTTAACCTTTACTACCAAACAAATTTTAGAGGAGGATTACGATTACACAGGAAGTAGAGATATTATTTATGGAGTCGAAGAATTCGAAAATTTTGAACTTTATGTCGAGTGGAAAATTCCTAAAGGAGGAAACAGTGGTATTTTTTATCATTTAAAAGAAGGTTACGATGGCGCTTCAGTTGTTGCTCCTGAATATCAACTATTAGATGATGAAAACTATGCTGAAATCCACAACTTTGAATTAAAAGACTGGCAATTAACTGCGACAGACTATGCCATGTATTTACCCGACAATTCCCAAAAAGTACTTTATCCTCCGGGTAAGTGGAACAGCAGCAGGATTGTTTTTACAGTAGAAAATGTAGAATATTGGCTAAATGGTAAAAAAGTACTCTCCTTTACTCCTTGGTCTGAAGATTGGTATAAAAGAAGAAACTCTGGTAAGTGGAGCAATGCCCCTGATTATGGAAAATACAGAAAAGGCTATATTGGTTTTCAAGACCACGGAAGTAATTTATCCTTTAGAAAAATTAAAATCAAAAAACTTTGAAACAATTAAAAACGGTTCCGTTAGCTATAGAAATATTTGGATGAGAAAATTGTAATTTAAAGAGTCATAATACCAATAGAGAAAAAATGAATTTGAGATATTTTTGCAGCTTCACTTTGTACTATATTTTCATTAAATTCGCATATTATACAATCAATAAAAACATACTAAAGTCTAAAAATAAATGAAAGAATTGATGACTTTATTTAGGGTGAGTTTGTTGTACTAATTAATTTAGTTTAGTATTTGTTCCCTCCTGCCAAACAGTTTTGGTTTTAAAATGCGTATTTACTTTTTCTAAAAAAAGGATTTCAGATATAAATTGCCAATCAAAATTAACGGATTGATTTGCTGGATGATTATGATGATCTTGATCGAGAATGTAATTTTCAGGCTTATTGAGGATTCTCGATTGGCTATATACTTTTTCAAATTCCTGACGAAACGTTCCAAATTTTTGTATTAGCTCCTGAAGTTCGAATAAAATTATTATCTCTTCATCAGCAGTAATGGCTAGATCAAAAGCTTCTATTTTCTTTAATGCTTTAAAATTATATTCCACCAAGGCACTTACTTGCTCATAAATTGCAATGGTATATTGATTTGTGGCATCCTGCGATTTTAATTTGGCAAGGATTTTCTTCACTTCCTCTAAATTTTCACTTTGCTTGGAAATATTTTCTAAACGATCAACATACTTTGCAGCCCAAGCCCCTTTATCATTAAAATCTGGTAAATCCATAACATGTTGTTCGATCACATTTTTTCTATGTACTAATGAATTACGATGAATCCCTTCTTCCAATAATACATTAGTCCAAAGGGCAACGGGTTTATCCAATGCATCGATAAAGGCATAGTCTTCAGATTCAAAGGACGCTCCAAAAGTACGATGTCTAAAGCTAGTTTTAAATTCTTCTTTGGTGCGTTTCATTCCTGCCCAACTATATTCTGCAAAAGCGGCAATTCCGCGTTTATATAGTTCAAAATGTGGAGAGTCGTCATCCCAAAGGGTTAATAGTAATCCGTTGTAATTTCTATCAATAGATTGTTGCGCAAAGATTTTTATTTGATCTATGTTACTTTCTCTTTGTGGCATTAAGGTCCATCGGGTTTGTCCTGCAGTTGCCCCCATTACATTAAACCCATTGGAAGAGAACCAGTCCATGGCCTTACCATTTCCATAAGATTCCGCGATATGATAATTCCAACGCATATACACACAGTTTTTGGGAAACTGTGTGATAAATTGATTGAGATTGAGTTCGTTTTTAGCCCAAATAGAATCAACAGTTTGCTCACTCATTTTACTGTCATAAATGGGAGACATTAGCCCCGCTTCTTTTAGGGGCATATCATCCCAGAAAATAGGGATTCGATTGTGCTCTGCTGCAAAAGCACTCACTTTATTGAGCCAAATTAAATTTAATTCTAAGGATGACATCCCACTATTTCGTCCTGTGGTTTTTACTTCATCACCTCCTACATGAAGGTATTTTCCGTAAGGAAAAGCCTCCATTGCATCCAGATAGAGGTCAAATTGCAATTCATAGGTTTTTGGATCTAATGGATTAAAAGCCCAGTCACTTCGTGGATCGTCACGAAGCGGAAAATTTATTTCGTGTTTTAAGACAAAAGAAGCATGTCCTAAACCTTGTACTAATGGGCTGATATTGATATTTCTCTCATGTGCATATTTACTTATGGCTTTCCATTGTTCAATTGTCATAGCATCCTCACTACCTACTTCTGGACGACGTTTATATTGTAATTTATCTTCAATTTCCAGGATCACCCCATTGATTTTTAATTGTGCCAAATGATCCATTAATTCATAATAATATGTTTTTTTCTCTAGGTGATGTTTGATGTCAATTTGAATTGGGCGAAAGGCAATTTTTGGTGCATCATTGATTTCTAATATAGGCAATGCTTGTCCTTGAGCATCATCTATAATTTGAGAAAGAGTTACAAAGGCATAAAACAAACCAGCTTCGTCTTGCGCCTCAATACGGATCTTTTCTTCTTCAATTTTAAGCGAATAACTTTCTGCTTGTTGCCCCGCTTGATAATTAATACTAAAATGAATTTGAGCTATTTCCGCAGTTTCTATTTGCGCTAAATTTTTTAAAACACCATATCTGATAGGGAGAGTATTCTCTTGAGCACTGAATGTCCATTGCAAAGCACTTGCATCGAGAGTTGACTCTCCTGAGTTAATGGAAAACTGTTGAGTAGAGGGAAGTAATTCAAAAGTATTAGGCTCTAATTTTTGCTCAGAACAAGAAACGAGCAAAAGAATAATGAATAGCGAAAGTATATTTTTCATAATTAATAAATTTTAGTTAGTATGACAAGAACAATTATTCTCATTTTATATTTTTATAAAAATTTGTTTTTGATATAACCAATAACAAACGTACCAAAGACAAAACAAGACGATCAGGCCTAAAATAAAACTTGCTAGCCAAGGAGAAAAAACTCCAATAAAGGTACTAGTAAATGGTTTAGCGATTTTCTGGAATAAATCTCCACCACCAACAGAAGCAAAAAGATAAATAAATAAAGGATTCACACCCACAACTGTAAACACCAAAGTTTTCTTTATGTAGGATTTAATATCAATCACCCAATAACAAACTGCTAAAGCCAAAATAGTCCATCCTCCCGAAAGGAATATAAAAGAAGTTGTCGTTATCCTTTTAATGACTGGAGTAAAGATACTTAAAGTATAACCAATAGCTAAGCAGATAAGAGCTGCAATAATAAGGCGTTTCAGTTTTTCTGTATTGGTAGAAGTGCTCATCAACAATTGTCCAGCCATTAATCCCCATATCGTATGAGCAGCCGTTGGAACTGCATTAAATGCCGCCCAATGTCCTCCATATTCATAACCTGAAATAAAAATATTAAACCATGCTCCAAAATTTTGACCCGCAACAAAAGCTTGGTCAAAACCGACAACTGGAAAAAAACGATAGAGTAAGTCGGAAACAACAATACATACCAATGCAACAATAGCCTGTAACATCGGTGTTTTTTTAACTACTATAAAAGCAACCAAATAGGTAAAAGAAAGTTGTGCTAAAACATTATCAAACTGAAAAATAATCTTTTCAGGATCTATACAGTATAATGCCCATCCAAAAAGCAATAACAGAAAAGCACGACGAAAAGCGTGATTTCTAATCTGCTTTTCCGAATCCCCTTTTTTCAATCTATTGGCATAAGAATAGGGAATAGATACCCCAACAATAAACATGAAAAAAGGCTGAATTAAATCCCAAAAATGCAAGCCTTCCCATTTTACGTGATGGAAGAAAAAATCTGCTACAGCGGTAATTGATTCGTTGCCTGTATTCATTAATGCCCCAAAAAGATGGGAAAACTCGGCTACCAATAAGAACATAACGACTCCTCTAAAAAAATCTAAGGATCGTAATCTTTGACTCAATGGTTCTGTTCTGCTCATCTTAATTTGGATTACATTTTCAACAGCGTGCTCTTCAAAACCTTTACAGAAGAACACATCTAAAGGTAAAAAAAACATAATCTTATCCCAAAAGGTACAAACCTTTATTAAAGCATAATTAAAAACCAATAAAGGGGGTTCTAGTTATGGGTTACATCTCTTTGATTTTTAATCTTAATCTATCTGGAGAGTACCTAGTTAATTTTAAGGGAGTTTTTCCTATATTTAGATACTATTAAAGAATTAAAATTTAAGGTTAAATGACAATTAAAACTAAACTAAACACACTCTTTTTATGCTTTGGAATATTATTCCTAGTAAGTTCATGTGAGACAAAAATAGCAACGCCTCAATCAGTAGGCTTGTCTGAAGACTCTTTAAAAATAGCCACACAAAGATTGCATAATTATGTAGACGATGGCAAGCTTCCAGGAACGTTTGTACGGATAATTAAAGAAGGTAAAGTTGTTTACAACGATCGATACGGCCTTATTGACATTGCTAAAAATAAGCCTGTAGAGGAAGAATCTTTATATCGAATTTTTTCGATGACCAAGCCAATCACGGCAGTCGCCATAATGACACTATACGATCAAGGAAAGTTGAATTTGGACGACAAAGTCTCCAAATATATTCCTGAATTTTCTAATACTCAGGTTTATAAAAATATTGATGGTAAACACAACACAATTTCACAAAAAAAACATCTAACGATAAGGCATTTGTTGACTCACACTTCAGGTATTCCTTATGGATGGGAATGGAGCTATGTAGATTCTATTTATAACACGAAACAACATATGAGAAAGGATTGGACTATTGAAGAAATGACAAAAGATATAGCTACTATCCCATTAAAATTTCAGCCTGGAACCCAATACAATTACGGTCTTGGGATTGATGTCGCAGGCTACATCGTGGAGGTTGTGTCTGGAATGAAATTAGACACATATTTTAAAGCTGCTATTTTTGATCCCTTAAGAATGGATGATACACGATTCTATGTACCAAAAGAAAAACAAGACAGAATGACTGAGTTGTATACTAGAGATGAAAATGATAAACTCATTGTTCTTGAAGATAAGGATATTAAGGAAAGAATTGGGGCAGGTGTTCCACCCAAACTTTTATTAGGTGGCGCTGGATTGATTTCATCAATGGGTGATTATGAGAAATTCTGTCGTATGCTTCTAAACAAGGGAAAATTAAATGGGAAAAGAGTCTTGTCAGAAAGAGCTTCTGAAATTGTAATGACTAATCAAAATCCAGAGGGGTTTGAGGGAGTTCCTGGAATGGGCCATGGTCTTTCAGGAACAGTAAATCTAGAAAGTGGAGAATATAGTTGGGGAGGTGCTGCAAAAACATCATTTTGGATAAATCCAACCCATGACCTAATTGTCATATGTTATACGCAGTTATTCTCTCAACCAAGTGAATATGCCCAAGAATTTAAGGCTGCTGTTGATGGAGCAATAATTGATTCAGATAGTAATTAGTGAGACTATAGATTAAACCCTATTTTATTGTTAGAATTATGGGATATAAGGTTCTAATAAATTACATAATCCCATTCCCTAAAGTAAAAAAATATATTGTGTTTTATTTAAATTAAAATACAGTCAAGTTTAAAGTAAATATTTTGGGGTTCGACTTTGAGTTTCTCCTGAACTTTTTTTAAGATTTTTTCTTTTAGACCCCTGACATATCATATTCAGTAAGTTTTATAACTTTGAGATAGAATTAGTAAATTTTTAATAAATGAAAAGACTTCTCCTAATATTATCTATTATAATTTTGAATTCTTGTTCAAACAAAATACCTGATGGAACTTATCGGGCAATTAATTATAATAATAATTCTTTAGCACATGTTAAACAATACTTCACTTTTGAAGGTAATGAATTTGGCAAATATATTATTCGGTACGGGGAAAAGTTTGTATACGATTCAATAAATATTATTAAATATAATAGGGGTAATAATTTTTTACTTACAAGAAATGATACAATTTATAAGTGTAAATATTTCATAAAACAGGATACTCTAAAACTTGAAATAAATGAAAATATTATAACTTTGCTAAAAGTTAACTTAAAACGATAAATCTCTTTTATTGATTTTTGTAATATTCTCGTTTAAACCACATGTATATCATTTTGAGTAAGTTTTGGAATTTTCACTCCCCTTAAATAGGTTAAACTAATATTTATAGAAGAGTGTCTATTAGTTTTTTTTAACTTGTTTATATTGTCCATGCTTTTAAAATTTTTTATAACACTAGAATGACAAAAGCTATAAATTTTGGGTCTTGCTCATATAGCTTTGAAAGCCATATTTTCATTAAAAATTGAAAACATGCGGCTTCCTTATTTATAATTTATAGCGAAGTCCAAGAGTCCAAATAAATTGATTAGAGGATAGAGTCTGATTCATAAATCCCCTCAGGTCAAAGCTTGAGCTCAATCGGTAATTTATGGTTTCAGCTATTCCATATGTATTATCTAGGTCTAGATAATAAAGTTGAGTAGTAAAGGAAAACTTATTTTGCTGTAAAATTCCAGACAGACTGAATAAATTGAGCTCAAGATCATTATTTATTCCCTTGCCGTGGATATAGGTTGTATTAAGCATTATTTTTTTTGAGACTGGATAATTTGCCGCAATTCTCTGCGAAAAATATGTGTTTACTGTATCATCGTCATCAATTTGAATTAATGGAAAAACAACGCCTCCAGATAACTTTAATTTTTTTAGTTTTTTGTCAAGTATTTTGATTTGTGTTACAAAAAAAAGGCTTCTCAGATTTAATGTATTCATCCGAATACTTCCTATCATATAGGCAGAAATAAGTTTCCTATTTCCAGTACCAGCATTGAAATTAATATTTGGGTTTGGATCTGTAAATGCGGGTATGAACGAAAAACCTCCTGTACTAAGCTCTACACTTCCGTATTGGGAAAATCCAAAAATAGGTATTGATATAAATAAAATTAAATATTTACGCATTGTAATAATAGTTTAGTTTTCAGCAATTTCTGAATTGAAATATTTCATTAATTTGGTTAGAAAGTAAGACTTAACT
>JABGXI010000106.1:0-25528 GCA_018675855.1 Flavobacteriaceae bacterium | reverse complement strand
TTTTTTTAAAACCTTTGGAAGTACAGTAATTGAGGTTCCGTGAATAGGGGTAAAGACAAGTTTGAAATCATCTTTTGAAAGTTGGTGCATTTTTGCAGCTTTCAATACTGTTTTACGATATGCTTCGTCAACTTCAATGTTAATATATGTAAGAAGTTTGTTATTACCTTCAAAGAAAATTTCTTTAAAAGACGTTTTTTGTATTTCTTCAATTACTTCAGAATCTTGAGGAGGCACTAATTGGCCACCATCTTTTCCATAGACTTTATATCCATTGTATTTTGGGGGATTATGAGACGCAGTTAATACAACACCACAATGAGCGTTTAGGTGACGCACTGCAAAAGAAAGTTCCGGGGTAGGACGTAAATCACTAAACAAAAAACACTGAATACCATTGGCTGTAAAAACATCAGCAACTACTTTTGCTAGTTGCTTGCTTTGATGCCTTGAATCGAACGCAATTACAGTTTTTATAATCTCTTCAGGGTATTTTTTTAGTAAATACCGTGAAAGTCCTTGAGTGCTTTTCCCTAAAGTATATTTATTTATTCTGTTTGTGCCTACCCCCATTATGCCACGCATACCACCAGTTCCAAAATCTAGATCTTTATAAAATGCATCTTCAAGCTCCTTTGGATATTGTTGCATAGCTTTAACTTTTGCATGAGTTTCTTCATCAAAAGGAGTCTTTAACCACGGATTAATACGATCTTCTAAGGTCATGCTTAAGGAGTTTGCTCTTTTATAATGTATCGCTTAGTTGATCTTCGACTTCTTAAAATGATTTCACCTAAAAAACCAGCAATAAAAAATTGACTTCCTAAAATCATTAAGGTTAGGGCTATATAAAACTCAGGTCGCTCTGTTATTAGTCTTGCTTCTGTGTTTAATAAAAGCTTATCAATGCCAAGGTATACTGTAAAACCAAAGCCTAAAAGAAGCATTAGCGTTCCCCAAAGACCAAAAAAATGCATCGGTTGTTTCCCAAAACGGTTAATAAACCAAAGTGTTATTAGATCTAAAAAGCCTTTAAAAAACCTATCAGCTCCGAATTTAGTAGTACCAAATTGTCTTGCTTGGTGCTTTACAATTTGTTCCCCTATTTTATTAAATCCCTCATGTGCAGCAAGTACAGGAATATATCGGTGCATTTCTCCATGAACATCGATGCTCTTAACAACTTCTTTTTTGTATGCTTTCAATCCACAATTAAAATCATGAAGATTAATTCCTGACACTTTTCTGGCTGCCCAATTAAATAGTTTTGAAGGTATATTTTTAAACAGTATAGAATCATATCGTTTTTTTTTCCATCCAGAAATTAAATCAAGTTTTTGATTACTTAATGCATCAACTAGCCTTGGAATTTCTTCTGGAGAATCTTGTAAGTCTGCGTCTAAAGTAACAATATAATTTCCTTTTGCAATTGCAAAGCCCGCATGTAAGGCCTGAGATTTTCCGTAATTTTTAACAAACTTAATGCCAAACACATTTAAATGTTTTTGAGTAAGTTTACTAATTATATTCCATGAATTATCACTACTTCCGTCATCAATAAATATGACTTCATAAGTACGACTATCTTTATTGAAAACATCCAGAATCCACTTATGCAATGGCAGTAAAGATTCTTCTTCATTAAGTAAGGGAATGATAAGTGAAATATCTGGTGTGTTTTGCATAACAAACAAAACTACAAAATTTGCTTTATTCTGGTCTTGATTTTTTCACTATAAGTCCCCCGATTAGTGAGATTATAAAACCGATAAAAAGAGCTCCTATAAGCTGAAATGCTGAACGAATCATTGGACTTGAAAATTTTTCAGACATTTCTCTAGCAGTATCAATTGCATCTTGTGGCATTTCAGGGTTTTCTGCACGCATTTTGTCAAACGTAAAATCCAATGTTTTTTGCATAGTGTCAGGATCTAAAACATTAGTAAGGATTAGTGAATATACTACTCCAATTAAAGCTGATATTAAAGAAATCCCTAAACCAATTTTTATAGCTTCCGATAAAGAGAGAAATCCTTCATTTATTTTCTTAAATTGTATAAATGCAAATAGTAATAAACCTGTCATAATTAGAAGAGATACTATTCCAACCGCTGGAGGTTGCTGGTAATGCATGTCTAGAAAGAAAAGCATAAGCTGAAATACTATTGAAATACCACCTAATATCACACCATAGGTTATCATGGTTGACTTTATAGAATTTGTTTGGGTTTGCATATTGACAATTATTTTATGGTTAATTTAGTTACAAATTAAAAAAAAACTATTGAGTTAGTGGGGTTTTAAAAAAAATAAATTTAAATTTGCATCCGATTTAAAAATTATGAAAGCAGAAATCCATCCAGATAATTATCGTTTAGTTGCCTTTAAAGACATGTCAAACAACGATGTTTTTATTACTAAGTCTACGGTAAATTCAAAAGAAACTATTGATTTTGAAGGATCTGAATATCCGTTGATCAAATTAGAGATCTCTAGAACCTCTCACCCTTTTTACACTGGAAAATCTAAATTAGTAGATACAGCCGGTAGAATTGATAAATTCAAGACTAAATACGCTAAATTCAAGAAAGAAGATTAATCTTTTTTTAATAACATTTAAAAGCCGTTTTTAACGGCTTTTTTTATGCCTAATTTTTCGATACTGTCTTGAGAACTAATAAGTTAATTGGATTTATTTCCATTCCTATGACATCTTTTTGTAAAAAACGAATTACTTGATCATAGTAAAGCGGTACGATAGGAAATTCCTTCATCGCCAGTGCATCCATTTCACGATATTTTTCATAGCGCAACGAATTGGAAACTGTGCTTAATGCTTCTTGATATAATTCATCATATATCGGATTTTTGAAGTGAGTATAATTGGGTCCGTCAGGAGAGAAGTTTTTACTGTTAAAGAGTGATAAATAGTTTTCGGCATCTGGATAATCAGCAATCCAGCTGGCTCTAAATAATTCTAATTTACCAGATGATTTTGCTTGTCTTAAACTAGCCGATGGCATAACCTCAATTTTTAAATCAATACCAATTTTTTGTAACTCTTGTTGAAGATATTCACATAAATCAAGATAATTGGCATCCGTGGCTAAAGTTATCGAGGGTTTATCCTTATTTTCTAGTTGATAATCATGAACAAGTTTTTTTGCATGTACAACATTAAAAGGACTTGGTTCTAGACTTCTTCCTTGAAGTCCTTTAGGAATGAATCCTTTGTTTGCAGGATATCCAATATTATTTCTCAAGTAAGCAATCATTAATTTTCGATCAAAGCCAATGTTTATGGCTTCACGTATTTTTTTAGATTGAATAGCTGGGTTCGCACTTTCAAGATAAAAGCCTATATATTCTGTATTTAAATAAGGGCCTTTAAGCATTGTTAATTGTTCTTCATATTTTGGTTGAAGTTCCCCAGTAGGGGTAAGTAATTCGTCTTTATATGATGAATCTAGCGAATTTATAAAGTCTAATTTGCCTTGAAGGAACAACATGAATTCACTCTGGATATCTGGAATAAATTGAATGGCAACTGATTCTAAATATGGGAGTCTTTCTCCTTGGGTATCAAATTCAAAATAAGTTGGATTTTTACGTAGAACCATTTTAATGTTTTCATCCCAACGTTTAAAGTAAAAAGGACCAGTTCCAATAGGGTTACTTCTAAAGTTTGTGCCAAAATACTTAACAACTTCTTTTGGCACTACAGCACAATAACGCATACTTAATAGACCTAGAAATGCGGGGAAAGGTTTTTTTAATTTTATTAAAAGAGAAAATTCATCTAAAGTTTTATATTCTTTAACTTGGTGAAGTACCCAGCTTCCTGGTGAGGCTAGTTTAGGATCAGAAAGTCTATTAAAACTATAAATAAAATCACTAGCCTTAACCTTACGTGTTCGGTTTTTACCAAAAACAGGGGATTCATGAAAATACACGTCTTTTCTTAGATAAAAAATATATGTTAGACCATCTGGACTAATCTTCCAAGAAGTTGCGAGTTCAGGCTTAACGTTGAGGTCATTGTCCAATTGAACCAAACCATTAAATAGTTGATTTATAGGCCAAATATTTTGAGGATTTCTAGCAAAAGCAGGGTCTAATGATGTTACATTCCGATGTTCATTGTATCGAAACACTTTTTTTGTATCTAGATCAATATTGTCGTTACAAGCATTAAAAAAGAATACTATGAGTATAAAAAAAGAAATTATATAAGCGAAATGACGGCCTGTAATCATGAATAATTTGTTGGTATATTTGCAATAAAATTACAGTTTATTATTATGGAAAACATCCTTACATCTGTAAAAAAGAAAACTGAAGTTTTGCCTCGTGTAGCGTTTCATACTTTGGGATGTAAGCTTAACTATTCTGAGACAGCTACTATAGCTAGGGACTTCGATTCTCGTAATTTTCAACGAGTTGATTTTGATAGCCCTGCTGAAGTATATGTAATTAACACCTGTTCTGTAACAGAAAATGCTGACAAGCGATTAAAGGATATTGTTAAGAAAGCTCTAAAACAAAATTCTAAAGGTTTTATTGCTGCTATAGGATGTTATGCTCAACTACAGCCAGAAGAGATTTCTAAATTAGATGGAGTTGATTTAGTGCTGGGAGCTAATGAAAAATTCAAGCTTATTGAATATGTTGAGGATCTTTCTAAGAATGAACAGACAAAAATATATTCTTGTGAAATTGAAACAGCAAATCATTATGAAAGTAGTTTTTCTATAAACGATCGTACCAGAGCTTTTTTGAAAGTCCAAGATGGTTGTGATTATAAATGTACGTATTGTACCATTCCTAAAGCTCGTGGAATCTCTCGGAGTGATACCCTAGAAAATGTTATTACTAATGCCAAGGTAATAGCTGCTTCCGGTATAAAAGAAATTGTACTTACTGGTGTAAATATCGGTGATTATGGTAAAGGTGAACAAGGGCACAAGAAACATGACCATACTTTTTTAGATCTAATTTCAGCTTTAGATAAAGTAAATTTAATTGATCGAATAAGAATATCGTCCATAGAGCCCAATCTGCTTAGTAATGAAATAATTCGATTTGTAGCTCAAAGTAATAAATTTGTTCCTCATTTTCACATACCTCTTCAAAGTGGTAGTGATAAAATTTTAAAAAGTATGAGACGTCGTTACATGACCTCCCTCTATGTTGAACGCGTAACAACTATTAAAAAAACAATGCCACACGCTTGTATTGGGGTTGATATAATTGTAGGTTACCCTGGTGAAACTGACGAAGATTTTTTAACCTCTTATCATTTTTTAACAACTTTAGATGTCTCATATTTACACGTCTTCGCCTATTCAGAACGACCTAATACTGAAGCAATTTCTATAGAAGGATTTGTACCAAAACTGGTGAGAAGTAAAAGGAGTAAAATGATGCGTGCTTTATCTGTTAAAAAACGACGTGCATTTTATGAATCTCAGTTAGGAAAAAAATTCACGATTTTATTTGAAGGGGAAAATAAAAAAGGGTATATCACAGGATTTACTGAAAACTATATAAGAATTCGAACACCATGGAATCCGAAATTGGTAAACACATTTCAGGTTATCACTTTAGAAAAGATAGATGAGGAAGGATATGTCCGTTTTACTTTAAACAATTAAAGTTTGATTCCTACGGGGAGTAATTTTTTATATCGTCTGTTTCTTCGAACAAAACTTGCAATTTTTGGAGAGGTAGGTACAACTCTAAGATTTTTATTTTCAATAAATTCAAGTACTTTAATAATAAAAGCTTCTTCAAATTTTTGATTTTGTATTTCTTTGGGGATTGATAATTTTGTAAGAAAAATTTTTCTTTCTTGTTCAGAATATTCAATACGAGCTAATTTTTGTTCAATTTCAATTTCAAATTGTCTTAAAAACTCATTGTTAACCAGAGTAAGCTCATTCATGTTAGGAAGAATTAGTTAAGATCTAGAATAAATCATATTTTAGTATAAATATTCATAGAAGGTTACAAAAATACAATATTTTGAGATCAACCAATTAAAATAATGATCAAATATGAAAATAGTTAATCTTTATTGTATGCCAGGGATGGCAGCAAGTCCCAAAATCTTCGAGTTTATTAGTTTGCCTAAACCTTTTAAAATTCATTTACTTAGCTGGATACCTCCATTAAAAAATGAGCCGTTGACTGATTATGCGATTCGAATGTGTGAGCGTGTTACTCAAATTAATCCTATTTTATTAGGAGTTTCATTTGGCGGGGTATTGGTTCAGGAAATGTCAAAATACCTACCCGGTTGTCAGGTTGTAATTGTTTCAAGCATTAAGTCGAAAGATGAATTACCATTGTCAATGAAAATGGCAAAAAAAACAAATGCACATAAATTATTACCAATGCAGTGGATAAATAACTTGGATAATTTATCTCTTTTTGTTTTCGGAGATGGTATTCAAAGACGTCTAGCACTTTATCAGAAATATTTATCAGAGCGAAATCCAGACTATTTAAGTTGGGCTATAGACTCATTGGTAAATTGGGATAAAACTGAGGTATCAAAAAACATCATTCATATTCATGGGGAAAAGGATACTGTTTTTCCAATTAAAAATTTATTACACCCCTTTATGAAAATAAAAGGAGGGCATGCCGCAATTATTACACAAGCGCATTGGTTTAACAAAGAATTATCAAAGATTTTACTTAAAGATTAAGTAAATTAGTATAACTAATTTATAAAACTATTTCAATGAAATTTAGATCGATTTACTTTTTAGCTTTTTCACTTTGTTTTTTAAGTGCTACAGAAATCCATTCTGATAGGTTTACTGCTTTTAAATACAATGACCAGGGACAAGCATCAAAAGTATATGCATTAAAATTACCTGAAATCTTAGATTTTGCAGATGAAATAGTTCCAATAGAATTTCCAGATATTAAAGAACGATTTGATAAAGAACTTTTAGTAAACACCTATTGGCAGTCAAATATGTTATTGTTACTGAAGCGAGCGAATAAATATTTTCCCCTGATAGAAAAGATATTAAAAGAAGAGGGTGTTCCGGATGATTTTAAATATTTAGCGGTTATTGAAAGTGCCTTAGAAAACGCAAGATCTCCTAAAGGTGCTAAAGGCTTTTGGCAGATAATGCCTAATACTGGACGTGAATATGGTCTTGAAGTTAATGCAAATGTTGATGAACGCTACCATCTTGAGAAATCAACAAGAGTTGCTTCTAGTTACCTTATCAAAGCTAAAAATCGTCTAGGGTCGTGGACTTTAGCTGCTGCTTCTTATAATAGGGGAATGTCTGGAATCGGTCGTTTGTTAAATAAACAATTGGCAGATAATTATTATGATTTATTATTAAATAATGAAACAAGCCGCTATATGTTTAGAATTATAGCAGTTAAAGAGATTATGTCACATCCAGATCGCTATGGGTTTGTTTTTTCAAAAGAAGATTTATACGCCCCCGTTATTTATAGAAAAGTGGGATTGGATTCTGCTATTGGAAATTTAGCAGCTTTTTCTAAAGGGCAAAAAATAAATTATAAAATATTAAAAACTCATAATAAATGGTTGATTCAAAATCACCTAAACAATAAGTCAAGGAAATTTTATGAAATTTTAATTCCAGAAAAGGGTTATTACTAAATTTTCTTCATTTGCTGCTGCATCATTTTTATTTGTCCTGATAACATTCCTTGTGTATCTAATTTTTTAGCTTCTGTTAGTAATTGCTGAGACTCTCTTTTTCGTCTTTTCTGAAGATAAATTCCTGCCAAGCTCATCTTTGCCATTGCTAAATCATGGTTCATAGATAGGCCAAGTTTTAGTGCAGCTTTAAAATATTTTTCCGCTTTTGTGAGGTTTTTCTGTGATTGAATAATTCCCATTAAGTAATTATAGTATCCCTGTTGTTTTTTTACAAGGTTACGTTCTATATTGGGAATCCGGATAAGCCATTTTTCAGTTCCCTCAAAATCTTGTTTACGTAGTCTAAGAAATGCAAGAAAAATAAGTTCATTTTTAAAATAAAGAAGAATAAACATTCCTCCCAGTATAATTAACATGACACCATTACCAATATAGTCGTCTATGATTTGGTAAATACCATAACTAAATGATAATACGGCAAGAATAATTTTTAAAACTTTGGGAAACATCTTATTGGTTTTTTTCAAAGATAAAAAAATCATTCTTGAAATGTTCATTATCATATTTGAAAGACAAAAAACTTATTGTATATTTGCCCGGCTTTCAGGAGCAATTATCCAAAGCAATTTATTATGAAAAGAACATTTCAACCCTCAAGAAGAAAACGAAGAAATAAACACGGTTTTCGAGAACGTATGGCCTCTGCCAATGGCCGAAAGGTGTTAGCTGCAAGAAGATCTAAAGGCAGAAAGAAAATATCAGTATCTTCTGAACCTCGTCACAAAAAATAATGGTATTAATCAACCATATTAAAGGTGTTACTTTCTTGAAAGTAACACCTTTTTTTTTATATTCATAAATTATAATTATCAGCTATGCCAAAAGTAGACTCTATAAAAACTATTTTAATTATTGGTTCTGGGCCGATCGTAATTGGACAGGCATGTGAATTTGATTATTCTGGTACTCAAGCACTAAGGTCTTTAAGAGAAGATGGGATAAAAACTATTTTGATCAATTCGAATCCGGCAACTATTATGACAGATCCAACAATGGCAGATCACGTTTATTTAAAGCCGCTTAACACAAAATCTATTGTTGAAATATTAAAGAATCATGACATAGATGCTGTATTACCCACAATGGGAGGTCAAACTGCTTTAAATTTATGTATTGAAGCAGATGATAAGGGAATCTGGAAAGATTTTAATGTAGAAATTATTGGTGTAGATATTGATGCGATTCAAATTACAGAAGATCGTGATAAGTTTAAAAAATTATTAAAAAAAATTGATATTCCTGTTGCACCTGCAGAGATTGCAAATTCAATGTTAAAAGGAAAAGAAATTGCTCAAAAATTTGGTTTTCCTCTAGTAATTCGTCCATCCTTTACATTGGGTGGTTCTGGTGCTTCTTTTGTTCATAAAGAAGAAGACTTTAGTGAGTTATTAACCAGAGGCTTGGAAGCTTCTCCGATCCATGAAGTTCTGATTGACAAGGCATTAGTTGGCTGGAAGGAATACGAACTTGAGTTATTACGTGATGGAAATGATAATATTGTGATTATTTGTACCATTGAGAACATGGATCCTATGGGAATCCACACAGGTGATTCAATTACAGTAGCACCTGCTATGACTCTCTCTGATAAGACTTTTCAACGTATGCGTGATATGGCCATCAAAATGATGCGAAGTATTGGGGATTTTTCAGGAGGTTGTAACGTACAGTTTGCGGTAAGTGCAGATGAAAAAGAGGATATTATCGCGATTGAAATTAATCCTAGAGTTTCACGTTCTTCAGCTTTAGCATCAAAAGCAACAGGGTATCCTATTGCAAAAATTGCTGCAAAACTGGCTATTGGTTATACCCTAGATGAATTAGAAAATCAAATAACTAAATCTACTTCTGCCCTTTTTGAACCTACACTAGATTATGTAATTGTTAAAATACCAAGATGGAACTTCGATAAATTTGAAGGTTCAGAACGTACCCTTGGACTTCAAATGAAATCAGTTGGAGAGGTTATGGGAATTGGGCGTTCTTTTCAGGAAGCACTTCACAAAGCAACGCAGTCACTTGAGGTAAAGCGAAATGGTTTGGGTGCTGATGGAAAAGGATTAAAAGATTATGATCAAATTATTGAAAAATTAACCTTTGCAAGTTGGGATCGAGTATTTGTTATTTATGATGCTATTTCAATTGGAATACCCTTGAAAACAATCCATGAAATCACAAAAATTGACATGTGGTTTCTTAAACAATATGAAGAATTATATTTATTAGAAAAAGAAATATCTAAATTTTCAATTGATTCAATTAATAAGCCTCTCCTTCTTGAAGCCAAACAAAAGGGTTTTGCAGATCGTCAAGTTGCTCACATGTTAAAATGTTTAGAAAGTAAGGTACATTCAAAAAGAAGTGAATTAGGAATTCAGCGTGTATATAAATTAGTAGATACTTGTGCGGCTGAATTTTCTGCTAAAACGCCCTATTATTATTCCACTTTTGAAGCACAAATTCAAAAAGAAGGAGGCATTCCTTATTCGGAAAATGAGAGCAAATCATCTAATCGTAAAAAAATTATAGTATTAGGTTCTGGACCCAATCGAATTGGACAAGGGATTGAATTTGATTATTGTTGTGTTCATGGTGTTTTAGCTGCAAGTGAATGTGATTATGAAACCATCATGATTAATTGTAATCCTGAAACAGTTTCTACTGATTTTGACATTGCCGATAAGCTATACTTTGAGCCTGTTTTTTGGGAACATATTTATGATATTATTCAACATGAAAAACCCGAGGGTGTTATTGTTCAGTTAGGGGGACAAACAGCTCTTAAACTTGCTGAAAAATTAGATCGTTATGGTATAAAAATTATAGGAACAAGCTACAAAGCACTAGATTTAGCAGAAGATCGTGGTAGTTTTTCTAATCTTTTAAAAGAAAATAATATTCCTTATCCAGACTTTGGTGTTGCACAGACTGCTGATCAAGCTCTTGAACTAGCAGATGATTTAGACTTTCCTATTTTGGTTCGTCCTTCTTATGTATTAGGTGGTCAAGGAATGAAAATTGTTATTAATAAAGAGGATTTGGAAGCTCATGTCGTAGATTTACTTCAGAAAATACCGAATAATAAACTTCTTTTAGACCATTATTTAGACGGTGCAATTGAATGTGAAGCAGATGCTATTTGTGATGGTGAAAATGTTTATATCATTGGAATTATGGAGCATATTGAGCCTTGTGGGATTCATTCTGGTGATTCAAATGCCATGTTACCGGTATTTAATTTAGGAGAATTTATTTTACAACAAATAAAAGACCATACCCATAAAATTGCTCTTGCGCTCAATACCGTTGGGTTGATTAATATTCAATATGCAGTAAAAGATGACAAAGTCTATGTTATAGAGGCTAATCCAAGAGCATCTAGAACGGTTCCTTTTATTGCTAAAGCTTACAAAGAGCCTTACGTCAATTACGCAACTAAAGTAATGTTGGGTGAAAAGAAAGTAACTGATTTTAAGTTTAACCCTGAACTAGTAGGCTATGCTATAAAACAACCTGTCTTTTCTTTTGATAAATTTCCAAATGTTAATAAGCAATTGGGTCCTGAGATGAAAAGTACTGGAGAAAGTATCCTTTTTATAGATAGCCTAAAAGAAGATACGTTTTATGATTTATACGCAAGACGAAAAATGTATTTAACTAAATAATTAAATCTACAAAAAACACCAATAGAAATGAATAAATTAGAATTGAACGCTTTTTTTGGACTTGTGATTCTTGCATTATGCACAAGGTTATTACCTCATCCACCCAATTTTGCACCCATAACTAGTATAGCACTTTTTACAGGTCATCATTTTGCTAATAAGCGTTTAGCACTATTTATTCCTATTTTCTGTATGTTTGTTACTGATCTTTACCTAGGGATCCACTCCTTAATGCCAATTATATATCTTTCTTTTGTATTAATATCAATGTTAGGCATTAAGACTAAATCTATTTCCTTGGGAATTGTTGTTGCGGCTTCTTCATTATTTTTCATTCTTAGTAACTTAGGCGTTTGGTATTTTTATTATCCACTTAATTGGGCAGGTTTTACTAGTTGCTTTGTTTTGGCTATTCCCTTCTTTGTGAATTCATTAATGGGTGATCTATTCTATACTTCTGTGCTACAGTTTTCATATAAAAAATTTATAGAATCGTCTTTTACACTGATTAAATAGATTTAATCTTTACATCGAGGGTTTTTTAATAAAGATTAAAAGAAAATTTGGTAGAAATCCTAAAATGAATCCCCATCTCCTGACTTAGTTCCAAAGGATTTCTTTAAACACTTCTTTATTCACTGTTACTTTTTAATTTGGAGTTAGTTTAAAGGTTTAATTCAACAGACCAACTAATAGTATTAGTGTGCTTTATACCTCGAAAAAAAAATTCATAAAACACATTTTGAAATCTAATAGTGAATCTTAGTTATTCTCTTGAATAAAATTTAGTGGAATTAATTTATCTGAAAACATACGCCGACGTTTTAATAGTTGAGGATCTTCAATAAGAAATTTTCTGGATAACAATGCCTTTGGAATATTGTATTTATCTGTTGTGCCCTCAATTAAATTTAAGACAGTTGCTAAGAAGGGTTCGTTTTTGTCTCCAAGGGTTCCCATATTTTGTAAATCTTCTTCTATTAATGTTGAGGGTTCTAGACCGTCTGCATAATCAGCGAATCCCTCACTATTTGCAATTTTCAGAACAATGGGTTGCATAGCATAGCGATGATCAGGATTTCGTGTACCATCATTATCTATATAATCATAAACAGTTATTGACCCTACATTTTTACCAACGGTTTGCTCTCCAATGTGAATGACTTCAATTAGTGGTGCAAGGCCGTTAATTAATAATTCACTTGCAGACGCAGATTCTGAAGTTGTCAAAATAAAAACTCTATTTAATTCTAATGAATTAATAGGTTCTCCGTCAGAAAGAACATTAACAAAACGATTTTTTTGACTATCAGAACCGTATTTCTCTAAAAAATATGCATCTAGTTTTGAGTTCCATAATTCATTGGAAAATACTTCGCCAGTTAATTGCCCAGTAATCATACTGGCAAGCTCGACACAATTTCGAACAGATCCACCACCATTATATCTTAAATCAATTACTAAGTCAATAATTCCATTTGTTTTAAATTCAGCAAACATTTTATTCAAATCATTGCTTTTGCTTGCTACAAATTGATTGTACATTAAATAACCAACATTTCCAACATCTGTAGAAACAATTTTCGAAACTTGAATAGGGTTAGTTTCAAAATTTTCTTCTTTAGTTAATTCAACTACTACTCCATTATTTGATATTATTCCGTTTTTAATAGAAACCATATTTAGAGAGTATGTTAAGTTATCACTAAATAATAAATCTCTGTAATTATTAACGGTTAGTGATGTGCCATTAACACCATTAAAGAAATCTCCACGGCGAATATTTTTTTCAGAAGCATTTGATCCTTCTAAAATATATTTTACAAAACCAATTACTTGGTTACAATTTTCACAAGCCAGAAGTAATCCAAACTCAACACCATTTGAGGCAACAATACCTTGTAGACTATTTTCCAGCTCTAAATAATCGTCTTGAATCCAACTAAAGCGATCGTCGGGATGTTTTAAAGATTCAAAAAAAGTTTCAGGCACTAAATTGTTATTAATATATTTTGCATACGCTTTTGAATCTTGAAGTAGAGTGTCAGAAAGAGCATTAACTTCTTCTTGCCAATAATAAAACTCATTCAACCCTTTCCATACGAAATCACTTATTTGTAAGTCTCCTTCAAGGCTTATGAAATTATCATCAGAATCTCCATTGGAACTAAGTGAGTAATCTTCTGAATCTATAGGGTCTTTTTTGCATCCTTGAAAAGTGAATACAAGTAAGGACAAGGATAAAAAAAAAGAAGTCACTAATTTTAGATGCTTATACATCATGATGTAAAGGATTTAGTATAAATAAACATTCAAATTTATTGAAAAGTATTGATTTTACATTGTTTTTTTTTAATGGTGTAACAAAATAGACGTTAAATTCGTCTGTAAATTATAAAAACAAAAATGTGCAGTTGATTGCTGACAAAAAATTCATAGATCAAATTCAAGAAATGCGCGATAAAATATTTCGCATTACAAAACGAATTTTAGTTTCACATCAAGAAGCTGAAGATGCTACACAGGAGGTGATCTTAAAATTATGGAACATTGATCCAGAAAAACGAAATAGTTTTAAAAGTGTTGAAGCTTATTCGATAACGATGGCGAAAAATTATTGTTTAGATCGTTTGAAATCTAAGCAAGCAAACTCAATTTCTCTAGATGAACGCATACCTTTCCCTGATTCTTCATCACTAGAAAAACAAATGGATACTATAGACGAGTTAAGTCTTGCAATAAATTTGATAGATCAGCTCCCTTATAAGGAGCAAATGATTATTCAATTAAGAGAAATAGAACAATACGATTTTAATCAAATTGCTACTATTTTAGAATTACCAGAAGGAACAGTTCGGGTATATTTATCTAGAGCTAGAAAAAAATTAAGAAAACAATTTTTAGAAATACAAAATCATGGAATCTAAAAAAAATAAAGCTTTATTAGAAAAGTATTTAGATGGAAAGACGTCCCTTTCGGAAGAAAAATATTTATCTAATTATTTTAAATCCACACAAATCATTCCTGAAAATTGGGAGTCTTATCGAATGTTTTTTGGTTATTTTGATCATGCTAAAACAGTTCAATTTCCTGTTTCTACAAAAAGAAAATTTATATTTTTTAAGCCATGGATGGCTGCAGCAGCTTTAATAGCAGTTGTATTTTCTATTCAACTAAATACTTTATCTGAGCAAAAACCAATTATTAAAAATAATACTGAAGTTGAACTTGCCTTTCAGCAATTTAAAACAAACATGAAAATGGTTTCAAATCAATTAAATAAAGGAACTGAAAAAGTTACTTATTTAAATTATTGGAATTTAACGTCACAAAAAATATTAAATAAATAATCATGAAAAATATATCATTTGTATTAATTGGGTTTATGTTAAGCTTATCGGTAAAAGGGCAATCCATTTTTGAACGTTTTGCCGACTATGATGACGTTTCGCTAGTCTCAATAAGTCCTAAAATGTTTAAAATGTTGGGGCAATTGAGTGTTAGTTTAGATGATCCTGAAGCGCAAGAATATATTGATATGGTTTCAAGTATTGAGAATTTTAAAGTTCTAATTTCAGGGAATGATGAAGTTTCTGATGCAATGTCAAAATGGGCAGCGGAACAGCTTTCTTCAAAAGATTTAGAAGAACTCATGACCATTAAAGATTCGGATGCAGATGTTGTGTTTTATGTGAAAAGTGGAAAGTCGGATGATCGTGTTGAAAAATTAATCATGTATGTAAATGGTGTTAATCCAAAAATCATGAAAGATTCACCCCTTGGTGAACGTACGGTGGAAACTATAATATTGTTAATTGAGGGTAATATTGATTTAAAGCAAATTTCGAAACTTACAGATCAAATGAGCCTTCCAGGTGGAAAACAATTAAGAAAAGCTTCTGGTGTTCCTCCAGCTCCACCAACGATAACCATCAAACCTAATAAATCATCATAAATGAAAAAGATATCACTATTGTGGATTCTATTAATTTTAGGTATAGTAACATCATCATGTAATAAAAGAGTTAGCCTTCAGTCTTATTATGTTGACAAAATGGAAGATGCTTCGTTTTTAATTGTCAATATCCCTTTTAAATTAGAAAGTTTTTTCAAACAAAACTTATCTGAAGATGAGCAGTTGACTGTTTCTAGTATTGATAAACTTAATTTGTTGCTTTTTCGCCCTAAAGAAGATCAAATTGAAAAATATCAAAAGGAGTTAGTTGTGATATCGGAAATTCTTGATCAAGAACGTTACCAACATTTAATGAATTTTAGAGCTTTTGAAAAGCAGAAGGAACTTTTCTGTTCGAGGGAACAACCCAAGCGATAGAGGAAGGAATTATATTTTTAAAAATGGGAGATAAAGGTTTCGGAGTACTAAGAATTTTAGGCAGTGATATTAATCCAGCCTCTTTAGTGACTTTAGTAAAAAAAGTTGACCCAAATTTATTTAAACAACAACTAAAATTTTCTTTTGGATCTATAGAAGAATTGTTTTCTGATGAAAAGAAAGATTAAATTCCAGTATAATTAAAAGGAGTAATTGTTTTAAGCTGAGATTTTAAATTTTCATCTATTTCAAGACTTCCAATAAATTGTTGAATAGTATCTCTATTAATGGCTGAATTAGTCCGTGTAAGTTCTTTTAATGCTTCATAAGGATTAGGATAGCCTTCTTTTCTTAAAATAGTTTGGATAGCCTCAGCAACTACAGCCCAATTTGCATTAAGATCATCTTCGATTTTAGTAATATTCACTAATAATTTTCCTAAACCTTTTTGAGTTGATTGAAATCCAATAAGAGTATGTCCAAAGGGAACTCCAACATTTCTCAGTACAGTACTATCGGTAAGATCACGTTGTAGTCTTGATACAGGAAGTTTTGCTGCTAAAAATTCAAATATTGCATTGGCCATACTTAAATTCCCTTCTGAGTTTTCAAAATCTATTGGATTTACTTTGTGAGGCATTGCAGAAGAACCAATTTCATTAGCAGTGATTTTTTGTTTAAAGTAATCCATAGAAATATACTGCCATAGATCTCTGTTTAAGTCTATGATAATAGTATTAATTCGCTTCATATTATCACACAAAGCAGCAAAAGAATCGTAATGTTCAATTTGTGTAGTAGGGAAAGAGTAGTTTAATCCTAATGTCTTTTCTACAAAATGTGTTCCAAAGGCTTTCCAATCATAATTAGGATAAGCTACTTTATGAGCATTAAAATTACCAGTAGCACCAGAAAATTTTGCGCCAAAATGAAGTGACAACAACATTTTTTTCTGTCTTTTTAAGCGTTCTGAAAAAACATCAATTTCTTTTCCAAGGCGAGTGGGAGAGGCCGGTTGTCCGTGTGTTCTAGCTAATAAAGGAATATCCTTATATTCAATAACTAATCCATCTAATTGAACAATTAGTTCTTCCAAAAGTGGAAGGTATACTTCATTTACTGCATTTTTAATAGACAGTGGTATTGCAGTATTGTTAATGTCCTGTGATGTTAACCCAAAATGAATAAATTCTTTGTAAGGTTGTAGTTCAAGTTTATCAAATTCTTTTTTGATAAAATATTCTACCGCTTTAACATCATGATTAGTAGTACTTTCAATTTCTTTAATATCTAGAGCATCTTCTGGACTAAAGTGTAAATAAATACTTCGTAGTTCCTCAAAAAGTGAGGGATTAAAGTCAGCTAATTGAGGAAGAGGTAATTTACACAGCTCAATGAAGTATTCAATTTCAATTTGAACACGATATTTTATTAGTGCTTCTTCGGAGAAATAGCCAGCAAGTGATTTTGTTTTAGATCGGTACCGACCATCAATTGGCGAGATGGCGTTAAGTGCGGTAAGTAACATGTTATTTTATTAGTAAAGCAAAGATACGTTGAAAATAAGAGGAGATGAAATTAATTTTTAAAAACGGTTCTATTTGATGGATATATTTCTCTAGGTAAGGATCATTTCTCGAAGTCAACAAGGAATTTAAGTGAGTTTAATTTTTTTAAAAGTATGTTTAAAGTTGAAAAATTTTATATTCTTCATAACATTTACTGATTCCTTCAAGAATTTGAAGGTCATTTCCTTCTTTTATAAATGCATCAGAATAATTACAATTTCTCAATATTTCATCAATGTCAATTCTTTTTAGTCCCAAAAGTTGCATCAAAACTTGGCGATCAAATTTTGAAGCTAAAAGATCATTAATTTCATTATCCTCACGCATTTTTTTAAGTTTCCTCATTTGCGCTGGATTTTTACCAAAAAGATTATGTAGGAAATCAGCGGGATTAAAAACGTTTCCTAAAACTTTTGAAATAGCACTTGGATTTCTTGATCCTGATTCATAACCTCTATTAGGTAAACCTGAAATACTATACCTTCGAGCTGTATTAATAGGCGCATTTCTAACATCAATATCGAGGTATCCTGTTAGCTTGTAGGGTCGTATTATAATTTCTTCTAATGCAAATGCCAATTCAGTCATTTTAAAGATGGCATTTCCAAACTTCAACATGTCATTGGTTACAGCTATTTTAAGAGGTTTATATCCAAGATAGGACAGGTATAATGTATCCTTTGCTTTTACCTCAATTTCAAAGTTTCCCTTTTGATTTGTTATCGTTCCAATTACCTGTGTTAAATTTAAAACATGAACACTTGGCATAGACAAACCTGTTGTTTCGTTTTCTACTCGTGCACTAAAAGTTTCTTGACCTTTGGAATTAAAAAAGACCAATAAAAAAAAAGCAACCCAAATCTTTTTCATATTATAAAATTAACTAAAAATCGATTAAAATATTCCCACTAAGACCCTTAATATTACTATAATTTTAAAGTAGTTAGTAGTTCTGTCAAAAATTTTTGAGTAGCCAATGCCCGATGACTAATTTTATTCTTTACCGCATCGCCCAATTCTGCAAACGTTTTCGTGTATCCTTCTGGAATGAAAATTGGATCATAACCAAAACCATGATTACCACGTTTTTCAAAAATCAAATTTCCAATTACTTTCCCTTCATAAATAGTATTCTTAGAGCCAAATGAAGATGCTATGACGGTTCTGAACTGAGCTTTTGTTGATTCTTTATTGCTAAGTTCTTCCCATATTTTCTTGATGTTATCTTCATTATTTTTTTTATCACCAGCATATCTGGCTGAGTATACGCCTGGCGAACCACCCAAAGCATCTACTTCCAATCCAGAATCATCTGCAAAGCAGTCTAAGCCATATTTATATTTTATAAAGTTTGCTTTTAATTTGGCATTTTCTTCAAGAGTAGTACCTGTTTCCTCAATTTCTTCATAACAATTAATATCGGTCAAGCTAAGTATTGAGATATTTGAAGGGAAAAGTTTTTTAAGTTCTTCTACTTTGTGTTGATTGTGGGTAGCAAAAATTAATTTCATTTATAATCTAGTTGTTGTGATAAGGATGATTATTTATAATAGTAAAGGCCCTATATAATTGTTCACAAAAAAATAAGCGTGCCATTTGGTGTGAAAAAGTCATTTTCGATAAACACATAAGCTTAGGATATTTTTGATACAGCTGATCTGTAAAACCATATGCACCACCAATAACAAAAACAATTCTTTTAGAACCTGAGATCATATGTTGTTCAATCTTTTTTGAAAATTCAGTTGAAGTGTATGATTTCCCTTTTTCATCTAACAAATAAACTTGATCTTCCTCTTTTATTTTTTGTGTAATAAGCTGAGCTTCTTCGATTTTAATTTCTTTTGGGTTTACCTTCTTTTTGGCTTTAGCATTAGGTAGATAATGTATTGAAAATTTAACATAATGTTTTAAACGTTTTGCATAATCATCAACAGCAGATGTCCAAAAAGTACGATCTGTTTTTCCAACACATAGCAATTGAATTTCCATTATACAAAGATACAAAGCCTTCGGATTTTTTTAAGATTTATATCCTCATAAGATTTTGCGGTCTATCTTTGTAGAAGATAAAAAAATGACTTAATGTCAAAAATCATTCAAAATCCTGTGATTAAATCAATTATAGCTTTTTTGAAAGCCATAAAACTCCCTGGTTTTCGTGGATTTTCTATTTATGATTTATTCGAGATGTATTTTAAAGGAATTATTGAAGGGGCTCTTTCTTACAGGGCAGGTAGTATCGCTTTTAGCTTTTTTATGGCCTTATTTCCTTTTTTGTTGTTTATTCTTAATTTGATTCCTTTTGTTGATATGATTCCTTTTATTAAGATTGACAACTTTGATCAAACTTTTTTAAGTTACATTGAATTGTTTCTTCCCTCAGAAACACAAACGTTTTTTACAAGTATTTTCGACGATATAAAAAACAAACCACGTGGTGGACTACTTTCTTCAGTTTTTTTACTTTCTATTTTTCTTTCTGCAAACGGTGTTTCCGCTATTTTTGGAAGCTTTGAGGTTTCGTATCATGTTGCTTTTTCAAGGAATTTTTTTCGTCAATACCTTCTTTCTGTTGGGGTAAGTATCGTTCTTGCTTTCCTCTCTTTATTTGCGGTTATTATCTTTTTTTATTTTGAATTTTATATACTAAACAATCTGGAATCTTTAGTCCCATCTGAAATAAGATTAACCCGAATGGGTCAGTTTGCCTTTTTTGGTCTTTTTGCTTATCTGACCGTTAGTATTCTTTACTTTTTTGGAACAATAGAGGGTCGAAAAATTCGTTTTTTCTCACCAGGTGCTCTTATGACCACATTATTATTTTTTTTAACTACTTATGGTTTTGGTATTTATATTGATAATTTTTCAACCTATAATCAGCTCTATGGATCTATTGGTGCTCTTTTAATTTTTCTTCTTTATATCTGGATGAATTCAAACATTCTTCTTTTGGGTTTTGAACTCAATGCAACCTTAACTCGATTTAAGAGAGAGCCAAAATTAAGTCCAAATGAATAATAAAACAGAAGTGACTTCTAATGGTTTTTTAGACGTTATTCTTCCTTTGGCTTTGCCAAAACCCTACACTTATAACATCACAAAAGTTCAGTTTAAAAATTTAGGTCCAGGGTATCGCGTGGCTGTTCCTTTCGGGAAAAGAAAAATATATACGGCCTTAGTAATAAAAGTGCACAATGTAGCTCCCCAGACATATGAGGCTAAACCTATAGTCACGATTTTAGATAAGGTGGCAACGGTTACTTCTTTTCAATTAGATTTTTGGAAATGGATGGCTTCTTATTATATGTGTACTCAAGGGGAAATAATGCGCGCTTGTTTACCTGCGGCACTTATGATTGAAAGTGAGACCTTGTTAGTAAAATGTGAGGCTTCTGAGGAACAACTGGCGATTCTTTCTGACGCTCAATATTTAGTATATGAGGCTCTTCAAAAACAATCTCTTACGTTGGATGAAATTAGTAAGATAATAGACCGTAAACAAGTAATGACATTGGTTATGGGGATGCTTAAAGAAGGTGTTGCTCAGATACACCAGCGTTTAGAAGAAAAGTTTAAACCGAAAAAAGTTCGATATGTTAAGCTTTCAGAATCGTATCATCAAGAAGACAAACTACAAACTCTTTTTAAGCAACTCCAGAAAGCACCGAAACAATTAGCCCTAATCATTGGAATTTTTTCTGAACGAGAAGCAATAAAAGATTGGAAAAAGGTGTCTGATTTAAAAGCCAAAACAGGAGCAACAAGTGGACATATTAAAGCTCTTTTGGATAAGAATATATTTGAAGAAAATTATCAAGAAGAACATCGTATTTTGATCCGAAAAACACAAAATGAACCCGAATTAAAGACATTGTCTACAGCACAGCAAATTGCTTTAGATAAAATTAAAGCGGCCATTCAATATAAAAATACAGTGTTATTTGAGGGAGTTACTTCTTCTGGAAAAACAGAGGTTTATATAAAACTGATTGAAGATTTATTATTAAAAGGGAAGCAAGTGTTATATCTTTTACCTGAAATATCACTTACTTCTCAAATTGTAAATAGATTAGCAGCAAGATTTGGCTCACAAGTGGAGGTATACCATTCTAAATTTTCAATTCATGAACGAACAGAAGTCTGGCAGAAAGTTCTTGATAATGAAGGAAAGGGTCAGGTAATTGTTGGTGCACGGTCTGCTGTTTTATTACCTTTTCAATCTTTAGGATTAGTGATTGTAGATGAAGAACATGAGAATTCTTATAAACAATTTGATCCTGCACCGCGCTATCAAGCTCGTGATAGTGCTATATATTTAGCAAATTTAATGAAGGCTAAAGTCCTTTTAGGATCTGCAACTCCTTCTTTAGAAACCGCAGAAAATGTCAGAAATAAAAAGTATGGTTGGGTTACATTGACCGAACGCTATGGAGGGGTAGCGCTTCCTGCAATTAAGTTAATAGATTTGAAAGAGGCACATCGAAAGAAAAAAACGAAAGGGATGTTTTCAAGCCAGTTAATTCAAGCAATTAAAGAAACTTTATCTGCTGGAAAACAAGTCATTTTATTTCAAAACCGACGTGGGTATGCACCTATTTCTGAATGTACTAGTTGTGGTCACTCTCCGCAATGTGTTCAATGTGATGTGTCACTTACTTATCATCAAACACAACAAAAATTACGATGCCACTATTGTGGTTATAATTTACCAATGCCCGTTCAATGTCAGGCTTGTGGAATGCCCTCTTTAACAACCAAAGGAGTTGGTACACAACAAATCGAAGAACAAGTCAAAGAAATTTTTCCTGAAACTAACGTAGGTAGGATGGACTGGGATAGTACACGTGGTAAATGGGGTTTTGATACAATTATTGATGCTTTCATGCAAGAGCGTATTCAGGTACTTGTAGGAACACAAATGGTAGTTAAGGGCTTAGATTTTAAAAATGTGTTGTTGGTAGGGGTTATTAATGCAGATCACGTATTAAATTTCCCTGACTTTAGAGCACATGAAAGAAGTTATCAAATGCTCTGTCAGGTTGCTGGAAGGGCAGGAAGATCTGATCAAAAAGGACAGGTTTTAATTCAAACTTATCAACCCGAGCATCCAACATTAAAACAGGTAATTAGTCATGATTATGAAAGTTTATATCTAAGTCAACGTAAAGAACGACATGAATATAAATATCCTCCATATTACAGAATGATTCGAATTACGTTTAAAAGCAGACAATTCGAAACTGTAAATATGGCCTCTGATTGGTTTTCAAATGTGGTAAAACAATCATATAAAGGAACGGTTTTAGGTCCAGTTTTTCCTGTAGTTGCTAGGGTAAGAAATTTATATATTAAACAACTCTTGGTGAAGGTCGATCATGATTTGCCTTCTAAAGAATTGAAAAGACTTTTGGAAAGAACCCACAAAAGCTTTCAAGCTATTGCCGCCTTTAGAAATACTAGAATAAACTTTGATGTAGACCCCTATTGATATCTGGCAACAGATTTACGAAATTATTTTTTCAAAAAAATGAGTTAGATAAAATCCTTGTATAAAATTTGAATCAATTTTTATAGAGTCTAGGAGTGTTTTTGAGGTGTATTAAAAACTTTATTTTAAATGTATCTTTATTTGGTTTACTGTACTTATTACTCTATTTTTGCCGATCAAAATTAAAGTTATGAACCAATACGAAACTGTTTTCATTTTAAATCCCGTTCTCTCTGAAACTCAGATTGAGGAAGCAGTTCAAAAGTTTATAGAATTTATTAAGTCTCACAAAGGTACTATTACAAGCCAAGAAAATTGGGGACTTAAAAAACTTGCTTATCCTATTGAGAATAAGAAAAGTGGCTTCTATCATCTTTTTGAATTTGCTATACCAAATGAGGCTATAACACCCTTAGAGATTGAATTTCGCCGAGACGAACGCATCATGCGTTACCTTACGGTTAAATTAGATAAGCACGCTTTAGCGTGGGCAGAAAAAAGAAGAAAAAAAAACAAAGCAAAAGCAAAAGCATAAGTAATGTCTAAGATAGAAGAACAAAACTCAGGAAAAAAAGAAGGTGAAATCAGATATTTAACACCGTTAAATATTGATACAAATACTCAGAAAAAATACTGTCGTTTTAAACGTTCAGGTATTAAGCATATTGATTACAAAGACCCAGATTTTTTAATCAAGTTTGTAAATGAGCAGGGTAAAATTTTACCAAGAAGATTAACAGGTACTTCGTTGAAATATCAACGTAAAGTTTCTGTAGCCGTTAAAAGAGCACGTCATTTGGCTTTAATGCCTTATGTTGCTGATATGTTAAAATAAAAAACTCTCATCATGGAATTAATACTAAAAGAAGACGTTCAAAACCTTGGATTTAAAGATGAAATAGTGAGTGTAAAAAATGGTTACGGTCGTAACTTTCTTATACCTAAAGGGAAGGGAGTAATGGCTACCGTTTCTGCTCGCAAAGTTCTCGCTGAAAATCTCAAGCAACGTGCGTTTAAAGAAAAATCAATTATTGACGAAGCTATAAAAAGAGCAGAGAAAATTAAAGCCCTTGAAATTAAGTTACCATCCAAAGTAGGTTCTGGTGACAAATTATTTGGATCAATATCTAATATTGATCTTGCTTCAGCCATCAGTTCAAAAGCTTTAGAGTTAGATAAGAAATTCATTACTTTACCAGGAAAAATAATCAAACGTTTAGGTAAATATGAAGCGACTATTCGATTACATCGTGAGGTAAGTTTTGAATTACCGTTTGAAATTATACCAGATACAAAAGTAAAAGCAAAAGCAAAAGCATAATTATTTATAAGCCCACATTTATGTGGGCTTTTTTATTCCAAACATGCAGGGATGAAATTCCATCGACTTTCTGAAGCTCAATTTCATGAAATGCATGAAGAATTTTCTGTATTTCTCGCAAGCAATAGTATTGACAAAAAAAAATGGGAACGAATTAAGTCCGAGCTACCTGAGAAAGTTACTTTTTTACTTGATAAATTTAGTGACTTAGTCTGGGAGAAAATTTTGAATCAATGTAATTATTTAGAATTCAGTACCCCCTCACAACTTTTTTTGTTTCATACCAAAAAAAACAGTGTCGATGCATTAGTCGTTAAGTCAGTAGATATAGTTCAAGACTTATCAACCCCTACAGGTTTTCAATGGATGCTTAAAAACATATCCTCAGATTATATTTCGTTATTTAATGCTTCCAAAATCTATACGCCTAACCGAACTGACTTTATTTATTCTTATTTAAAGAAGGGGGCTGTTCTTTCTGATGGTCAATATTTTAAGCATCTAAAAAGTTATTTTCCCAATTCGATAAAATAGAAGATATTTACAGTACATTATTCATTATGGCAATTAAACCAGGAACACTAAAAGGAACTCGAGATTTTTCTTCATCTGAAATATCTAAAAGAGATTATATTAAGAAAATTCTTCAAAATGTTTTTGAAAAATTTAGTTTTCAGCCTATAGAAACCCCTTCTTTTGAGCGTTTAGAGACACTTACAGGTGTTTATGGTGAAGAAGGAGATCGTTTAGTTTTTAAGCTATTAAATTCCGGAGAAAAGGTAAAAAATGCTGATACAGAAGCCCTTGCTGCAGGACACTATCAAAAATTCTCACACTCTGTTTCTGAAAAAGCTTTACGATACGATTTAACAGTTCCATTTGCACGCTACGTTGCTCAACATCAAAACGATTTATCCTTTCCTTTTAGGCGCTACCAGATACAGCCTGTATGGCGGGCAGATAGACCACAGCATGGAAGATTTCAGGAATTCTATCAATGCGACGCAGATATAGTTGGTGATCGTTCTTTATGGCAAGAGGTCGAGGTTTTATCATTATATGACAGGGCTTTTACAGATTTGAAAATTGAAGGAGTTCATTTAAAAATAAACCATCGAAAAATATTGACTGGAATTGTTTCAAAACTTGGAGCTAAAGAACGTTTAGTAGATTTTACAATAGCTTTAGATAAAATTGATAAAATCGGAAAAGAGGGTGTGTTTAAAGAGTTAGTAGTAAAAGGATTTTCTCAAGATTCACTTGCATTATTAAATAAGTTACTTTCAATAGCAGGAAGTAATTCGAAACAGTTAGCAGCACTCAAGGATATATTATTTGGAGAACCCGAAGCTCTTGAAGGAATACAAGAATTAGAATTTATTTTAAAACATTTAAAGAATACATCACTATCCACAGTTCTATTAGATTT
>JABGXI010000105.1:0-14990 GCA_018675855.1 Flavobacteriaceae bacterium | reverse complement strand
TGCGAGGTAGTTATTGGGGTACTAAAAAAAGAAGCAGATTTTCTAAATAGACGTTTTTTTACATTTCACAAATTAAAAAGACCTTATATTATATTAAAGTGGGCACAAACTAAAAATAAATTTATTGCACCCATTCAAAAAAAAACAGATAATCCTGAAGTATATTGGATTACTAATAACCACTCTAAACAACGAGTTCATAAGTGGAGAAGTGAAGAGGCAGCAATTTTAGTCGGTGTACAAACAGTAATTAATGACAATCCTGAATTAACTACACGGGAGTGGACAGGAAATAATCCATTAAGGATCGTTATTGATCCAAATAGGCGAACACCAAAGGATTCAAAAATATTTCAAGACAACATTCCTACGTTATTTTTTACTAAAGACAACATTAAATTATTACCTAATAAAAAAAAACAAAATATAGTCTCTCCATTCTGTCTTGAGAACATCCTAAAAGAATGCTATAAACTAAAAATTCAATCAATCATTATTGAGGGTGGCTTAAGAACATTAGAATCTTTTATTAAAGAAAATCTATGGGACGAGGCAAGGGTTTTTAAAACAGATAAAAAGTTAAAAACTGGAATTACGGCACCTGAATTCAAAAAAATATCAAACCAAAAAGAAACATATGAAGGTGATGAACTGAATATTTATTTCAACTAAATTTTTCTAATAAAATTTCAGGGCATCGCATAGGTCGTTTAGTAATAGGTGACAGAAAAGCTAAAACAGTAGTTCCTGAACAAATTATTTGATTTTTCTGATTGATAATCTTGTAATCAAAAACTAGAGTAGCACGTGGTACATTTTTCAAAACTACATTGACTTGAAACTCATCTCCAAAATAAAGAGGGGTTTTAAATTCAATATTTGCTTGTACTACAGGCATTAAAATACCTTTTTTTTCCATTTCAGAATAAGATATGCCAAGAACTGTAAGCCATTCCAAGCGTGCTAACTCAAAATATTTTAGATAATTACTATGATGAACAAACTGCATTTGATCAGTTTCACTGTAGCGAACAGTGATTTTATTTGTTGTATATTTCATTTATTATTTTCAACAAGATCTAGAAAGTTTTTTTTTTTAAATTTTTAAAAATAAGAGCTCCAGAATATCATAAAAAAAAAGTTATTATTCAATAGCAAATTGATTTTTTTTTTAAATTAATTAAAACAATATTTGTAAAGGCTATGAAAAAACAACTCCAACCATAAAAATTTAAAAAAATATAAAAAATGAGTGAGAATGCTTCTAAGGTTTGGACCAATTGCCTTTCTTTCATTGAAGATAACATCCAGCCACAAGCATATAAAACTTGGTTCTTACCTATTTCACCAGTCAAGTTAAATGATAATATTCTCACCATCCAAGTACCTAGTAAGTTTTTCTATGAATGGTTAGAAGAACACTATGTCAAGCTTCTTAAAACAGCATTACAAAAAGAGTTAGGTAAAGATGCCCGTCTGTTGTATGCCATTAGAATGGAAAATACTTTTGGAAATAATATACCTTTCACAGAGAAAATTCCAAGTAACAATAGAAGTGGACTAAAAACACAACAAGTAGATGGACCTATCAACTCATATTCGGGAGAACTTAAAAATCCTTTTGTAATTCCTGGAATTAAAAATCTTCAAATTGAATCTCAATTAAATCCAAATTATAATTTTGATAATTTTTTAGAAGGTGACTCTAATCGTCTAGGAAGATCTGCCGCATTAGCAGTATCTGCAAAACCAGGTGGTACGTCGTTTAATCCACTCCTAATTTTTGGTGGAGTTGGTTTAGGAAAAACGCATTTAGCACATGCTATTGGAGTGGAAATAAAGGAAAAATATCAAGACAAAACCGTTTTATATATTGCTGCTGAAAAATTTACGCAACAGTATATTGAAGCAGTGAAAAAAAATACAAGAAATGATTTCATTCATTTCTATCAAATTCTTGATGTACTTATTATTGATGATGTTCAGTTCTTATCAGGAAAAACAGGAACTCAAGATGTATTCTTCCACATCTTCAACCATTTACATCAAAATGGAAAACAAGTTATTCTCACCTCCGACAAGGCTCCTGTTGATATGCAGGATATTGAACAGCGTTTACTTTCTAGATTTAAATGGGGCCTTTCAGCTGAATTACAACTTCCCAATTATGAAACGCGTATTTCTATTCTAAAAAATAAACTTTACCGTGATGGAGTAGATATTAATGATAATATAATTGAATACGTTGCCAAAAATATTAAAACTAACGTCAGGGAATTAGAAGGTGCAATCATTTCACTCATTGCACAATCCTCTTTTAATAAAGTAGAAATCACTACCGATTTAGCAAAAGAAGTAGTCATGAAATTTGTAAAAAACACAAAACGTGAAGTTTCTATTGACTACATCCAAAAAGTAGTTTCTGATTATTTTCAAATGGATGTTGAAACCCTTCAATCAAAAACAAGAAGAAGACATATAGTTCAAGCCCGTCAACTTGCAATGTATTTTGCTAAAAAATATACTAAAGCCTCACTAGCAAGCATTGGAAGTCAAATTGGAAAAAGAGATCATGCTACCGTTTTACACGCTTGTAAAACAGTAGATAATCTTAGCTTTACGGATAAACAGTTTCGTAAATATGTAGATGACTTAAGCCAAAAGCTTACCTTATAAAATATTTTTCATTATGGAATACAAAAAAATACTCATGGTTTGTTTGGGTAATATTTGTCGTTCCCCTCTTGCTCAAGGTATTTTAAATGCTAAGGTGAATCATTTAAATATTGAAGTAGATTCTGCTGGTACGGCAAACTATCATATTGGATATCCTCCAGACCACAGAAGTATTGAAGTGGGATTAAAAAATAACATTAATATTAGTAAACAGATAGCACGACAATTTTCAGTAAATGATTTTAAAGTTTTTTCACATATATATGTAAAGGATAATAATAATCATGAGGATTTAATTTTACTAGCTTCCTCAATGGAAGAAAAACTCAAAATAAATTATATTCTTCCAAATCAAGAAAATATACCAGATCCTTATTATGTTGGTATAGAAGGATTTGATCAATGTTTTTCTCTTCTTGAAAATGCTTGTGAACGTATTGCTAATATTCTGAAGAAATGAAAGAAGGAATACAGAAACCAGGAGTACTATATCTAATACCTACTCCTCTTGGAGAAAATCCTCCTTTAGAAGTACTGCCCCTCACAGTTAAAAAAATCATAGAAGATCAAAATCATTTTATCATAGAGAATGAAAAAGCAGCCAGGCGTTTTATCAAGAAAATAGCACCTAATAAAAACCAGGAACAACTTATACTGTATCCACTGAATAAATTTATTACCCAAGAAGAAACGGAAACCTATTTAGACCAATGTAAAGCTGGAATTTCAATAGGATTATTTTCAGATGCTGGATGTCCAGGAATTGCGGATCCGGGGAGTGTGATCGTTGCTAAAGCTCATAGACTTGGAATTCAGGTAAAACCAATAGTTGGACCTTCATCGCTTATTCTTGCCATGATGAGTTCTGGAATGAATGGTCAAAACTTTGCGTTTAATGGATACCTTCCTATTGAGCAAAAAAAAAGAAAACAAGCTATCATTAAATTTGAAAAAAAAGCAATTAAAGATAATCAGGCGCAATTGTTCATAGAAACTCCTTATAGAAGCGATTCATTACATAAAGAATTATTAAAAGTACTTTTATCCAATACTCTTTTATGTGTTGGTTGTGACCTAAGCTTACAGAATGAATACATAAAAACACTTACTATAAGTCAATGGAAAAATGAAAGAGTTAACCTAAATAAGAGACCGTGTATTTTCATTATTGAAGGCTCTTTTTAACGATAAATTTTCTTCTTATTTATCCAATTAATATATAGCTGCTTATTCCTTTTATGCTGTCGTAAATTTTTAGCAAATAAATGATAACCAGGTTTTGAAGGATCTGCTACAAAATATAAATATGTGTTTTTTTCGGCAGATAGAACCGCTTCAATAGTTGAGATATCTGGCATTGCTATTGGACCAGGAGGTAGACCTTTGTTTTTATAAGTATTATAAAGTGAAGAAATTTTTAAATCTTTTAATAACACACGTTTTATTACTTGATCAAAATCATTAGATTCTTTTTTTAATGCATATATAACGGTAGGGTCTGCTTGAAGTTTCATTCTCTTTGCCAAACGATTTAAATATACAGCTGCCACCCGCAATTGCTCATCTTCTTTTGGAGATTCTTTTTGAACTATAGATGCAAGGATATAAACATCAATAGGTGAAAGATTATGTGCTTTAGCTTTTTTTAATCGGTCTTTATTCCAGAATTGTTGATAATTGTTAAACATTTTTTTTCTAAAAACTTCAGCGGTAGTATCCCAAAAAAAATCATAAGAATTTGGTAAATACATTGCCAATATGTTTTCTTTGGAAAAACCATTAGACTCTATAAAAGAAGTGTCATAAAAGGCATCCATTAAACTAGAACTATCTGCGGCTATTTGTGATGAAACTCGTTTTGCAAGATTTTCAATACGCTCTTGATTATTAAAAATAACTTTAACCGTTTGTCGTTTTGAACGAAGAATATTAATTAAATCATTGTTTCCTGATCCTTTTAATAGCCTATACTTACCTGGTTTAATGTTTTGAGAATAGCCCTTTTTTTCTGCTGCTATTAAAAAATTTTGTGATGACTTTAAAAGAGGTTCTAATTGAATTTTGAGGGAATCCATTGTGTCATCAAAATCAATAAATACATAAGAGTATTTATTTTTAAAAACTGTATTATTAAAAAAAAAAATATTGTAAAAATTGAACATAAAATAAGTGCCAATTCCAATACCGATTAAACTAATTAACACTATTAATTTTCTTTTATACATTATCCTATTATTTTTTGATACAAAAATTCATCATGAAAAGAGCCGTCATAAAAATTCCATTCTTTTTTTATGCCAACATTTTCAAAACCACAAAACTCGAAAACAGCAATACTTGAATCATTTTCAATGGCAATATTGGCATACAAAGAATGAATATTTAAATTATTTATACAGTGAAGTTCAATTAATCCAAGTGCTTTTTTACCCATACCTTTTCTACGTTCAGAAGATATAATGATTAATCCCACTCCTACCCTTCTGTGAAAAGGTTCAAAGTCAAATAAATCGATAATACCAAGTAATTTTTGAGAATAATTAGTGAGAATATATCTACGTTGTTTTACCTCAAAAATATCTTGTTGCTGCTGTGCTATATATAATTCTAAAAGGTGTCTTGAGAAAGGTTCTCTCTGATTTGAATATTTCCAAAACTCTTTGTCATTTTCAATATTTAATAACATGTCAATGTCACCAGGTTCTAGTGCTCGTAAAGTAATTGTATCTTGATTCATAATGTAAGTAATCCAGAATAAACATAAGTTGCTGGACCCTGTAAAAATATGTTTTCATATCTAGCTCCATTAACTTTAAAACCAACCATTAACTCTCCTCCTAATGCATTAATTCTTATTTCAGTAATTCCATTTGATTCTCCTAAAAAATGCATCGCAATGGCAGAAGCTACTGCACCAGTCCCACAGGATAGAGTTTCATTTTCTACGCCTCGCTCGTAGGTTCTAATATCATATATTGTTTTACTTTTTTTTGTTATAAAATTTACATTAATACCTTCTTTTTTAAATGAATCTGAGTATCGAATTATCGCTCCTTCTTTTTTAACATCTATGGAATGAATCTCTTGTAAAAACAAAACTAAGTGTGGAGAACCAGTATCCATAATTATGTTGTTTCCGTTTTTAATAATATTAGTGACATCCTGCATTTGTAATCGTACCTCTGTTGAAGATGTTAAGCTAGCCTTGTGAGGACCGTCTATAGCCATAAAATGAGTGTTTACATCAATGATATTATGACGCTGAACGAAAGAGACAGCACATCTACCACCATTACCACACATAGAACTTAAATTACCGTCTGAATTATAGTAAAGCATTTCGAAATCTAAAACTTGATGATTTTGAATTAAAATAATACCATCGGCACCTATACCTTTATTTCGATCACAAAGCAGCTTTAAATTATCTTGAGAAAGTGAATCATATCCACCGGCTCTATTATCAATGATGATAAAATCATTCCCAGCACCTTGATATTTATCAAACTGAATTTGCATAGGGTCAAATATAATCAATTTTAAAGGTTGTTAAAAAGGCGTTAAATGAATTTTTTACTACTTTAAAAATTATATTTTTGTAAAAAATAATCTTATGAAATCATTTGTTAAAACAGTTATTATTGCATTTGGGAGTGCTTTTTTTAGCATTTTTATTTATGATGTTTATTTTAGCGCTCCATTGATAATTGAAAAGGAACAAAACCTATCAACAAAAATACTTCCAACTAATTACACATACACCACAGGAACTTTTGCAGCAGAATTAACCGATTTTACCATTGCTGCTGAAAAAACTGTAAATGCTGTAGTACACGTAAAAAATACAAGTAGTGGAGAAAACAATGTTCCATCATACTATCGATATTTTTATGATAAAGAAGACCTACCCAAAAGAATTGGAACGGGTTCTGGAGTTATTGTTTCACCAAACGGATACATCATAACCAATAACCATGTTATTGAAAATAATACAGAAATAGAAATTACAACCAATGAAAATAAAATCTATAAAGCTCGTGTTGTAGGAACAGATCCTGATTCAGATATTGCTATTTTAAAGATTAATGCAAATGAAAAATTACCTTATGTATTTTTTGGGAATTCTGATACAACTAAAATTGGAGAATGGGTTCTTGCTGTAGGAAATCCTTTTAATCTGAATTCAACCGTTACTGCTGGAATTATTAGTGCTAAATCTAGAGATTTGAACACTCAAGATGGAAAAAACGAATGGTATATCCAAACCGATGCTGCTGTTAATAAAGGAAATAGTGGGGGTGCATTAGTAAACACAATGGGTGAATTAATTGGAATTAATACCGCTATCACTTCAATTTCAGGTGGATTTGTAGGATATTCTTTTGCTGTGCCTAGTAATGTAGTTCGAAAAATTTTTGAAGATATAATTGAATTTGGAAATGTTCAACGTGGACTATTAGGCGTTATGGGACAAGCTTTAAACTCTGATTTAGCAACACGTTTTGATGTTTTAGAAACAGAAGGTTTCTATATCACTAATCTTGAAGAGGGCTTGGGAGCAGATCTTGCTGGACTTAAACCTAATGACATAATCAAAAGTATTGATGGTATTGCAATAAATAAATTTGCAGATCTATCTGGCTACCTTGCAAGTAAAAGGCCTGGAGAAAAAGTGAATATAAAATATAATCGAGCAGGAAAAGAAACTACCGTTAGTGTTCGTTTAGAAAAAATTAATCGTGCTTCCTATTTTTTAATGGAATTAAGAGAACTTACATCTGAACAAAAAAAACAGCTTGAAACTGATCAAGGTTTATATATTTCAAACATGAATAACCGCTGGCTCTATCAAAAAGGAATTGATAATGGCTTTCTTATGTTGGAAATAAACGATCAGCAGGTAAACAAACTTGAAGATTTAAAAAAAATAAATATTGACAATTTAGATAGCATATTATTTCTTAGCCCCTCAGGAGAGGAACTAAAAATATCAATGAATTATTAAAAAGTGAAGCTTTCACTAAAAAATCGAATTTCTGCATCGGCTTTTTATATTTTTGCTTTAATATAATTCACTTAGTCATGCGTATTGATATTATTACACTTTTCCCCGAACTCCTTAAAAGTCCATTTGAAGCTTCTATTTTAAAACGTGCAATAGCCTCTGGAATAGCAACTGTTCATTTTCATGATTTAAGAAAATTTAGTACTCATAAGCAGTATCAAGTAGATGATTACCCATTTGGTGGGGGTGCAGGAATGGTTATGATGATTGAACCCATTGACAGATGCATAACTTACCTAAAAAATAAACGAGACTATGATGCTGTTATTTACTTAACTCCTGATGGGAAAAAATTAAATCAAAAAATCGCTAATCATAATTCTACGCTGAACAATATAATTCTACTATGTGGACATTATAAAGGAGTTGATCAGCGTGTTAGAGATCATTTAATCACTCATGAAATCTCCATAGGTGATTTTGTGCTTTCTGGAGGCGAACTTGCAGCAGCTGTGTTTTGTGATAGTATAATCCGTTTAATTCCAGGAGTTTTAGGTGATGAATCTTCCGCACTTACCGATAGTTTTCAAGATGATCTTTTAGCCCCCCCTATTTATACTAGACCCGCAAAATATAACAACTGGGAAGTACCTGAAATTTTAACCTCAGGTAATACACCTAAAGTAGAAAAATGGAGAGATGAAATGGCGCTTGAACGCACAAAGAAATTTCGTCCTGATTTATTACAATAGCCAATTTCTTATATAAACATAATAGTTTTTATGTGTAAAAAACATCAATAGAATTTTATGCCATTGTTGATTAAATTCTCGTAAGCTAAAATTTAAACCAAAGATAAAAGTAAATATTCTCACATTATTTTTTTAAAATGAAAATGAAACAAAAGCCTTATAGGGAATCTTATTGAGGTTTATTCCATTAACTGTATTGTAATCAAAAAAAGTAATATTGAAGTTATTTATTAAGACTAAGAAGTTGCCTACTTCAAAATAAAGTCTAATTTTGCAAAACGAAACAAACAACCTCTGACGATAATCGTGAATGTTGTTACTTTTCAAACAATAAAAAAATAATATGGAAGCGTTAATCAATTTTGTTCAAGACGAATTCATCGAGAAAAAAGAATTTCCAAAATTTGATGCTGGTGACACTTTAACTGTATATTATCAGATTAGAGAAGGTGAAAAAGTGCGTACTCAGTTTTTTAAAGGAGTTGTACTTCAAATTAAAGGACAAGGGCTATCCAAAACCTTTACGATTAGAAAAATGTCAGGCACTGTTGGGGTTGAACGTATCTTCCCATTAAACTTACCTGCTTTAGAGAAAATTGAAGTTAATAAGAAAGGAAAAGTACGTCGTTCACGTATTTATTATTTTAAAGGTTTAACTGGAAAAAAAGCACGTATTAAAGAAGCTCGTCTAGATTCTTAATATAGCTATCACTAAAAAATTATCCACCTAATTATTTTAAATAAATACTTTGGTGGTTTTTTTATTTCAATAATCTACTTAAAAATAATCGCTAACACTTATATTTGCAAGCGAAATAAAAAAATTATACCCATGTCAAAAATTAAAGTCACGAATCCAGTTGTTGAAATAGATGGAGATGAAATGACTAGAATCATTTGGAAATTTATCAAAGACCAACTGATACTTCCTTATTTAGATTTAACAATTGAATATTACGATTTATCAGTTACTTCTAGAGATGCTACTGAGGATAAAATTACTATTCAAGCTGCTAATGCAATAAAAAAACATCATGTGGGTATCAAGTGTGCTACTATTACACCTGATGAGGACCGGGTTACTGAATTTAATCTTTCTAATATGTGGCGTTCCCCTAATGGTACTATCAGAAATATTGTTGGTGGTACTGTCTTTAGAGAGCCTATTATTATGAAAAACGTGCCTCGTTACGTTCAAGGCTGGACAAAACCAATCTGTATTGGTCGTCACGCATTTGGAGATCAATATAAGGCAGCTGACACTGTAACAACAGGGAAAGGAAAACTAACTATGACTTTTACACCAGATGATGGAGGCACACCTAAAACCTGGGATGTATATCACTTTCAGGAAAATGGAGTTGCAATGTCAATGTATAATATTGATTCATCTATATATGGTTTCGCTCGCTCATGTATGAACCAAGCATTAAAAAAAGGTTGGCCTTTGTATTTATCTACAAAAAATACGATTTTAAAGGCCTATGATGGTCGCTTTAAAGATATTTTTCAAGAGGTTTTTGATAAAGAATTCAAAAATCTTTTTGCTACTGCAGGCATAACCTATGAGCATCGTTTAATTGATGACATGGTTGCTGCTGCTATGAAATGGAACGGAGGTTTTGTTTGGGCGTGTAAGAATTATGATGGTGATGTTCAGTCAGACACAGTGGCCCAAGGTTTTGGATCATTAGGTCTAATGACATCTACTTTAGTTACGCCTGATGGAAAAACAATGGAAGCGGAAGCTGCCCACGGTACTGTTACACGACACTATCGCCAACATCAACAAGGAAAAGAAACATCAACTAATCCTATTGCTTCTATTTTTGCATGGACAAGAGGATTGGCTCATCGAGGAAAACTAGATGATAATCAAGAGCTTATTGACTTTTGCACCTCACTTGAAAAGGTATGCATTGAAACCGTTGAAAGTGGAAAGATGACAAAAGATCTTGCTGTTCTTATTCATGGAGAAGAGCTAAATAGCTCTCATTATCTAACTACGCAACAATTTTTAGCTGCTTTAAAAGAAAATTTAGAGCTAAAAAGAAGCGCTTAAAGAAATTTAATAATTCGTAAGCTTAAACCTCACAATAATTCTATTGTGAGGTTTATTTTTTAAATTCGTTAAAAAACAAAAGTAAAATGGCTTTCATAAAAATAACTGAGCAAGATTCTAACCACAATAACCTAGAGCAAAAAAATATTGCTCAATTACTAAAAGGCATTCATCAAGAAGATCAAAATGCTATTAACGCTGTGGGTAAAGTTTTGGGTAAAATCGAGACGTTAATAGAAGTCGTAGTAAGACAACAGAAAGTCGGTGGTCGCCTATTTTATATTGGCGCCGGAACTAGTGGCCGCTTGGGAGTTTTAGATGCTTCTGAATGCCCTCCCACTTTTGGAACTGATCCTGAACGTGTTATAGGACTAATTGCAGGTGGAGACCATGCTTTACGAAACTCAACAGAAAGTGCGGAAGATGACCCCCATAAAGCCTGGGAAGACTTAAACGTTTTTAATATTAATTCCAAAGATATTGTAGTTGGAATTGCCGCCTCTGGAACAACACCTTATGTAGTCGCAGGACTACATGACTGCCAGTCGAAGGGCATAAAGACAGGATGCATAAGTTGTAATGCTAACAGTCCTCTCTCTGAGGTAAGTGATTATCCTGTAGAAGTAATCGTGGGACCCGAATTTGTAACAGGAAGTTCTCGAATGAAAGCAGGAACTGCTCAAAAACTGATTCTTAACATGATTACTACTGCTACAATGATACAATTAGGGCATGTAAAAGGAAATAAAATGATAGACATGAAGATGTCTAACAAAAAACTTGTGGGACGAGCAGAGTCTATAGTAATGAAAGAACTTAAAATCTCTCAAGAAAAAGCAAAACAACTATTGAAACTCCATGGTAATGTAAGGAAAGTAATAAATGCTGCTAAAAACCATGAATAAAATTCAACTTCAAAAGGGGCTTAAACTAATGAGCTATTTCCTTGTACTCTGTTTTGTGGGACCTTTTATGGTACATCAGGCCTTTCAAAATAAATCACATCCACTTTATTATTTGGTACTTACAATTGGATTACTTCTGTTGGGCCTCGCTTTTTATTTTGGCTTTAAGGGGATTAGAACACTTGTAAATGCGCTTTTGGGGGAGAAAAAAAAAGGAGTGTCTTAGAAACTTTTCTTTAACCATTGCTTGCTATCCCAAGACCCCTTATCTTTGCGGGGCATTTAATAGAACTATGATTGAAATTCAGTTTCCAGACCAGAGTATAAGGACCTATTCGGAGGGAGTAACTCCTTTTGAAATTGCTTCGAGTATTAGTGAGGGATTAGCACGTAATGTATTGTCTGCCAAATTTAATGGCCAAATAGTAGAAAGTATAACTCCACTTCTTGAAAATGGAAAAATTCAACTGTTCACCTGGAATGATCAAGAAGGAAAAACAGCCTTTTGGCATTCATCTGCGCATGTATTGGCACAAGCCCTTTTGGCACTTTATCCTGACTGTAAACTAACAATAGGCCCAGCAATAGAAAACGGTTTTTATTATGATGCAGATTTTGGAACACATAGTCTTACCGAAAAAGACTTGATCGAAATAGAAAAGAAATTTTTAGAATTTTCAAGACAAAAATTTAAATTTAAAATGCGTAACGTTTCTAAGGCAGAAGCTTTAGCATTTTACAAAAAAGAAGATAATCCTTTCAAGACAGAACTCATAAAAAATCTTGAAGACGGAAGTATCACATTTTGTGACCATGCAAACTTCACTGACCTTTGTCGTGGAGGACATATTCCAAATACAGGTTTTATAAAAGCAATTAAACTGACTAATATTGCAGGAGCCTATTGGAGAGGTGACGAGACAAAACCTCAACTTACAAGAGTGTATGGTATATCGTTTCCAAAACAAAAAGAATTGACGGAATATATAGCCTTAGTTGAAGAAGCTAAAAAACGAGACCATAGAAAACTTGGAAAAGAGTTAGAATTATTTACTTTTTCTAAAAAAGTTGGACAAGGTCTACCCTTGTGGCTTCCTAAAGGTGCTGCTCTTCGTGAACGATTGGAAAACTTTCTGAAAGCGGCACAAAATAAGGCAGGCTACGAACAAGTTATTTCCCCCCATATTGGTAGTAAAGAGCTTTATATGACTTCAGGTCATTATGAAAAATACGGTGCTGATAGCTTTCAACCCATTAGAACTCCTGGAGAGGGAGAAGAGTTTCTTCTAAAACCAATGAACTGTCCACACCATTGTGAAATATACAATGCGAAACCTTGGAGTTATCGTGATTTACCGAAACGATATGCAGAATTTGGAACAGTTTATCGTTACGAGCAAAGTGGTGAACTTCACGGATTAACGCGAGTTAGAGGGTTTACTCAAGACGACGCACACATCTTTTGTCTGCCGAGTCAACTAGATGAAGAATTCAAAAAAGTAATTGATTTAGTTCTTTATGTTTTCGGATCTTTAGGTTTTGAAAACTTCACGGCTCAAGTCTCTTTAAGAGATCCAGAAAAACCAGAAAAATATATTGGTTCAACCCATAATTGGGAATTAGCAGAACAAGCAATCATCAATGCAGCTAAAGAGAAAGATATAGATTATATTATAGAAACGGGGGAAGCAGCTTTTTACGGCCCTAAGCTTGATTTTATGGTAAAAGATGCTTTGGGACGAAAATGGCAATTGGGAACCATACAGGTAGATTACAACCTTCCTGAGCGATTTGATTTAAATTATAAAGGAAGTGATAATGAATTACACAGACCAGTAATGATACACCGAGCTCCTTTTGGAAGTTTGGAACGTTTTGTTGCTATTTTACTAGAACATACCGGTGGTAATTTTCCTCTTTGGTTAATGCCAAATCAAGTGAATATTTTGTGTGTGAGTGAAAAATGCAAAAATTACGCTCAAAAAGTTTCAAATTACTTGAAAAATCACGAAATTCGCGCCCTCTTAGATGATCGTAATGAGACCATTGGTAAGAAGATTCGTGAATCCGAAATGTCCAAAGTCCCTTATATGATTATCATAGGAGAGAAAGAACAAGAAAATCAGACCATTTCTTTACGAAAGCATTCTGAAGGTGATTTAGGAAGCTTTACGACAGAAAAAGTAGTTGATTTAATAAATACAGAGGTAAAAAGTAGCTTAGCAAGCTTTGAAGTTTAATATAAAAGACAGAAGACATAGCAATACGAAGACGTAGAACGAACCGCCCTGGAAGGGTAATCAAAGTAGATCCACACCGTATCAATCAAAAGATAATGGCCCAAGAACTGCGTTTGGTTGGAGAAAATGTTGAAATTGGGGTTTACTCTCTCAACAAAGCACTTGCCTTGGCAGAATCATTAGAATTGGATTTAGTTGAAATTTCACCAAATGCTAAGCCTCCGGTGTGTAAAATTTTAGAATATAAAAAATTTCTTTACGAACAAAAGAAACGAGAGAAAGTTCTTAAAGCGAAAACAAGTAAAATTATTTTAAAAGAAATACGTTTTGGACCCAATACTGATGAGCATGACTATGAATTTAAAAAGAAACATGCTGAAAAATTTCTTGGAGAAGGTGCAAAATTAAAAGCCTTTGTTTTTTTTAAAGGTCGCTCAATCGTATTTAAAGAACAAGGTCAAATCCTATTATTGCGTTTAGCTCAGGATTTAGAAGATCTCGGAAAAGTAGAACAAATGCCAATATTGGAAGGAAAAAAGATGAGTATCTTAATTGCTCCGAAGAAAAAATAAAAAAGGAATAGTCATGCCAAAAATGAAAACAAAATCAAGTGCTAAAAAACGTTTTAAAATAACCGGAAGCGGTAAAATAAAGCGTAAGCATGCTTTTAAAAGTCATATTTTGACCAAAAAATCAAAAAAGCGTAAATTAAAATTGACTCATTCTGGTTTAGTTCACGAGAGTGATGAAAAAAACATTAAACAACAGTTACGCCTTAATTAATTTTAAAACAGGTTACTCGTTAATAATTAACCCGAAGTCAGGCATAAAAGAGTAGCAATACCGCCTCCTTCAAAAAAAAACAACTAAAATGCCAAGATCCACAAACTCAGTTGCTTCAAGAGCACGAAGAAAAAAAATTTTAAAACAAGCGAAAGGTTATTTTGGCCGTCGAAAAAATGTATGGACAGTTGCCAAAAACGCTGTTGACAAGGCCATGCTTTATGCATATCGTGACCGCAAGGTTAATAAAAGAAACTTTAGAGCACTTTGGATAACGCGTATTAATGCTGGAGCCAGAATCAATGGAATGTCATACAGCCAGTTCATGGGAAAAGTAAAAGCTAATAATATTGATCTCAATCGAAAAGTTCTCGCAGACCTTGCGATGAATCATCCGAAGGCTTTTAAAGCCATTGCTGATAAAATAAAATAAATTCAAAACTACCTTCGGGTAGTTTTTTTTAGTTTGTGAAAAAATATACCATATACCATAATCCTAGATGTAGAAAATCAAGAGAAGCAATACAATTTCTTGAAGAAGCAGGTCATTCACATGAAGTAGTGTTG
>JABGXI010000104.1:0-6245 GCA_018675855.1 Flavobacteriaceae bacterium | reverse complement strand
CAGGAATACAGGTAGGATGAATTTGCGTGAAACATGGATTAGCAAAATGAGCTCCTTTTTTATGAATTTTCCATCCTGCGGAAACATTACTTCCCATTGCGTTTGTAGATAAAAAGAACACATTTCCATATCCTCCAGATGCAATTACAACAGCATGAGCACTGTGGCGTTCAAGTTTTCCATCTACTAAGTTTCGTGCTATAATTCCTCGAGCTTTACCGTCAACAACCACTAAATCCATCATTTCATGACGATTGTACATTTTAATTTTACCACGACCAATTTGTCGATTCATTGCTGAATAAGCACCTAACAATAATTGCTGTCCTGTTTGTCCTTTTGCGTAAAAAGTTCGAGAAACAAGAACTCCACCAAAGGATCTGTTATCCAGCAAACCGCCATAATCACGCGCAAAAGGTACTCCTTGTGCAACACACTGGTCAATGATATTTGTTGACACCTCCGCTAATCGATGAACGTTGGCTTCTCTAGAGCGATAGTCTCCACCTTTAATAGTATCGTAAAAAAGTCGGTGGGTTGAATCACCATCTCCTTGATAGTTTTTAGCGGCATTAATTCCTCCTTGGGCAGCAATAGAATGCGCACGTCTTGGAGAATCCTGAAAACAGAAAGTTTTAACATTGTATCCTAGCTCTGCTAGGGTTGCTGATGCTGATGCACCTGCCAATCCTGTTCCAACTACTATAACATCAATTAGACGTTTGTTTGCAGGACTTACTAAATTAATTTTACTCTTATGGTTGGTCCATTTATCGGCTACAGGGCCTTTAGGTGTTTTTGAATCTAGTGACATACTATAATGAGTTTATGTAATGAAATAGAGCTATAAATATAAATCCAACAGGAATAATCACTGAAAATGCAATTGCAAACTTTTTAATATTAGAACTATATTTATTATTGACACCTACACTTTGAAAAGAAGAAGCGAACCCATGGTTTAGGTGAAGGGCTAAAAAGACAAATGAAATAATATAAAGTCCAACTCTTAATAAGTCATGAAATTTGTGAGTCATTTCCTCATAATATCTTTCAGGATCTAAGGGAAGAACCTCAATGTATTTGTAGTTCATTTCAGGGAACCAGAAATCGTAAAAATGAAGACCTAAAAAAGAAAGCACTACTGCTCCAGACCAAATCATGTTTCTAGATACCCAAGAAGCATTTTCACTTCCTTTGAATTCCACATACTGAACGGCTCTTGATTTACGATTTTGTATCTCCAACACAAACCCCATGGTAAAGTGAAAAACTACTCCAAAAATTAGAATCGGCTGAAGGACAAACTGTACTAGAGGATTATTCCCCATAAAGTGAGAAATTTCATTAAAAGTTTTGGCACTGAAGACCGAAATGAAATTAATCGTGAAGTGTTGTGTTAAAAAAACAACCAAAAATAAGCCAGAAATTGCCATTGCTACTTTTCGACCAATTGTTGAAGATGTAAAACTCATAGAATTTAATTTGCATTACAAAAATAAGATATAAACTCTAAGGATCAAACCGCTTTACTGTATTTTTCCCTTAAATCTTTAATAAGTTAAGTTTACAAACCTTGTGTTTAAATAATTAAATATTACAACCCATCAAAAATCAGAAGATGTCTTTAATTTTAAATTGATAATGCTATTTCAAGAGAAGGTGATTTTAATTTATCTTTAGAAAACTAGTATCTTAGTTAAAAAAATAATCATGCGTTATCGTCCCCTTTCCGCTTCATTTTACCGATTAAATCGGAATAAATTTTCTGCTGAATTAGACACAAAAAGTTTGGCAATTTTCAACTCGAATGATATTTATCCGATAAGTGCTGATAGTACATTGCCTTTTGCACAACATCGTGACATTTTTTATTTATCTGGTATAGATCAAGAGGAGAGTATACTTCTAATTTTTCCAGATGCTCTTGAAAAAAAACATGAAGAAATTCTATTTATAAGAGAAACCAATGAGCATATAGCAATTTGGGAAGGTGCTAAATTGACTAAACATGCTGCAACTAATTTAAGTGGGATTGAAACAGTCTACTGGCTCAAAGACTTTGAAAAAATTTTTCAAGAACTGAGTGCGCAATGTGATTGTTTCTACTTTAATACTAACGAACACTATAGACAAGCAGTAGAAACAGAAACCAGAGAAGATCGTTTTATAGAATGGTGTAAAAAACAGTATCCTGCACATGGTGTTGGAAAAAGCAACCCAATTCTTCAAGAATTACGTGCGGTTAAAAGTGAAGAAGAAATTGCTCAAATTCAAGAGGCGTGTAATATCACTGACAAAGGCTTTAGAAGACTTTTAAATTTCATTAAGCCTGGTGTGTGGGAATATGAGATTGAAGCTGAATTAGCACACGAATTCATCAGAAACCGATCAAAAGGATTTGCCTACGCGCCCATTATTGCATCTGGAAATAATGCTAATGTATTACATTACACAGAAAACAACATGCAATGTAAAGCTGGCGATTTAATCCTTATGGATGTGGCAGCAGAGTATGGTAATTATTCAAGTGACTTGACTAGAACTATCCCTGTATCAGGAACCTTTAGTGACCGACAAAGAGCAGTTTATCAGTCGGTCCTGGATGTTAAAAAAGAAGCTACAAAATTACTGGTGCCAGGAACTATTTGGAAAGAATACCATAAAGAAGTTGGTAATATAATGACAAATCAATTACTGAAATTAGGCCTTTTAGATAAAGCTGATCTTCAAAATGAAACTGCTGAAAAGCCTGCTTACAAAAAGTATTTTATGCACGGTACATCACACCATATAGGATTAGATACTCATGATTATGGCTTGCTTCATTTACCTATGGAATCTAATATGATTTTTACCGTAGAACCTGGTATTTATATTCCCAAAGAAGGTTTTGGAGTTCGATTGGAAGACGATGTAGTAATTCAAAAAACGGGAGCTCCTGTTAACCTGATGGAATCTATTCCTATTGAAATTGAAGAAATTGAAACATTAATGAATGCATAAAAAAGCCACCTGAAAAGGTGGCTTTTTTTAAATAGTTAACACACAACCAATTTATACTGCTTCAGTTGATTTTGCGTTGCGTTGCCAGAAATATAAAATCGTAAACAAAACAATCAGGATTACTGGAAAACTGACCATATTTGTTAATGTTTGCTGTCCTGCAGCTAAATCTAAAGCAGTTCCTGTAAGTCCAAGTGCTTCTTGTTCTGCAGTCGAAGAATCAATCCATCCTCCAATGATGGTTTGAAAAATAGAAGTAGAGAACATTCCCATTCCTCCAACAATTGACATACCGAGCGCCCCACTTAATGGTATTTTTTCAGCAACAAAACCAATCATGTTAGGCCAGAAATAACAAACACCTAAGGCAAAGAAAATAGCTGCAACATAAACCATTTCTCCTGTTTGTGTGCTAAATAAAAAGATTCCGATAGCAGTTAAAATAGCAGAACCTAATAAAACACCTGTTTGGTCAAATTTACTAACAATATCTCCTCCAAAATAACGCCCAATAGCCATAAGACCTGTGATCAGGGCTAAAATAACCATGGGATGAGCGCCACTATTATCCAAAATCAGTGTAGTCCATTGTTGAGGTCCAAATTCTGAAATTGCAGTTAGTGCCATACATCCTAATATGAATAAGTATAGTGGAGTCAACATAGCCTTAAAGTTTTCTCCAATCGAAGCTACTTTTTCCATTTTTGGTTTTGGAAATTCTTGGCCAAAAAATAAATAAACATAAATTAGAGTTGGAATCATAATTACCCATATTTGTGCTTGCCAGCCTAAATCAAGACTAGTCATTAATAAAGAAATTAAGCTACCTAGAACAATTCCACCTGGAAACCACATGTGAAATCTGTTTAAAAGGGTGTTCATTCTCTTTCCTTCATTAGCATCTGCAATCATTGGATTACAAGCAGCTTCTGTACAACCATTTCCAATTCCTATCAATAAAGTTGATACTAAAAGGCCAGTATACCCTCCCGAAAAAATAGTTAAGACAATCCCTAAGGTATGAGTTAAAAATGCGAATTGCATGATTTTTTTTGGTCCAATAGTATGGTAAAATAAACCTCCTAAAATCATAGAAATAGGGAAGCCTAAAAACCACATTGAATTAATAAATCCTAATTGCTGGCCACTTAAACTAAAGGTTTCAGCTAGTTGAGGAAGAATACCTGCGCGAATACTAAATGAAAAAGCTGTCGTAATAAGAGCAAAACAACTTCCGTAAAAAAGTCTGTTACTATTTGTCATAATAAGTTATTTCAATTTGTTTCCTCTAATATATATCATTTATAATAACCTAGGGAAGTCACGAAAACAAAATTATTAATGACACCCACAATCAGGTCCACAGTCTGAATCTTTTGCAGATTTCTTTTTCAAAACATATTTACTTAATAAAAATACAAGTGCTAAACCTCCTGAAAGAAAAACTAAAAGTGATTGAATGAAGTCCATTAACTTAAAATTTGATAGGTTCCAAAAGCAATTATATAAGCTAAAAAAGTCATCCCAAAAAGCTGTATCATGGGCCATTTCCATGAGTTAGTTTCTTTTTTAACAATCGCTAAGGTACTCATACATTGCATTGCAAAAGCATAAAAAAGCATTAATGAAAAACCACTTGCTAAATCAAATAAAGGTTTTCCATCCGCCCGAACTTCAGAAGCCATTCTATTTTTTATTGTTTCTTCTGCACCATTTTCTACGCTATATATTGTAGCCAGAGTTCCCACAAATACTTCTCGTGCTGCAAAAGAACTAATAAGAGCAATTCCAATTTTCCAATCATATCCCAAGGGAGTAATTGCAGGTTCAATTGCTTTTCCTAATATCCCAATAAAAGAATGCTCTAATTGGTAAGAATTAATTTTTGTTTCTAAAATCTCTTCCGATAAATCAGGGTATTGCTTTTGAACTATTTCTTGGGCATTTGAAAAATCTTCACCAGGACCATAAGAAGCCATTATCCATAATAAAATAGAAATTGCTAAAATAATTTTTCCCGCTTCTGTCACAAAAGTTCTTGTTTTCTCCCAAACTGTAATTCCAATATTTCTCAACATTGGAAGTTTGTAATTAGGCATTTCAACAACAAAATAACTTTTAGATTCAATTTTAAGAGTAACACTTAAAATCCATGCAGACAAAAGAGCCATTCCGAATCCAACTAAATAAAGACCCATTAGGGTTAACCCTTTATAATTAAATCCTAAAAAAGAACCCTCAGGAATAACTAAAGCAATTAAAATCGCATAAACAGGTAAGCGAGCAGAACAAGTGGTAAATGGGGTTACTAAAATGGTAATTAGTCGTTCTTTCCAGTTTTCAATATTTCTGGTAGCCATAACAGCTGGAATTGCGCATGCCGTTCCTGAAATTAGTGGTATTATACTTTTTCCGCTTAAGCCAATTCTTCTTAAGCCCCTGTCCATCAAAAAGACTACTCTACTCATATAACCTGTTTCTTCCAAGACAGCAATAAATAAAAATAAGAAGGAAATTTGTGGAATAAAAATGACAATTCCACCCAAGCCAGGAATAATTCCCTCTGCTAAGAGGCTTGTAAAAACTCCCGGAGGAAATTGATTCTTAATATATTCACTCAATGCGGCAAAAGAGCTGTCAATAAAATCTTGTGGAATACTACTCCAATCAAAAATAGATTGAAAAATTGTCATTAAAATTCCAAAAAAAATAACATATCCCCAAAATTTGTGAATAAATACACGGTCTAACCTACTGCGTATATCGGTAGCTGAATTCCGATCTACTTTAAGAGTTGTTTTAAGTGAGTTATTTATGAATTGATAACGCTTAACCGTTTCTTTTTGTTGTAGACGCTTTAAATCAGAATCTGATTGAATTTTAAAATTAGTATCATCGTGGAACCTATTTCTATCAATTTTAGCAAAATTAACGTCTTGTGTAATTACTAACCACAACTTGTATACAGATTGGGTAGGGAAAGCCTTTTCAAGTCTTTTAAAATAGTCATCATCAATTGAAGCTAATGAAATAGTGGACTTGGTAGAAAGCTGTCTATAGTTTAAAATCAATGCCTTAAGCTCTGATAACCCATCATTGTCACGAGTACTAATTAGAGATATTTTAGTGTCTAATTCTTTTTCAAGGGATTCAATATCTATTGTAATTCCTTTACGCTTCATTTGATCGGCCATGTTAATGACCAGAAGGGTGGGAATTTCTAAATCTTTAACTTGAGT
>JABGXI010000103.1:0-2415 GCA_018675855.1 Flavobacteriaceae bacterium | reverse complement strand
TTAAAGGGCAACTTAATATGGACGATGCTGGATATTTAATAACCAAAGGAAAAACTACGGATACAAACTTGCCTGGGGTTTTTGCCTCTGGAGATGTCCAAGATAAAGAATACCGTCAAGCAGTTACAGCGGCTGGAACTGGTTGTATGGCAGCACTAGATGCAGAACGTTATTTACAAGCCATTGAGAGTTCTGTAGCTATTTAAAATAGTCATTGAAGTACTTCAATTAAAACAGTTCCCTCAGCATTTCTCTGATATTTAATTTCTAGAGGCTGACAACATACTTCGCAATCTTCAAAATATTGGCTATTCTTAAGACTGGGATCGAAAAGCATCGAAATCGTTTCCCAACAATTAGGACAATCAAAAAAGTGCTCTTCCATACCTATTAAATCACTCTAATTCTATTTGAATTTTTTCCCATGAAATCATCAAGTCTTCAAGAGTTTTCTTTTTAGCTTGATATTCATCAAAAAAGTTTGGCTGTGCGATGGTCTGGTCATAATTAATCTGCAATTCAAAATCGATTTCTTTAATTTCTTTTTCAAGACGAGCAATTTTCTTTTCTGTTTTTTCTAATTTTTGTTGTGTTGCACGAGTTTCCTTCTGCTTTTGATATTTATCAGGATCACTTGCTCTTTTTTCTAACTGTGGCTTAGGAGTTTTTTTTTCTAATTCCTTAAGTGATGATAATTTTTGAAATTCTAAATAAGCATTGATATCTCCTAAAAAAGGTTTCACCTCACGTTCTTTAAATGAAATTACTTTTTCACATAAGCCTTGGACAAAATCTCTATCGTGAGAAACCAAAATAAGAGTTCCTTTGAAATTTTTTAAAGCCTGTTTTAATACATTCTTGGATGCAATATCTAGATGATTTGTAGGCTCATCCATAATCAATACATTAAAAGGCTGAAGCAATAATTTACAGAGAGCTAGACGATTACGTTCACCTCCTGAGAGTACACTTACTTTTTTCTCTACAACTTCTCCTTGAAATAAAAAAGAACCCAACAAATCTCTAACTTTTGTTCGATTTTCTGGAGTCGCAGAATCCTCTGCGGATTGTAAAACGGTTTTACTTCCATCTAGATAAGTTGATTGATTTTGAGCAAAATAACCAAGCTGCACATTATGTCCTAATTTTACACTTCCCTCATAGGAAATTTCATCAACAATAATTTTAGCTAAGGTCGATTTTCCCTGTCCATTTTGTCCCACAAAAGCAATTTTCTCACCTCTCACAACTTCAATATCGACATCACTTAATACTTGTTTATCACCATAAGCTTTAGAAATTTTGTCAGTTTCAAGGATGATTTTTCCTGGCTGATGTGAGATCCCAAATTCAAACTTCATTTTTCTGTTTTCTTCTGGATCAATTTCAATACGATCAATTTTATCAAGCTTTTTAATAAGCGATTGAGCCATACTTGCTTTCGACGCTTTAGCCCTAAAACGTTCAATAAGCTTTTCGGTTTGTTGTATTTGCTTCTCTTGATTTTTTTGTGCCGCTTGCTGCTGAGCTCTTAACTCATCTCTAAGTACCATATATTGCGAATAAGGCTTCTTAAAGTCAAAAAGACGCTGATGTATAATTTCAATAGTTCTATTCGTTACCTGGTCTAAAAACATCCTATCATGAGAAACCATTACCAAAGCTCCTTTATACTTTTTAAGAAACTGCTCTAACCAAATAATTGATTCTATATCTAAGTGATTTGTTGGCTCATCTAGTAAAAGAATGTCGTTGTCTTTTAATAGTAGTTTAGCTAATTCTATTCGCATACGCCACCCTCCTGAAAAAGTATCGGTAACAGCGTTTAAATCAATTATAGAGAACCCCAGTCCTAGTAATATTTTTTCGGTTTGTGCCTGATAGTGATATCCTCCTATCATTTCATAACGAGTATTCAATTCGTTTAATTCATCTAAGATGTTTAAATATGATGGACTCTCAAAATCTTGAGTTTCCCCCATTATTTTATGAATCGCTTCTTGTCGTTTCTCCACTTTCATTATTTCTTCAAAAGCCAAATAAGCTTCTTCTAAAACAGTTCTTCCATTTTCAAAATCTAAATCCTGCGCGAGGTAACCAATTTGACAATTCTTTTCAAGTGCAAAAGATCCATAAGTTGGGCTATTTTCCCTTGCCATCAGCTTAAGAAGTGTTGACTTTCCGGCTCCATTTTTTCCAATCAAACCCACACGATCTCCTTTCCCAAGTCGAAAAGAAAGGGAATCAAAAAGGGTTTCTCCCCCAAAACTGACGGTTATATTGTGTGCGTTAAACATGTTCTTTATTTGAATTGCAAAAATAGGATTCAAAACGGTTAATAGCTACCGCTTCGGGTAATTGTTTTTTCAATTCTATAAAATCATATAACCACTTTGAAAGTAGAGGTGCCATCAT
>JABGXI010000102.1:0-4322 GCA_018675855.1 Flavobacteriaceae bacterium | reverse complement strand
ATTTATTTATTGTTATTTAATATAAGTCTTGGTATTTTATTGCCATCATTGACTCTTTTAAATGACAATTTAATTGAAAGTGCTATTATCATAGTTAATTTAGAGGGTGAGCTTGAATTTGAGGAAAAAGAGACTGAAAAAAAAATTTTTGAAGAATCTGTTTATCTTGATTATCCAAAAATTGTTTCATCTAAATCATTAATTCATACTCTGCCAAAAAATTATCAATCAGTATTTCTTAAGAGTTTTAGTCCTCCTCCCGAAGTTTATTAATTTAATTAACTCATTAAAATTAAATTAACATTCTTGTAAAAAATAAGGATTAAAAACATATTCAATTGAAAAAATATTTCTCAAACATTAAAGGAGACCTCTTAGGAGGCCTAACCGCAGGTATTGTTGCCTTACCATTAGCACTTGCTTTCGGAGTAAGTTCCGGGCTTGGACCAAGTGCGGGATTATATGGTGCTATTTTTCTTGGCTTTTTTGCCGCATTATTTGGTGGAACTCCAACACAGATTTCGGGCCCTACAGCTCCAATGACAGCTGTTAGCATGGTAGTTATCGCTGGGATTATTGGTGCTAATAACGGTTCTGTCGAACAGGCGTTACCCTATATCTTAATGGTTTTTTTATTAAGTGGCTTATTTCAAATAATTTTGGGAGTTTTGGGTTTTGGAAAATATATTAAATATATTCCATATCCTGTAGTTTCAGGTTTTATGACTGCCATTGGTGTCATTATCTTAATTACACAATGTCTTCCTATTTTAGGGTATGAGGTGAAAAATGACATTCAACTTATAGAGCAATTTAAGCCTTTAGCAGAGGAACATTTATTAGAAAAAATACTTATTGAAGAAAGTAGTGAAGGTTTATTAGTTTTAGAAAATTTTGAAGAAACCATAAAACGTGCTAATGAAATTGATCAAACAACTATTTATGAAGAAGCACAAAGTTTAGCCAAAAATAATGCTTCAGGTGTCATGGGAACTTTTAAAACATTACCTAGGGCTTTAGGAGGAATTAATTGGATTGAAGTTATTTTAGCTCTTTGCACTATCTTCATAATCTATGGTTTTAAGAAAATAACTACTGCTATCCCAAGCACATTAGTTGCTTTATTTATAGTTACTGGAATGGCTATTATTCTTAATGTCAATTATCTTCCTATTCAAAAAATCCCAAGTGGATTTCCTCAATTTCAATTAGAAATTTTTTCAAAATTCAGCTTCTATCAAATAATTCCGTACATAGGAACTGCGCTAACACTGGCACTATTAGGAACAATTGATTCCTTACTGACCTCAGTGGTAGCAGATAATCTTACCAAGACTAGACACCTTCCAAATAAAGAGTTAATCGGTCAAGGAATTGGAAATTCCATTGGTTCCTTATTTGGCGGAATACCTGGTGCAGGAGCAACAATTAGAACCGTTGTAAATATTCAAGCGGGTGGAAAAACTTCTATTTCTGGAATGGTAGCTTCTTTAGCACTTTTACTTATTCTTTTAGTTCTAAGTCCATTAGCTTCTCAAATTCCTGCAGCTGTTTTAGCAGGTATACTTGTTACCGTTGGAATCGGAGTGATTGATTTTAAAGGATTAAAGGCCTTGAATAAAATACCTAAAACAGAAATTTTAATCATGTTGGTTGTTTTATTATTATCTGTGTTTTGGAATTTGGTTTATGCTGTTGGAATTGGCTTAGTTTTAGCCGCTCTTTTCTTTATGAAAAAAATGGGAGATATATCAAATGATGATGCTAGAGTTCTTAAGGTAATTAAAGATAAGGCCTGGAAAGATGAAAAATTACTTAGTAATCTTTTTTTAGAAAATGTTTTTATTAAACACCTGAATGGTCCTTTATTTTTTGGTTTCACATCTGATTTCATAAATGTTTCCAAACAGATCCCTAAAGAAGCAAAAATACTCATCATTAGAATGGATCGTGTGCCCTATATTGACCAATCTGGACTTTTTGCTCTTGAAGATGTTTTAATGGAATTAAATGAAAAAAATATCATTTGTTTTATGGTTGGAATTCAATCCCAACCAAGATTGTTAATGAAAAGTATTGGAATTCTTAATAACTTAATACCTCAAGAACATACTTTTGAATCTTTTAAAGATTGTAGATCTTGGATCATAAAAGAAGATGTTTTTGATACATCAGAAGTTTAAATGCTATTGAACGATTATGTTTTTATTTTCAATCAATGAAATTTGTGAGAGTAAACCTTCTTCATAAATTTGAGGAAGGTTGTCAAGTGATTCAAATTTATTTAAGGGTCTAAAGTTTTGGTAATCTTGAAACAAGATTCCTTTTACGCGTTTCTTGTTTATTGCTTTTCGAAACCTAATCCCACCTCCATCAGTATTATAATTATAGGCTAAGTAATCAATTTCATAAGTGTCTCGATTAATCCAATACCTATATTCGTCCTGATAATCCTCGCCGCCTCCTTCTTGAGAAAAAGAAACTTTTACTGTCCAGTAGGTTGCTTCTTCTATTTTAATTTCACCTAATAACTCAGAGTGTACTGCATCATCTATGAGTGGTTTTGGGAGTTGAAAAAAATACATTACGGAATTAAGTGAATTTGAATATGCCTGTGCTAGACTATCAGTAAGTGATTCAGGTACAGAATCAATGAAACGTTTTAAGCCACTACTTGATGACATTTCATCTCTTATTTTCTTGTCATCCTTAATAGTTGTTCGTGCGTAAGAAAAATAAAAGTCTTTTCTAAAAAACTCATAATGGTAGGCTCTAAAATCAAAAGTAATATCAATTTCATTATAGTTAAACCCTGAAACTTCGATTGATTTGTTAATAATTTCTTCTGCTGTTTTATCATTCATATCCTTACAGGCTAAAAATAATAGAAGAAAAGGTAGCATACGTTTTAAAAAATAAATCATTGATAAGTTTATTAAAAAAACTGATTAAAATTGAAGATACGACTAAATTATATCCTTTACATTTGATCAAAATATTGAAATTTCTATGGAAACGCTTAAGACCTTAATTATTGGAAGTGGACCTGCCGGTTATACTGCAGCTATCTACGCGGCTCGCGCTGATTTAAAGCCTGTTCTTTATACAGGAATGGAGCCAGGAGGACAATTGACTACAACTACAGAGGTAGATAACTTCCCAGGATATCCCGATGGAATTGATGGTCCTACCATGATGGTTCAGCTTCAGAACCAAGCAGAACGCTTTGGAACTGAAGTTCGAATTGGCTTTATTAATAAGGTAGAATTTTCTACAAAAAAAGGTGGAATGCATAAAGCTTTTACTGAAGATGGAACTGAAATTCAAGCACAAACAATTATTATTAGTACTGGAGCAACTGCAAAATATTTAGGACTTCCAAGTGAACAAAGACTTAGAGGAGGAGGCGTTTCTGCTTGTGCTATTTGTGATGGTTTTTTCTACAAAGGACAAGAGGTTGCTATTGTTGGTGGAGGTGATACTGCAGCAGAAGAAGCTACCTATTTAGCTAAAATATGTTCTAAAGTTACCATGTTGGTTCGAAAAGAACAAATGCGTGCTTCAAAGGTTATGCAACACCGGGTTACCAATACTCCCAATATTGATTTAAAGTACAATACAGAGATAGATGAAGTGCTTGGAGAACAAGTAGTAGAAGGATTACGTATGAGAAATAATACCACCGGAACTAAAGAGGAAATACCTATTACTGGTTTATTCATTGCTATTGGACATAAACCTAATACTGATATTTTTAAAGGGCAACTTAATATGGACGATGCTGGATATTTAATAACCAAAGGAAAAACTACGGATACAAACTTGCCTGGGGTTTTTGCCTCTGGAGATGTCCAAGATAAAGAATACCGTCAAGCAGTTACCGCCGCTGGAACAGGTTGTATGGCTGCACTAGATGCAGAACGATATTTACAAGCCATTGAAAGTTCTGTAGCTATTTAAAATTTTCATTGAACTACTTCAATTAAAACAGTTCCCTCAGCATCTCTCTTATATTTAATTTCTAGAGGCTGACAACATACTTCGCAATCTTCAAAATACTGGCTATTCTTAAGACTGGGGTCGAAAAGCATCGAAATGGTTTCCCAACAATTAGGACAATCAAAAAAGTGCTCTTCCATACCCATTAAATCACTCTAATTCTATTTGAAGTTTTTCCCACGAAATCATCAAGTCTTCAAGAGTTTTCTTTTTAGCTTGATATTCATCAAAAAAGTTTGGCTGTGCGATGGTCTGGTCATAATTAATCTGCAATTCGAAATCCATTTCTTTAATTTCTTTTTCAAGACGGGCAATTCTTTTTT
>JABGXI010000101.1:0-3538 GCA_018675855.1 Flavobacteriaceae bacterium | reverse complement strand
TAAGAATATGGGTTGATACATCGCTACAAGAATAAAACCAATCACAATACCTAAAAAGACAATCATAATTGGCTCAAGCATTGAAGAGAAAGCTTCAACTGATGAATCAAATTCGCCTTCATAATATAATGAAACTGTAGTTAGCATATCATTCAGTTTACCCGTTTCCTCGCCTACCTCTATAAAACCGCACATTGTTTCTGGAAAGTCTTTCGTTTCTCTTAATGCCACTGAAAAAGGACTACCAGAAAATATTTCTCTTTTTACTTTTTCGATAGATGCTTTTATTTTTGTATTTGCAATTGAGTTTTTTGTTATCTCTGTCGCCTCAATTAAATTTACCCCACCAGCTATTAGGTTAGCTAAAACCATTGAAAATCTTGCCATAATTGCATCCCTGACTAAATTACCAATAACAGGCAGTTGCATTAATTTCTTATCGAAGGCTTGCTGAAGTTTATTGTTTTTTCTAATGATGATTTTTATAACCTTCATTATCGCGTAGCCTGAAAAAATTATAATAGGAGCCATCCAACTTCTTAAGAAATCACTGATGGCCATCACTAACTTTGTAGGTCCTGGTAATTCAATATTTGCATTACCAAAGATTTCAACGAATACAGGTACCACAAAAATCATCATAATACCGACAACTGATAAAGCAACCGTAAGAAGAATTATTGGATACATCATCGCACTTTTAATTGCCTTTTTAATCTTTATTGTTTTTTCCAAATTGATACAAATTCTCTCTAAAAAAGTGTCTAGATTACCACTAGCCTCCCCTGCTTTAATCAAGTTCACATAGACTATATCAAAGAGATTTGGGTAAGATTCTACTGCTTCGGATAATGTAACGCCTGCATTTATCTTTTGTAATAAATCATCAATGATTGGAGTAAATTTTGGATTCTCTGATTGCTGCTCTAACATTTTAAGAGCGGGCACTATCGCAAGGCCTGCCTTCATCATGGTTGTTAATTTTTTTGTAAAGAGCAACAGCTCTTGATCTTTAATTTTGAGTTTTGATGATGCCTTGATTACTTTATTTGTTTTTTTCTTTTTTATATCCTTGGTATTTGAATCAATTATTTCAATTACGATGACGCCATCTTTTTTTAGTGCAAACATCGCCTCATCTTTGTTTTCTGCTTCAATTTCACCATCAACAAAAGCGTTGAGCTTTAGGCCCTTCCATTTAAATTTCATTGTGCTATTTTTTTTAAATTAATCATCTTGTGGAATTACGCGTAAGTATTCTTCAACTGACAATGTTCCATCCTCAACAAATCTCACCGCCGATTCAGCCAAGCTCATAAATGAATTTTTTTTTGCAATCTCAATGATTTCTTGATCTGATTTGTTTTCAGTAATGGCTACCTCTATTTCAGGTGAAATTGTTAAAATTTCATGAACCCCCTTCCTTCCCTTGTAGCCTGTTTGGTTACAAACCTTACAACCTTTACCTTTCATAAGTTTTGCTGTGGCACTTATATTGTAACTTTTGATAAAATCTTTAACTTCAGCGTTATCTTTTTTTATTTCTATCTTACAACTTTCACAATTAACCCTTACTAACCTTTGTGCGATGACCGCAGTTAATGCACTTGATACAAGATAAGCAGGTAGGCCCATATTGACTAATCTACTGATAGCTCCAACAGCGCTGTTTGTATGAAGTGTACTTAACACTAAGTGCCCTGTTAACGCTGCTTTTGACGCTATATCTGCCGTTTCAGCATCACGAATCTCTCCAACAAGTATTATTTCTGGATCTTGCCTTAAAAAAGACCTTAGCGCACTAGCAAATGTTAAGCCGATATCCTCTTTAATTTGCACTTGCGATATACCAGCCATTGTATATTCAACTGGATCTTCTGCAGTAAGAATATTAACGTCAGGTTGGTTAAGGAAGTTCATCGCTCCATATAACGTTGTTGATTTACCACTACCTGTTGGTCCAGTCACTAAAACCATTCCCTGTGGTGCTGAGACAGCAGAAATAAATTCTTTTTCCTGGTTTTTTGTAAACCCAATAGCACTGATTGTTACCGCAAGTGATGAGGAATTTAATATACGTATAACAACCCTTTCCCCTAAGCTTGTTGGTAGGATTGATATTCGAAAATCAACCTCAGTATTATCATTGGCGATGTATGATATCTTTCCATCTTGTGGAAGTCTTCGCTCGGCAATATCAAGATTAGCAAGAATCTTTATTCTTGCGATCACAGCATTATAATTTTTTTCTATAAAGGATTTATACTGACTTTGGGCAAGTAAAGTACCTCCATTCCTAAATCTAATTTGAGCAAAATCCTTAAATTTCTCTATATGAACATCACTTGTCCCATCAATTACCGCCTCTGACAGCATTTTGTCAACAACAGAGACCACGTCACCCGTTATATCAGCTACTATTTGATCAGTCTCTTTTTCAACCTCTTTTTTTACTTCGTTAGGTTCTTTTTTCTCAATAACTTTATTTTCTTCATCTGGTAAATTCAATTCAATAATTGGAGATTCTGTCTCAGGCATTTTTGTTGTAGATTTTTTTGTTTTACTTGTATCGTTTAGAAGGTCAGACATATCTAGAATATCTCCACTTTTTACTTTTTCATCATCTTCTTCAGGCACTTTAAGTTCGATTTCCTCGTCTTTTTTTTGCCCTAAATTACCCTCTTCCACTTCGATCTCAAGCTCTATTATTTGTGGTTGGTCATTGTCTTCTGTTTCAGTTTTTTTATCCACAACCAAGTCGGATTTAGATACATTTACTTTAGTATGGATGTGTTTTTGCAAAATTGCCTCAAAAATATAATCCGGCGAAATAAATTTTGCTGAAGTCTTTTTTCCAATCATGATGCTTAAATTTTTTAACACATTCAATGAATTGGGAATGCATATACCAAATTCTATCTCCTCATCTGACTCTCCAATTGGAATGATTGCATTTTGTAAGCAATATTTTAGAGGAAATTTTTTTATTTCTGGCAACATCGGTTCAGGATTTAATTCTGATTTTACTGCATATTTTTTTGCTAGCGCATTTAAAAGATCATCAATTTTGAATGCTTTTTTATTTAACAACACATCATAAATTAGTTTATTTTGGTTTTTGGCATTTTTTAATTGAGTGTCATATACTTTTTTCTCTACTAAATCGAACTTATTTATGAGTTCACCAAGCTCTTCCTTTATAAATTGAACTTGATCCTTAGCCACGGGTTATATAACCTCAGGTGCTATAAAAATATATAAAGTATTCTTGTTATTTTTGTTTTTATTTGATTTAAAGAGGTTTCCTAGGAATGGAAGATCTTTTAGGAATGGAACGCCATCCTCAGCATTTGTCTTTTCAGTTTGTGTAATACCACCAATCAATGCCACCCCACCATCTTTAATCAGTAATTTAGTTTTGAGTTGTTTTGTTGAAATCGGAGGAGGGCTACTTCCTGCTAATGGAGTGTCTTTATTAACCTCAACATCTAAGTATATATTGCCATCATCAATAATTTGCGGCGTCACTTTGAGTGTG
>JABGXI010000014.1:0-17029 GCA_018675855.1 Flavobacteriaceae bacterium | reverse complement strand
GGTATACCCTTAAAGCCTTCTACTATTTTAGTTTTCAGTATTGCTTTTGGCATTTCAGTTGATGATACTATTCATTTTCTCGCAAAATACAGACAAGAATTAATTGCTAATGGTTGGAAAATTAAGGAAGCTGTATTTGAAGCACTCCGTGAAACTGGTATTAGCATGTTTTATACTTCAGTTGTCTTATTTTTTGGTTTTTCAGTGTTTTTGATTTCAAATTTTGGAGGTACTCAAGCCCTAGGTGGTTTGGTAGCAGTAACTCTTTTTATGGCAATGTTAGCTAATTTGATTTTACTCCCCTCACTGCTCATATCACTTGAGGATACAATTACTAATTCCAAGGACTTAAAGCAGCCTAGAATTAAAATTTTAGATCAATAAACGTAAGTGAAATAATGTCCTAATATTTTTCTGAAATAAACATATCTTTGTTGTGCTTAATTTTTACTCTAAAAGCAATGGGAACAATAAAAAAATATGAAAGCATTGAAGATTAAAGAAATTCTGGAGATCAATACCATAAGTAAATTTTATGTTGTACAAGGATGGGTGAGAACCTTTAGAGCTAATAGATTTGTTGCTTTAAATGATGGCTCAACTCAAGACAACCTTCAATGTGTTATAGACTTTGAATCTATCGATGAATCATTATTAAAACAAATAAATACCGGAGCAGCTCTTCGTTTAGAAGGAACTCTTGTAAAAAGTCAGGGAGGAGGACAAAAAGTAGAGCTTAAGGTTGAAAAAGTGATCCTATTAGGTGTATCTGATCCTGAAAAATATCCTATTCAACCTAAAAAACACAGTCTAGAGTTTTTAAGAGAAAAAGCTCACTTAAGAGTAAGAACATCCACTTTTTCTGCTATTATGCGTGTTCGGTCTGAATTATCATTTGCAGTTCATGAATTTTTTCAACAGGAAGGATTTTTTCACGTACACACCCCAATAATAACTGGTAGTGACGCTGAAGGTGCTGGTGAAATGTTTAGAGTATCTACCTTAGACCTAAAAAAACCGCCCCTAACCAAAACAGGAGATATCGATTATAAAAGTGATTTCTTTGGCAAAGAAACAAACCTAACCGTCTCAGGACAGCTTGAAGCAGAGGCATATGCTATGGGATTAGGAGAAGTTTATACCTTTGGCCCTACATTTAGAGCTGAAAACTCAAATACAACAAGACATCTGGCAGAATTTTGGATGATTGAACCTGAAATGGCTTTTTATGATTTAAATGATAACATGAATTTAGCTGAAAAATTCATTAAATCTGTGTTAAAGAAAGTTGTAAGTCGTTGTAAAAAAGATTTAATTTTTCTTGACGAACGGTATAGTAAAGAAGAGAATAGTAAGCCCTTAATTGAAAGAAGTCCAATGGGATTGCTTGAAAAAATAAATTTTGTAGTTGGAAATGAATTTAAACGAGTAAGTTATTCCGAGGCTTATGAAATTTTAAGAAATTCAAAATCTAATAAAAAGAAAAAATTCCAATTCCCGATAAATGAATGGGGTGTTGATCTTCAAAGCGAACATGAACGATTTTTAGTTGAAAAATATTTTAATTGTCCTGTTATTTTATTTGATTATCCTGCAGAAATCAAAGCCTTTTATATGCGAAGAAACGACGACAACAAAACAGTACGTGCTATGGATATTTTATTTCCTGGGATTGGAGAAATTGTTGGGGGTTCTCAAAGAGAAGAACGTCTTGAAGTTCTTGAGAAAAGAATTAAAGAAATGGAAATTGACAAAGAAGAATTGTGGTGGTATTTGGACTTAAGACGTTTTGGTAGTGTTCCACATAGTGGATTTGGATTAGGCTTTGAACGTTTAGTTCAATTCACAACAGGAATGAATAATATTAGAGATGTCATTCCTTTCCCAAGGACACCCCAAAACGCAGCATTCTAATTATAGTTACTATAAATTGTATCTTAATCTTTGATTTAATTGATTATGCTTAAGCAAAAGTTTCAACTAAAACTCTCTCAAAAACTCTCTCCGCAACAAATACAGTTGATGAAGTTAATACAACTTTCAACTCTTGATTTGGAACAAAAAATTGAATCAGAAATAGGAGAAAATCCTGCATTAGAAAACGGAATTGAAAAAAAATCAGAAGAAGACCAAGAAGATAGTTTTGATGACCAATCTAAAATAAATACAACTGAAATTGAAGTCGATCAATATATAAGTGATGATGAAATTCCAACTTATCGTTTATATACGAACAATTACAGTTCAGATGATGAAGACAAAACCATACCCTTGATTGGAGGAATAAGTTTTCACCAATACCTTCATCAACAAATGGGAAATTTAATTCTGAACAAAAATGATATGGAAATTGCAGAATTTCTAATTGGTAGTATTGATGAAAGTGGTTACATCCGGAGAACAAATTATGAGTTAATTGATGATTTGGCGTTTACCCAAAATATAATGGTTGAAAACAATCAATTAGAAAATATATTAAAAGCTGTTCAATCATTAGACCCCCCTGGAGTTGGAGCAAGATCTTTACAAGAATGTTTAAAGTTACAATTAGAAAAAAAGAAAAAGGATCGGCCAGAAGTAGTTAATGCATTAAGTATAATAACTGAGGAATTTGATCATTTTTCACATAAACACTATGCGCAACTCCAAGAAAGAATTGGAATTACTAAAGAGGCACTAAAAGAAGCATTAGATATTATTAGCAATTTAAACCCTAAACCAGGTGGAGCGTTATCTAACATAATTCAAAACACTCATGTAGTTCCAGACTTTATTCTAACTATTGAAGAAGGGAAAATTGAAGTAATACTTAATCGAAGAAATGCTCCAAATTTAAAGGTATCAAATACTTACAAAGAAATGCTTGCTGGATATCAAGAGAGTAAATCAAAATCTAAAACACAGCAAGAAGCAGTTCTGTTTATTAAACAAAAACTAGATGCTGCTAAATGGTTTATTGATGCAATTCAACAAAGACATCAAACGCTATACATAACTATTAAAGCAATCATCCGGCATCAAGAAGAATATTTTCTTTCTGGAGATGAACGAAAGCTTAAGCCTATGATTCTTAAAAATATTGCTGATGAAATTCAAATGGATATTTCCACTGTATCAAGAGTTGCTAACAGTAAATACATTGAAACACCTTATGGTGTTAAGTTGATTAAAACATTTTTCTCTGAAGGCTTAAAAAATAATGAAGGGGAGGATGTGTCTTCTATTGAAATTAAAAAAATATTAGAGGAATTAATTATCCAAGAAAATAAAAAAAACCCTTTAACAGACCAAACACTTTCATCATTACTAAAAGAAAAGAGTTATATAGTAGCGCGAAGAACAGTAGCTAAGTATAGAGAGCAACTTGAAATTCCTGTTGCCCGAATGCGAAAAGAATTATAATAGATAAAAAATTAGCCCAATTTTAAGAGGTGAAATATCAAAAGGGGTAGCTCCATTTGAAAAAGATGTTGGATTGAAAAAAGGAGTCAGTTTATAAGCTATGTAAAAATTCCATGTATTATAACCAAAACTCAGGTGCGTTGTAGCTCCAATATTTTGTATGTCTTTCGAAACCGAAAAAGACATATCTTCATTTTTAGCATAAATTCTATAATTCCATTGAAATGATATACCTCCATATATTCTCCAAAAAATATAATCTTTGGATGAAGAGTTTCTCCAACGAATACTTAAGGGAAGGTCCAATGATTGAAGTGAGAATAAAAAAGGATTATCTTCTAAATTTCTGGAAACAGTATAAGAGGTGTTTGAATTGAAATCATCTGATCTTATAACATTAGTATTATATCGTTGAAAGCTCATTCCTAAACCAATACCTAAGGCAAATTGACCATTTTCAGAAAGTGGTATGTCACGAACCACCCCAAATTGAAAATGTCTTGAAAGGCCTTGCGGTTTAAAATCGGACTGATCACTTAGTAAAACTGCAAATGAAACTCCTAAATAAATTTGGTCTTCCCTATATAAAGAGTCAGCTAAAGTTTCATCTTGTGCCAAAAGTATTTCATGACTAAACAGCCCTATAAATAGAAAGAAATATAAAAAGCAAAATGTTTGTTTTAAAATCACTTTGGGTTGAAAGTAAAAAAAAAGTGCCTTTTAAAGACACTTGTTAAGATTTAATAAAAAGATTATTACTTTAAATTTTGTGTATAGTCACCTATTCGAGTGGTATAATTAATTTTTAACGCTCCTACTTTACGAAGTTCCTGTTTGACATCTTGTATCAATCCCATTTTAGTATCACTATCAACTTTCAGCGAGGTCGTCAGTACATTTTGAAGCTCTTGACGTTTAGAAGCACGCTCAGCTAAAATAAAAGCACCTACCTCGTTTACTGTTGCGAACTTATCGTTTAACTGTATCCTAGCCGAAGAACCATATTTATCTTCATATCGACTTGAAGGTTTTCCAGCATAAATATACATTACGCGGTCTTTCTTATCCAATTTTTGGATTTGATCGGCGGCAGGAAGCTTGTTTACAACCATTAATGTACTGTCACGCATAACTGTTGCTACCATGAAAAAGAACAATAGCATAAAAACGATATCAGGGAGAGAAGCTGTATTAATTGCAGGTAAATCTGATCCTTTTTTCTTTTTGAATTTTGACATAGTTTAAGTTTTAGCTTGATTTACTTGATTCTGCTTCAGATAATTTTTGTGGATACATTAATTTAACTACACTTAACTTAGGTTTTAATTCTTCCTGATCATCTAAAGATGTTCTGGGATCATCATATTTTTTTTGAGCCTCGACATAATTAATTCCTAAATTAGGATTCAAACGGATAAATTCACGATTACGTAAATCGTTATAGGCAGCTACTAATTCATTTTGAACAGCAATGTAAACCTTGTAAGATGTTTCACGGTCATTTTTTAATGATATAATTGCTTTATCTGGATTATCGGAAGAAGATTCATCTTTTTGTCCTTGACAATAATCACATGCTTCATCACCTACACCTCCTCCATTATCAAGAAATTCGATAGCTAAAGAACGTAGGTCTTTAATATCAGCTAATTCTTCTTCCACTAGTAGTTGATCATTTTTACTAACTAAAACTGTAAAAATATTTTTCTGCCTAATTATTGGAGGATCTACTTGATCTTCCATTGGAGGTAGCTTTCGGTTAAGTCCGCTATCCGTTTCTATGGTCGTTGTAACTAAGAAAAAAATAAGAAGAAGAAATGCGATATCGGCCATGGAGCCTGCATTCACTTCGGGTGCTGATCTCTTTGCCATAATCTATTTATTAATAAGTTTTTTACCTCCAAAAAACATCATTGAACCTATTGCCAAAGCTGCTAGGATATAAAACATTCTAATTCCAGCTTCTACCCAACGAGATCCGTTAGCAGAAAGAATTTCACCATCCTTTAAAGGGGTTTCTACACCTGAAGAAATCGTAAAAGCGAGACCTATTACTACAATGAAACATACGATAAATAAAAGTGATTTTTTTAATTTCTGTGGACTAGATGCTAGATTAATTAGAGAAAAAACAATGGTTACTGCAACAGTAACAAATAGTATAGCAATTGCCACTGAAACTAAAGGAGAAACTACTCCATAGTCACCCATACTGGCAGCCATTTTAATTTCTTCATCACCAACGCCAATTATTCTGAATAAGAATACAACGCCTAGCAAACCAAAAACAGCACTAATAATTTTTACAATTGTTTGAATATTCATAATGAATTGCTATTAAAAGTTAATTATTTTTTTTGTGCAACAAGTATGTCAATCAATGTAATTGAAGCATCTTCCATATCATTTACAATACTATCAATTTTTGCCACTATGTAATTGTAAAAAACTTGGAGGATAATTGCAACTACAAGACCGAATACAGTTGTAAGAAGTGCAACTTTAATACCCCCTGCTACTAATGAAGGTTGCATATCTCCAGCTGCTTCAATTTTATCAAAGGCTTGAATCATACCTATTACAGTTCCCATGAAACCAAGCATGGGTGCCAATGCAATAAATAAAGAAATCCAAGAAACATTTTTCTCTAATTGTCCCATTTGAACCCCACCATAAGCAACTACTGCTTTTTCGGCACTTTCAATACCCTCATCCATACGGTCTAAGCCTTGATAAAAGATAGAGGCAACAGGACCTTTAGTATCTCTACAAAATTCTTTTGCAGCTTCAACACCACCAGAAGAAAGAGCCGCTTCAACACCCTCTGTTAACTTCTTAGAATTTGTCGTTGCTAAATTTAAAAAAATAATACGCTCAATTGATATTGCTAATCCTAAGATTAGACAAATTAAAACAATCCCCATAAATCCGGGACCACCTTCAATAAAACGTATTTTTAATTCTTGAGTAAAAGACGCTGATTCAACTTGTGTTTCATCATCAATATCTTGTGAGTTAGTTGTCACAACCGCTGCAGATGAATTAGCAGTAAGAGTGGTTGCGTTGGCAGTAGCCATAAAACCTAACATAGTAAGGGCAAAAAATAATTTTTTCATTTTAAATAATTGTTTGTTCTTTTTAATTAAATGCGGTTAAAGATAAAAAAAAATATTCACGATATTAATTTTTGCAGAGAGGAAGGGATTCGAACCCTCGATTCCAATGCAATTGGAATACACGCTTTCCAAGCGTGCGCCTTCGACCACTCGGCCACCTCTCTTAATCTAGTTTCAAATAAAGCGAAAAATATCTTTTAAAAAAAATATTCTTACTTTTTAAAATCAATTTTTTGATTTTTAAATATTGTCATTGCATTTTTTGAGGTTTCAAGGGCTACTTCTTCCAATGTTATCCCATAACATTTTGCAACTTTATTTGCAATTAGGGTCAAATATTTACTCTCATTTCTTTTCCCTCTGTGCGGAACAGGAGCTAGATAGGGGGAGTCTGTTTCTAATACAATATTTTCTATTGAAATTTCAAATAAGAACTGATCGATTTTCCCATTTTTAAAAGTAATCACACCCCCAATCCCCAATTTAAAATTTAAGCTTATTGCTTGCTTAGCCTGTTTCAGGGTGCCAGTAAAACAATGAAAAATACCATATAAGTCTTTTCCTTTATGGGCTTCTAAGATTTCAAAAACCTCGTCAAAAGCATCCCTACAATGAATCACTATTGGAAGTGCATATTGTTTTGCCCATATGATTTGTTGGCTAAAAGCAAGCTTTTGTTCTTTAATAAACTTCTTATCCCAATACAGATCTATTCCTATTTCACCGATAGCACAAAAATTTCGAAGTTTTAATTGTTCCGCTACTTTCTCCAACTCTTCTAAAAAATTATCTTTTACATGGGTAGGGTGCAAACCTGCCATTAAATGAATATTTTTTGGATATGCTGTTTCTAAAGCATACATTCTTTGCACATAAGTACTGTCAATGGCTGGAATTAAAAAATAATCCACTCCGGATGCAATTGCTTCTTCAATTACTAATTGCTGATCTTCGTCAAAAGCTTCAACGTATAAATGTGTATGGGTATCGATGAATTTCATATTAATATTTTTGTCTTGACTAATAACAATCACAAATGTACTTAACTAACAAAAAAGACTTTTGAATTTAATTGGAATAATTACTTTTGAAAGAGTTAAAACATTTTGTTACATATAATAATTCATATGAAATCCCGGCTTTCCGTTTCTTTAAAAAATACCAAAACGCGTCATATTATATGTAAAGCTCACATAAATGGAGTTACTGCACAACTTTTAATTGACACTGGAGCCTCAAGCAGTTGTGTTCATTCTATACTTGAAGAAAAATTTCATCTCCGAAGTAAAGGAGATTCTTTTGATGCTGCAGGAGCTAATAAAGGAAAAATGCAAGCATTTTTAACTCGTAAAGCGACTTTAAAATTAGGACATCATGATGTTGGAAAACTTGCTTTTGTTCTATTAGACCTATCACACATTAATAAAACCTTAATATCACAAGGAGCTCAACCTATAGAGGGGATTCTGGGAGCAGATTTTTTAAAAAAGAGAAAAGCGATTATTGATTACCGTACTAAAAAATTATGGCTATAACTCAAGTGCTTTTTTAACTTCCCCGTCCATCAAAAAGTTTAAAGGATCTTCTAATGCTTCTTTTACAGCTACTAAAAATCCGACTGATTCTCTTCCGTCAATAATTCTGTGATCATAAGATAATGCCAAATACATCATTGGACGTACTTCAACTTTTCCATTAATTGCCACCGGGCGTTCAATAATATTATGCATTCCTAAAATACCTGATTGAGGCGGATTGATTATTGGTGTTGAAAGCATTGATCCAAATACTCCACCATTAGAAATAGTAAAAGTACCCCCTGTCATGTCATCAACAGTAATTTTACCATCTCGAGCACGAATAGCCAAACGACCAATTTCTTTTTCAATATCACTAAAAGATAACACTTCGGCATTACGAACTACAGGAACCATTAAACCTTTAGGACCTGAAACCGCAACACTAATATCACAATAGTCGTATGAAATTTTATAATCACCTTCCATCATAGAATTAACATCAGGAAAAAGTTTTAAAGCTCTTACTACAGCTCTAGTGAAAAAACTCATAAAACCAAGTTTAACTTCATGCTTCTCAAGAAAAGCATCTTTATATTGTTTGCGAAGCTCAAAAATAGGTGCCATATCTGCCTCGTTAAAGGTTGTCAACATAGCTGTTTCATTTTTGGCCTGTACCAGCCGTTCAGCTACTTTTCGCCGTAACATCGAAAGCTTACTCTTAGTTTGACCACGATCACCCCAGTCAGGTTTGGTTCCCATTGCGGTATTCGCCTGAAGAGCATCGTCTTTTGTTATTCTACCTGCTCTTCCGGTTCCTTGAATAGATTTTGGGTCAATTCCTTTTTCACTCATGATTTTTTTAGCAGAAGGAGAAGGTGTATTGCTTGCATAATTTTTTTCGTGAAATTCTGTTGCTTTAATTGGTTTATCGGCTACTAATTTGGAAGCCGATTCTTTCAGAGCAGAACCACTAACAGGAACTTGACCTTTGGTATCTATTAAACAAACCACAGCTCCTACCTCTACAGCGTCTCCTTCTTCTGCCTTAAAGGTTATAATTCCACTTACTTCTGCCGGTAATTCTAATGTAGCTTTGTCTGAGTCTACTTCAGCAATTGCCTGATCTTTTTCAACATATTCCCCATCAGCGACTAGCCATTGAGCGATTTCAACTTCAGTGATAGACTCTCCTGGAGAAGGAACTTTCATTTCTAAAATCATGATCTATTTCTTTGGTTTTCTTATAAAATTATCTTGTGTCGGGTCAAAAACATAATTAATTACTTGTTGATGACGACGTTTGTATCGTATTGCACTTCCTGCTGCTGGAGCTCCATAATATCTTCTTGTTGCAGGTCGAAAACGTTGCGAGTTAGGAAGATGTAATAATAAAAAACTCCAGGCACCCATATTTCTTGGCTCTTCTTGAGCCCAAACAATATCAGTTGCATTTTTAAACTGTGAAATTATAGTCTCAATTTCTGTTACAGGAAGTGGAAAGAGTTGTTCTAGTCTAACTATTGCAACATCCATTCGGTCTTTCTCTTCTCGAGCCATAAATAGGTCATAATAAAATTTGCCTGAACAAAATACAATAGAAGTTACATTTTTTTTATTTACAACCTCGTCAGGAATCAATGGCTTAAACTCTCCTTTTATCAATTCATTTTTAGACGAAACTGCTTGTGGATGTCTCAATAAACTTTTAGGGGTAAATATTATTAATGGTTTTCGGTAGTTTGTTTTCATCTGTCTTCTCAGAATATGAAACATGTTTGCTGGAGTAGAACAATTAGCTACAAACATATTGTCTTTTGCACATAATTGAAGGTAGCGTTCTATTCGTGCAGAAGAGTGCTCTGCTCCTTGTCCTTCATATCCATGTGGAAGTAATAATACAATTCCATTCTGAAGTTTCCACTTATCTTCTGCAGATGAAATATATTGATCCAACATAATTTGTGCACCATTTGAGAAGTCTCCAAACTGAGCTTCCCATATAGTCAAGGTGTTAGGACTTGCCATTGAATATCCGTAATCAAAGCCCATTACCCCATACTCTGAAAGAAGCGAATTATAAGCACTAAAATGTCCCTGATTTTTAGGGCTTATTGCATTGAGTAAAATAATTTCATTTTCAGAATTCTCTGTTTTCAAAACAGCGTGACGGTGAGAGAAAGTTCCTCGTTCAACATCTTGCCCAGAAAGTCTAACATTATATCCTTCGTGAAGTAAGGTTCCATAGGCAAGTAATTCTCCCATAGCCCAATCCAATTGATCTTTTTCGAAATACATTACTTTACGATCAGCTATTAATCGTTCGATTTTTCGTAAAAAACTATGCTCAGTTGGTAATGTAGTAATTGCTTCAGCAACAGTATCTAAAAGTTTATTAGAAATACCTGTCACTACTCTTTTTACCATTTCAACTTCATCAACACGAACAAAGGTTTTCCATTCATCAGCCATGAAAGGTGTGATGACAGTAGTTTCAATTTTCCTTGAATCCATAAGATCATACTCTAAAGAATCTTTATATTCTTTTTCTAATAACTTTACGTATTCATCGTCTATAGCGCCTGCAGCTTTTAATCCGTCTGCATAAATATCTCTAGGATTTTGATGCTTCGCAATGGCTTTATAAAGTTGAGGCTGAGTGAAACGTGGTTCATCTCCTTCATTGTGGCCATATTTTCGATAGCCTAAAAGATCAATAAAAACATCTCCTTTAAATCGCATTCTATAGTCTAATGCGAATAATGTGGCGTGAACTACTGCCTCGGCATCATCTGAATTTACATGTATTACCGGTGAAAGTGTCACTTTAGCAACATCAGTGCAATAGGTACTGGTTCGTGCATCTAAATAATTCGTTGTAAATCCAATTTGATTATTAACCACAATATGGACTGTTCCTCCCGTTCCATAACCCTTTAATCCTGCCATTTGAACAATTTCATAAGACAATCCTTGACCTGCTATTGCAGCATCTCCATGAACAATAATAGGCAATACTTTATTTGTATTCCCATCGAACTTATTTTCTAATTTAGCTCGTGTAATTCCTTCAACAACTGCACCTACCGTTTCCAGGTGTGAGGGGTTAGGCGCAATGTTCATGTTAATTTGCTTGCCATTGTCAGTAACTCTCTGAGAAGTCCATCCTAAGTGATATTTGACATCGCCATCAAAAACAACTTCTTCATAATCCTTCCCGTCAAATTCACTAAAAATATCTTTAGTTGATTTTCCGAAAATATTGGTTAGGGTATTCAGACGTCCTCTATGGGCCATTCCCATTACAAATTCTTCTACACCTTGATTAGCCGCTGCCTCAACTATAGCATCTAAAGCAGGTATTAAGGATTCTCCACCTTCCAAAGAAAAACGTTTTTGCCCTACATATTTTGTGTGTAAAAAATTTTCAAAGCTAACTGCCTGGTTCAATTTTTTGAGAATATGTTTTTTTTGATCAATTGAAAACTGTGGGTGGTTATCATTAATATTTAACCAGTTTTGTATCCAATTAACCTTTTCTGGTTTTCGAATGTACATATATTCAACTCCGATAGAGTCGCAATATATAAGCTTCAGATGCTTAACAATTATTTCTAACGAACTTGGGCCAATCCCCATAATTTCTCCTGCATTAAAAATCGTTAGCAAATCTCCTTGCGCTAAACCAAAATTTTCCAAGTCTAAGGTAGGCTCGTACTTTCTTCGATCTCGAACAGGATTGGTTTTAGTAAACAAGTGTCCTCTATTGCGGTATCCATCTATAAGTTTTACTACTCTAAATTCTTTTTGAACTTGTTCCGGAACCTCTAGTGAGGTAGTACCATCGGAAAAAGTGTTATTTTCTAACCCAAAATCAAATCCTTGAAAAAAGGCTCTCCAGCTAGGCTCTATAGTGTCTGGTTGTTGCAGATATTGATCATATAATTCTGCAAAATATGCAGTATGAGCGGCGTTTAAAAACGAATAATTATCCATGTATTAGGTTCATGCTAAAATCCTAATATCAAAATTACAACTTTTGCCTTAAGCGGTTCTTTATTTTAATAAAAAAAGGCGTTTTTATTTTTACAGATACTTCTTAATAACTGCCCTTTAAATCATTAAAAAACTTTTAAGAAAACATTGATTTATTAAACAACATTTTAATATCTTTTTCCACATGTTTGTACTAGTAGATTGTAATAATTTTTATGCTTCTTGCGAGCGAGTATTCCAACCAAAGTGGGAAAGCAAACCCGTGGTAATTCTTTCCAATAACGACGGTTGTGTTATTGCGCGAAGTAACGAAGCAAAAGCATTAAATATTCCTATGGGTGCTCCTGCCTTTAAATACAAACAACAATTTAAACAACAGGGTGTGAAAGTTTTTTCTTCTAACTATCCACTCTATGGCGATATGAGTAATAGGGTTATGACAATTCTTGAAAAATACACCCCAAACTTAGAGATTTACAGTATTGACGAAGCCTTCTTACAGTTCAAAGGCTTCGATTTGTTTAACCTAGAGCAAGAAGGACAAAGGATGCGAAAGCAAGTACGCAAATGGACCGGTATTCCAGTTTCCGTTGGTATAGCTCCCACCAAAGCACTCGCAAAAATTGCTAATAAAATTGCTAAAAAATTCGTGAATCGCACGCAAGGTGTTTATGCTATTGATACAGAAAAAAAAAGAATCAAGGCTTTACAGTGGACCAAAATAGGTGATGTTTGGGGTGTGGGCAGGAAACATAAAATACGCCTCGAAGCGATTGGAGTTTGTAATGCCTTACAATTCACTCAACTTCCTGATGCCTGGGTTCGAAAACACATGAGTGTATTAGGCTTGCGACTAAAAAAAGATTTATCAGGTGTTTCTTCCATACAACTTGAAGAAATTATTCCTATGAAAAAAGGAATTGCTACCACCCGAAGCTTTGAAGGAACGATAACACAATTTTCAGATTTAGAAGAACGCATTTCAACATTTGCCACAAGCTGTGCAGAAAAAATGCGCAAGCAACGCAGCAGCTGCAATGCATTATTGGTTTTTGTGCGTAGTGATCCTCACAAAAAAGGAGGCTTTCCTTATCAAAATAGTTGCGTACTACCCCTTCCCTATGCTACCAATTCGAGTATTCTTTTAAGTAAACATGCTGTTACGGGGCTACAAAAAATATTTAAAAAAGGAGTTCATTATAAAAAAGCTGGAGTGATGATTATGGGACTTATCCCCACAGAAAAGCGGCAGCTAAGTATTTTCCAAAATAATAACAACAAGCATTTAACTCTCATGCAAAGTGTGGATCGTATTCACAAACGTTTTGGACCGCATCGTATAAAATTAGCAAACCAGGATTTAAATCGTACCTGGAAAATGAAACAAGAACACTTATCACAACGATTCACGACCGAACTCAATGAAATTATTACTGTAAAATAAAAGGATGTGAAATCAGAAAAATTAGTATTCTATCGCCCAAACCGAGAGTATCATAAAAAAATGCACTGGGTACAAGAAGGTATTTCTGCAGGTTTTCCTTCTCCTGCGGATGATTTTAAAGAATTAAGAATCAGTATTGACCAAGAAGTTGTGAGTAACGAAGAGGCTACTTTTTATGCTCGTGTTTCTGGCGAATCAATGCAAGGCGCAGGTTTAGACGATGGAGATTTGTTAGTGATTGACCGAAGTTTAGAACCCATAGATAATAAAATTGCGGTTTGTTTTATTGATGGAGAATTTACTGTAAAACGTCTTAAGGTAACCAAAGATGAAGTGTTATTAATACCTGAAAATCCGAAATATCAATCCATAAAAGTAACTGAAGAAAACGAATTAATTATATGGGGAGTGGTTACCTATGTAGTTAAGAAATTATAATCTGAAAAAAAACGCATAATTAAGTATTAAAAAAAACTGTAATTTAAAATTGTCTTTTTTTATATTTGATTTTGTCAGAATAGTTAATTATGAATAAAGTTCGAATTGGTGTTGTGGGTCTAGGTCGTATAGGTAAAATACACCTTGCTAACATTACGCGATATATCTCCCAAGCAGAGGTTGTTGCTGTTGCACATGCCAATTCGGAGGCACAAATCTATGCCAAGCAATTTGGCGTTTCACAATTTTATAAAAACATTGAATCTTTATTACTAGGAGTAGACGTTGATGCTGTAATAATTACCTCTCCTACTTCATTTCATGCAGAGCAAATTAAACTTGTAACTCATGCTGGAAAAGCAATTTTTTGTGAAAAACCTATGGATTTGTCATTAGCTGTGGTTCAAGAAGTTGTTACGCTTGTAGAAACAACCCAAGTACATTTTATGGTAGGTTTTAACAGAAGATATGATCCCAATTTTTTAAAAATAAAAAAACGTATTGAAAAAGGAATTATTGGCACTCCACAACTCATTAATATTACAAGTCGAGATCCGGGACCTCCCTCGCTAAACTACCTAAAAACCTCTGGCGGATTATTTCTAGATATGGCCATACATGACTTTGATATAGCGAGTTATCTAATGGATGATAAGGTAGAAAGTGTGTATGCAAGTGCTACCGTTTATGGGGATCCTAAGATTAAAGAATTGGGAGATATAGATACCGCCCTAACTACTCTTACATTTAAAAAAGGTGGAATGGCAAGTATCAATAATAGTCGAAATTCAATCTATGGTTATGACCAACGAATTGAAGTTTTTGGAGATAAAGGAATGACTGGAGCAAAAAATAAAACGCTAGATGATAATTATAGTGTTGATGCAAATGGCTTTCATTCGGCTTTACCTCTAGATTTTTTCCTAGAACGTTATGCAGATTCTTATCGACTTGAAATGCAGGAATTTATTAGTAGTTTAGAACAGCGAAACCCTACGCCAATTAGTGCGAAAGAAGGCCTGAATAGCATGGCAATATGCATAGCTGCTGAAAAGTCGGTCACAGAAAAACGGGTAGTTAGCCTTTCAGAAATAATAGATTAAATAACAAGTACCCATGATGACCCTCCTAACTTTTATTGCTTATACCGCTTTTGTTGCTCTGTATTCATGGTATAAATTGCGTAAAGAAAATTTAAATTCACAAGATGGTTATTTTTTGGGGGGGAGGAGTTTAACTGGAGTTGTCATTGCAGGCTCTATGTTGTTGACCAATATCTCTACAGAACACTTGATAGGCATGAATGGTTCATCTTATAAAAATGGATTTATTATTATTGCATGGGAAGTAACCTCTGCCCTAGCACTAATTATTGCTGCAATTTACTTTGTACCTAAATATTTAAAAATGGGATTGACCACCATTCCCCAATATTTAGAACAACGTTTTGATAAAACTACTCGAACTCTTGTCGCCTTTTTCTTAATGATTTCTTTTGTGATTACCTTATTGCCTATTGTGTTGTACACTGGAGCCATTAATCTCGAAAGTATTTTTAATGTCTCAGAAGTCCTTGATATTTCTCAACAACAAGGAATTATTATAACTGTTATTGGTATTGGTTTATTAGGCTCTTTATATGCTATTTTCGGAGGCCTAAAAGCCGTAGCTGTTTCCGACACTATAAATGGGTATGGTTTATTAATTGGAGGTCTAGCAGTACCTTGTATTGCTTTAGTAAGTATTGGTGATGGAAATCTTTTGACCGGATTAATCAAAGTTTATGAGCATGCACCAGAAAAGTTTAATGTAGTGGGTGCCTCAGACTCTATTATGCCTTTTAGTGTTCTATTCACTGGTTTAATTATTAACCAACTTTATTTTTGGAGCATGAACCAAACAATTATTCAACGCGCTTTAGGTGCTAAAAGTTTGGTTGAAGCCCAAAAAGGATTATTATATACAGGAGTCTTAAAAATATTTGTCCCTTTGATAATTATCTTGCCCGGAGTGATAGGTTTTTATTACTATGGAGATTCGCTCTATGAAAATCAGGATATGATTTATCCAGAACTGATCAAAAAAGTTTTTCCTGTCGGGCTTATTGGTTTATTTGCAGCCATTGTAATTGGGGCGGTATTAAGTACTTTTAATAGTGTTTTGAATAGTGCTGCTACTATTTTTAGCATAGATATTTATAAAGGCATCTTTGAAAAAGATTGTGAGGATAAAAAATTAGTACGAGTAGGAAAAATAACCTCTACTATTTTGGCTTTTTTCGCAATTCTTGTTGCGCCTTTTGTAGCTAATGCTCCTGACGGTCTCTATCAACTTTTACAACAATTAAATGGAATTTTCTTTATTCCCATTGCTTCCATTATGCTAGCAGGCTTTTTTACTAAAACTATCTCAGCCACAGCAGCTAAAACTGCTCTTTTGATTGGATTAACATTCTATATACTTACTACATTTATTTTTCCTATTGACATCCATTTTGTTCATATATGGGGAATCGAATTTCTGTTGAATGTAACTGTAATGTTTGGGGTTTCTTATTTTTATCCACAGTCACAAATAGAATGGGAGGCACAACCTCCATTGATGGACTTAAAAACGTGGAGGTATACCAAGCCGTTTTCAATTTCTCTTTGTGTAATTACGATTTTAATCTATGTACTTTTAGGAAGTTAAAAGTTACCAAAATACAGCTTTCATCATAATCAGATATTTCATGTTGATTTAATGAGTGGTCTTATTCCATTAAAACCTTATGAAAAAGCTTTGCAAGAAAAGTTGCTAATTGTTCACTTGTTAAATTTATATCTGAAGTATGAGTAGCAATAAACAATTCTGGAGGAGCGCCAACTAACATGAAACTTAAGAGTAGAAATTCATGTTTTCTGTTAAAAGCTTTTATTTTTTTAGAAGACTTTAAATCCCTTATTAAATTTTTAACAATGGTCTTGATCATATCGCTTTGATAAGTGCTTTGTCTAATATGCGCCTGATTAATTATGTGAAACTGAATCATTTCGGGAGTACTTATTATGCTATAGTAACTTTTAAAAGTACCATATAAGTAGTCGTAAACCGAATGAGTTTCTTTTCTTGTTTTT
>JABGXI010000100.1:0-7233 GCA_018675855.1 Flavobacteriaceae bacterium | reverse complement strand
TCTACTTGGAAAGGGCCTACTTTTCATTTGGAAGACTTGGTTGTTACTGAGAATCATAAGGGAAGGGGTTATGGTACCCAGCTGTATTCAGCTTTTATAAACTATTCTCACAAAAAAGGGGTTCAACGTATTGAATGGAATGTTTTAGATTGGAATACTCCAGCCTTAAAATTCTATGAAAAAAGTGGTGCAAATGTCCTTCAAGAATGGAGTACTGTTCAAATGGACGTAGAGTCTATGAAAAGTTATTTAGCAAAACATTAATTAGGTGATGAAAGTATTTAAGTTTGGGGGAGCATCAGTTAAAGATACTGCTGGAGTTAAAAACATTTTAAAAGTCCTTAAATCTGTAGGCTTTGAAAAAACGCTAGTAGTGATTTCTGCCATGGGAAAAAGTACTAATGCTTTAGAAGAAATTATAAAGCAATATTTTAGTGATAAGACAAAAACCCCAAAAGGACTAATTGAATTAAAGGTATATCACTTAGAAATTATTGAAGATCTTTTTAAAGAAAACAGAGTTGAGGTGTGCTCAGTAGTCAATGAATTATTTGAGGAACTACATGCGTTTATAAGGCTTAATAAATCTCCAGATTATAGCTATGTTTATGATCAAGTTGTCAGTTTTGGAGAGCTTTTATCAACTACTATTATTCATCATTATTTAGTTTATGAAGGTATAAATAGCTCTTGGTTAGATGCTAGGAATTGTATTAAAACGGATGATTATTATCGTGCTGCCAATCTTGATTGGGATGCTACGCTCTCAAATGTAAAGAATCAGGTTGGTAACTCCTCTTTGGTGATTACCCAGGGATTTATAGGGAGTAATTCAAATAATTTCACAACTACCTTAGGAAGGGAGGGATCAGATTATTCTGCAGCTATTTTTGGATATGCATTAAATGCAGAATCCGTAACTATTTGGAAGGATGTCCCTGGGATTCTTAATGCAGATCCTCGTGTTTTTAGTGATACTCAACTACTAAATCAAATTTCTTATAGAGAGGCAATAGAATTAGCTTTCTATGGAGCTTCTGTAATTCATCCTAAAACACTTCAGCCTTTACAAAGAAAAGAAATACCATTATTTGTAAAGTCTTTTGAAAACCCATTAGATCACGGTACATCTGTCTCTAAAGGCAAAACATTAGAGCCCCATGTACCTTGTTATATTGTTAAAAAAGATCAGGTTTTAATTCAACTTTCTTCTATTGATTTTTCATTTATTGTAGAAGAAAATATCAGCTATATTTTTAGCTTACTTCACGAATATCAAATGCCTGTTGAATTAATACAAAACTCTGCAATTACTTTTTCTGTTTGTGTCACAAATAAATACAATCGACTTCAAGAATTAGTTCTTGTTTTAAGGTCTAGATTTAATGTAGAAGTAATCGAAGGTGTTGATTTGTTTACGATTCGTCATTTTGACATAAAGGCAACTCAATACATTAAAAAAACTGGAAAAGAAGTTCTTTTAGAGCAACGAACAAGTGAAACGGCCCAGTTTGTACTAAAAGATACTTAGATTGGTTTTTACAAAAGTATTGCAATACTTTTTTATTTCTTCGCGTGTTTTTCTAAAAGCAACTTTATTTTCTTGCACGCTAGTACTTTTTAGTTTTGAAGGATCAGAAAAATTATGGTGTAATTTTATTGCATTTTTTGAAGGAATAATCGGACAATTTTCATAGGCATGATCACAAACTGTTAAAATAAAATCAAAAGTAATCCTATCATATTCTTCCACTAAATTTGAGGTATAACTACTAATATCGATTCCTTCTTCAGCCATTGTGGCTATGGCCATAGGGTTCACTCCATGAGTTTCTATTCCAGCAGAATAGATGAAGGCAGTACCACCAGTAAAATAGTTTAGCCAGCCATGTGCGATTTGACTTCGACATGAATTTCCAGTACAGACAACTAAAACATTTTTTGGGGAATTCATAATATTTTGATTTTATTTAAAATAGTTTGTGCTAGTTTACGATGACTTTCAAAAGTCCAGCCACCTACATGAGGACTTAACAATACATTTTCTGCTGAGAGAAGACGTTCTAGTGCTATAGGGCGATTAGCTTTTTTAAAAATAGAACGAAAAGAAGCAGATTCATATTCTAGAACATCAAGTCCTGCACCTAAAATTTTTCCAGAATTAAGACCTTCTACTAAATCTTCAGTTACCACTGCTTTCCCTCGGGCAGTATTTAGAAACCAAAACGGCTTTTTCATTGCTTTAATAAATGAAGTATTAATCATTTGATTGGTGCTTTCGTTTTGTGGTATATGTAAGGACAAAATATCTGATTTTTCTTGTAAAGTTTTAATGGATACTTCTGTGGCATTTTTATCGCCAATACCACGCAGGATATCGTTGTATATAATGGTTACATTAAATCCCTTTAATTTTTCAGCAAATTTCTTACCTGTATTCCCATACCCAATAATACCTATTGTTTTTCCTTCTAATTCCCAACCACGGTGTTCCTCTCTTAACCAATCTCCTTGTCTAATACTCTGGTGGCCATTTCTAAGTTTATTCATAAGACTTAGTAAAAGCCCTAAGGTATGTTCTCCGACGGCATTTTTATTTCCTTCTGGGGCTGCAATAAGTTGTATATTTTTACTTTGGGCATATTCTACATCAATATTTTCCATTCCTGCTCCCACGCGGGCAATAAATTTTAAATTTTTACCTGCATCAATAAATTCTTTATTGACAGGGAGTCTACTTCTAATTACCATACCTGAGTAATGATGTAAATTCTTTAAAACTTCCTTTATGGGAGTTTTATAAGCTATGATATTTTTATAGCCCAATATTTCTAATCCTTCAACTAATAAAGGATGATTTTCGTCTATATGAAGTATTAAAGGGACTTTCATTTAAAAGGCTAGAACAAGTTTGGCGATATAGAAAAATAAAAAAATACCAAAAATATCATTAGCAGTTGTGATAAAAGGACCTGTAGCAATTGCAGGGTCAATACTTTTTTTGTCTAGTATGAGAGGAACAAAAGTTCCTACAAGTGCAGCTACTACTATAACCAAAATCATAGATCCTGCAATTGTAAAACTTACCAATAACTCTTGGTTGATTAGTGCACCAAAAATAATAATGATTAATGCCAAAGCAAGTCCATTAATTAGGCTCAAGCCAACCTCTTTGATTAATCGATTGAAAAGCGAGCCTTTAACCGCATCATTTGCTAAACCTTGGACAATAATTGCAGAAGATTGAACGCCTACATTACCTGCCATTGCAGCAATAAGGGGGGTATAAAAAAATAAATTCCGTAAACGAGGTTGTTCCATGATTACTTCAAAATCTTGTAAAATAAATACACTTCCAAGCCCCCCTAAAAGCCCTAAGAACAACCATGGGAGACGAGCTTTTACTAATTCAAAAATAGTATCATCTGCTTCAACATCTTTAGAGATACCTGCAGCTAATTGATAATCTTTGTCTGCTTCTTCTTTAATTACATCAACGATATCATCAATTGTAATACGGCCCAATAGTTCCTTTTTGTTATTCACAACTGGAATAGCCTCTAGGTCATATTTAGACATGATTTTAGCAACCTCTTCGTTTTCCTGATCATCAGTTACAAAATCAACTTTGGGAATGTAAATGTCCTTAACTTTATCTCTTGAATTTGCAGTTATTAAATCTTTTAGGGAAAGACGGCCTTTTAATACGTTATTTTGATCAACTACATAAATGGAATGAACACGGGTTACGTTTTCTGCTTGTGCACGCATTTTATTTAGACATTTCAAAACACTCAAATCTTCTTCAACCTTAACGAGTTCTTTTGCCATTAAACCACCTGCAGTATTTTCATCATAACGAAGAAGATCACGAATGTCTTTTACATGTTCGTCATCTTGTATTTGAGACATTACTTTTTCTTTTCTTGCTTCTGGTAATTCAAGAATTAAATCTGTAGCATCATCGGTTTTAAGTTCAGAAACTTCTCTTGCAATTTCATTTATTGATAGATTGTCTAAAATTTGCTCACGAGTATCTGGGTCAACTTCTGTTAAGGCATCTGCAGTAGTTTCACTTTTTAATAGCTTAATGATATAAGTAGCTTCTTCTATAGAAAGTGTTTCTATTATTTCAGCAATATCTGCATAGTGAATTGGCTTTAGTTTCTTTATTAACAAGGCATTATTTCCCTGCTCGATAAGAGATTTGATACTATCTAAAAAAGACGTGTCAATTTGAAATGTTGCCATGGCCAATCCTTTTTGTCAGTTGGATAAAGTCTACTCCAGAGAGCTTCTCTGGGCGTAAGTCAAAGATAACATCTTCTCTTAATAAATAAGAAAGATTCAATGTTTTTAAACTATTGCGTAATGTTTTGCGTCTCTGTTGAAAGCTTAATTTAACGATTTTAAAGAGTAGTGATTCGTCACAATCTAAGCTAAAATCTTCTTTACGAACCATTTGCATTACTGCGGAATTTACTTTTGGTGGTGGATTAAAGACCTCCGGAGGAACGGTAAATAAATAGGTTGTAGTATAAAATAGTTGTGCTAAAACAGAAAGAATTCCATATTTTTTAGAACCTGCAGGCTCACAAATCCTTTCGGCAACTTCTTTTTGAAACATACCTGCAAAAAACGGTATTTGCTCTCTGTTTTCTATAGTTTTGAAAACAATTTGAGTGGAAATATTATAAGGAAAATTACCTATAATTGCGAAAGGATTTTTCCCAATAATTTTTTGTAAGTCTAACTTCAAAAAATCTCCTTCAGTTAATGAAGCTTCTATTTCGGAATAAGTATTCTTAAGATAAGTGACAGACTCTCTATCTATTTCTATAAGATGTAATTTTTTCTTTTTTGGAACTAAAAATTGAGTTAAAACACCCATTCCAGGACCAATTTCTAAAACTGTTTGATAGTCTTTAAAGTTGAGTAGATCAGCAATTTTTTCAGCAATTAAATGATCTTTTAAAAAATGTTGACCTAATTTTTTTTTTGCTCTTACAGGTTTCATACTAGCTTGCGAACTAATTCAAGGTAAGTTTCAAAAGACAGCACTTGTTCTCCAAATTTTTGATGAATTTCATTTTTATAAAAAGGTGCATCTTTATCAAGATATTCCTTTAGTGCTTCATTTGAATTTGCTTTATACTGGACTGCAAATGTTGGGTCTGAAGGTTGATCCATGCTAACTTTTAAAATTGAAATATCTTCGAAATAGTTAGTGGAAAACACTTTTGGAAGATGATACTTCTCCATCCATTCTATCCAAATCTTCTCGATCTCTGGAGCAACTTGCGAAGTGACATTATATATAATCATTAGCTTATTTTGTCAAAACCAGTATAAGGAACCAGTGATCTTGGTAAAACAATGCCTTCAGATGTTTGACAATTTTCTAATAACCCAGCAACCACTCTTGGAAGTGCCAGGGAGCTCCCGTTTAATGTATGAACACTTTGTTTTTTCCCGCTTTTATCTTTGTATCTCAATTGCAATCGCTCTGCTTGAAAGTCATTAAAAGTTGAGACCGAGCTAATTTCTAACCACCGCTTTTGAGCTGTTGAGTAAATTTCAAAATCGTAAGTAAGCGCAGAAGTAAAACCTAGATCGCCACCACATAATCGTAAAATACGGTATGGTAATTCAAGATCTTTTAATATGGATTTAATATGATCAACCATTTCGTCAAGTGCTTGCATTGCATTTTGTGGTTCTTCAATACGAACAATCTCAACCTTGTCAAACTGATGTAAACGATTAAGGCCTCTCACATGCGCGCCATAACTCCCTGCTTCTCTTCTGAAACATGGTGTATATCCTGTCATACAGATTGGTAACTCTGAGGCTTCTAAGAGAGTGTCTCTGTAGAGGTTTGTCAAAGGGACTTCAGCTGTTGGAATCAGGTAAAGATCATCATTTTGAACATGGTACATTTGACCTTCTTTATCAGGTAGCTGTCCCGTTCCAAAACCAGAGGCATCGTTTACTAAGTGCGGCACTTGCATTTCTTTGTATCCAGCTTCTGTATTTTTATCTAAAAAGTAATTAATGAGTCCTCTTTGTAATCGTGCACCTTTTCCTTTATAAACGGGAAATCCAGCACCAGTAATTTTGCTACCTAATTCAAAATCAATAATATCATATTTACTTGCAAGCTCCCAGTGAGGAAGTGCTCCGGTATCAAGAGTTGGGATGGTGGCTTCTTTGAAAATCTCTTGATTACTATCTTCACTATTCCCTTTGGGAACACTTTTATGAGGAATATTTGGTATTTGGGTTCTTAAGTCAAAAAGAGTCGCTTCGGTATCTTGTAATTGTTCTTGAAGAGATTTAGTCTTTGTCTTTAAGCTAGAAGTTTCTTCTTTAAGAACATTGGCTTTTGCTATTTCACCGCTTTTGAAAAGATCTCCTATCTCTTTTGCTAATTTATTTGCACTTGCAAGCTGTTGATCCAAATTAGACTGAAGACTTCTCCTGTGTTGATCTAATTCGATAATTTCATTAATCAGTTCGGGCTGTTTAAAATTTCTTTTTTCTAAACCTTTTAAAATGGCCTCTTTGTTTTCTCTTATGAAGTGCAATCCTAGCATGGAGATAATTTTCTGTAAAAATAAAGTAATTTTAATTCCATCCTTTTAATGAGAGGTTTCTTTTACAAATTTCTTTATCTTTTATTAATTGTTTTTTTAGGGCATCTAAGGATTCGAACTTTTGTTCATCTCTGATTTTCTCAATAAAATGTATGGTTAAAGAATTGCTGTATATATTTTTATTAAATTCAAAAATATGAACTTCAATGGTTTGCTTGTCTCCATTAAGGGTTGGTCTTGTTCCGATATTCATCATTCCATAGTATTGATTTTGATGATGGAAAATGGACACCAAATACACTCCTTTTGGTGGAATGATTTTATGCTGAGAATCAATGAGTAGGTTTGCTGTTGGGAAGTTAATGGTTCTACCCAAGCTTTGTCCTTTAGTTACAGTTCCTGATAACTGAAAAAAGCGACCTAAAAAATCAACTACTTTTATAAAATCTCCATCTAGAATAGCAGTTCTAATTTTGGTAGAACTTACGGTAATGGCGGAAACATCTTGTGCTGGAATAATGTTTACTTTAAAATCATATGTTTTTCCGAATGAAGTTAAATCGGCAACTGTTGCTTCTCTATTTTTTCCAAATCGATGGTCGTAACCAATGAATAATTCAGCAATTTTAAGTTGATT
>JABGXI010000013.1:0-15504 GCA_018675855.1 Flavobacteriaceae bacterium | reverse complement strand
TGAATGTAAAGAGACATAAAGAGTGTTATGTGAGAAACGAACCTCATTAGTATATTGTAAAATATGTTTTCCCATCAATTCACCCCAAGCATCACAAATTCTAATATTTTGAACACCTTTTTTTAATGACTTTTGTCCAACAATGTCATCCAACACAACTTTAATAGGTTTTGGATCAAACTTATTTTTCGAATTATTCATTGCTTAAGTTAATTAAACTGGGTCTTTTATAATAATAGGTTTTTTTTTCATGTTCTAATATAAGCTTTTGATCATCAAGAAAAACTATTTTTTTAGACCACTCATCCCAAGAGGTTTTGAATGTTAAATAAAAACCTTCTTTTCTTCTTTGTACTTTAAAAGCGTTAGCATTTGTTGAAGTTTGAAATATTCCCGTCATAGATGGAGCAACTTTATTGAGAACTCCTTTTTTCTCATTAAGAATGTAATGGTCATAGAGAGGTGTCACGGAATTTGTTTTAAACACCTCTCCTTGTTGCTCAATAAAATCAATTTCCCAATAACCTTTCAATTGATCGATTGAAACAGCATTTTTAGAAACACAACTGATTGTTAAAAAGATCATTATTAATAGTAAAAATGCTTTATAATTTTTATAAATCAAATATTTCATATCCTGATGTTGTTTTTGAAAGTGCTTGCAGAGTTCTATCTTTATGAGTATCTGTAATGAATATTTGTCCAAAATCATTTTGATCTACTAAGGACACTATTTGTGATACCCTAAGTTGATCCAATTTATCAAAAGCATCATCTAAAAGTAAAATAGGAGGGAAACCAGTTTTTGATTTAAGAAAATCAAATTGTGCCAATTTAAGTGCTATAAGAAATGTTTTTTGCTCTCCTTGACTACCAAATTTTTTAATAGGATATTCATCTTTTAGAAAGTGAATATCATCTTTATGAATCCCACAACTTGTATATTGAGTAAAGCGGTCTTTTGCTAGACTTTGTTCAAGAAGTTTAAGGTGAGATGATCTAAAAAGTTGACTTTCAAAGATTAAGTTAATATTTTCTTCCTGGTCACTTATACTATGGTAACAAGCTTTAAAAATAGGAATAAACTGGAGCATAAAAGCCTTTCTTTTTTCAAAAATAGTTGTACTTCTTTCAGCTAATTGTAAGTTGTAAATGTTTAAAGTGTCAGAATCAAAGGTTTGATTTAACATAAAAAATTTAAGCAAAGCATTTCTTTGCGAGAGTATTTTATTATACTCTATCAAATGTTTAAGAAATTCCGCATCAGTTTGCCCTATTACAGCATCAATAAACTTTCTTCTAATACTGCTGCCCTCCGAAATTAGATCTTGATCTGCAGGTGAAATAATTACTGTAGGAATTAATCCCAAGTGATCAGCAAGTCTTATATATGCTTTCCCATTCCTTTTTATAGTTTTTTTCTGCCCTTTTTTAACATTACAAATGATTTTTTCTTCACGCTTGTCTTTTTCATAACGACCTTCTAAAACAAAAAAATCAGATCCAAATTGAATATTTTGGATTGAAATTGGGTTAAAATAACTTTTTCCAAAAGATAAATGAAAAATTGCGTCAAGGATGTTTGACTTTCCAACGCCATTGTTTCCAATAAAACAATTAATCTTGGGGTTTAGATCAAATGTTTTGTAGCTAATATTTTTGTAATTAGTAAGTGTAAGTTGTTTTAAATACATAAGACACAAAAATAACAAGTTAGAAGCTATGGAAGGACTTTTTGAATTAGAATAAAATGACTAATTTTGTGCGCTTAATAAAATTTATAATGGCTACATACAAAAAACGCGGTGCAAAAAAATCAGTTTCCACTTCAAAAGAAAATGAAGAGGTTACAGAAAGTACAACAGCAGAGGTTTTCGATACCTTAGACACGACTGCCTCTAAAACTGAGGAGTGGGTAGTTAAGTATCAAAATATTATTTTAACGTTTATTGGCTTAATTGCTTTGAGTGTTTTAGGATATTTGGGTTACAACAGTTACATAGTAGTTCCTAAAGAGCGTGAGGCCGTTAGTGAATTGAACCAAGCTCAATACTATTTTGATCTTGCAGTTAATAGTGTTGAGGCTGATTCTTTATACTTAAGAGCTCTTAATGGAGGAGAAGGAAAATATGGTTTTCTAGACATTATTGAAAATTATAAAGGTACTCCTGCGGCAAAACTTGCTACTTATAGTGCAGGTATGGCCTATTTAAACACAAAAGATTACAATAACGCAATTTTATATTTAGATAAATTCAGTGCAGATGATGTCTTGCTTAGTGCTCTTTCAAAAGGTGCTATTGGAGATGCTTTCGCACAGTTAGATCAAAAAGAAGATGCATTTGATTATTATGTAACAGCTGCTCAAATTAACAATAATATGTACAGTACACCAAAATATTTGTACAAAGCAGCTATGATGGGTGCCTCTATTGGAAAAACAAAACAAGCACTAACATTTTTAAAGCGAATAGAAAAAGAATTTTCAGAATCTACTGAAGCTGAGCTTGTAGAAGTTCAAATTGGAAAATTGGAGACATTATTAAAATAAATGGTGACAAATTCAACTAATCTTTCTTCTTATGACCCAAAATTAGTTCCTGATGGATCTTCTTTTAAAATTCACCTTGTTGTTTCTCAGTGGAATAATAATATAACGTCAGACCTTAAAGAAGGTGCAATTAATACCCTATTAAAGAATAATGTAAAACAAGCGAATATTAAAGTATGGCATGTACCAGGAAGTTTTGAATTAGTTTACGGTACTAAAAAGGCTCAGTCTTTCGATCCAGATGCTGTCATTGCTATTGGAAGTATTATTCAAGGCCAAACAAAACACTTTGATTTTGTATGTGAATCTGTTTCTCAGGGTATTAAAGATTTGAATGTACATTCAGAGGTTCCTGTAATTTTTTGTGTACTTACAGATTACAACTTAAAGCAGGCTCAAAATAGAAGTGGAGGTAAACATGGTAATAAAGGAGTGGAAGCTGCTGTTGCTGCACTTAAGATGATTCAACTTAGACACACACATTAAGTTTTTTATCATTATTTTCTTCTAGTAGAGTTCTTAATTTTATAGCTTTCTTGTACATTTGAAATATGTTGAAGTCAAACTTATTCAAGCTTAATAAAAATAGGCGTTATAATTATACGCCTCGTTATTACAGGGGGAAAGAAGAAGGTAATCTTTATGAATTTGATTCTAGGTTTTCTAAATATAGAAACACCTTTAATTCTAATGATTTTGGTAATCAATGGCAAGATGCTAGAGTGCAAATGCGAACTAAAAAAAACCGTTCCATTTCTTTACGTCTTTTACTTATTATCTTAGGTCTTGTTTTCGTGTGTCTTTATATATTAGATTTTGATCTTTCCATTTTTACTTTACCCGTTTAATGACCAATCGAATCAAGCTTTTACCTGATCATGTTGCCAACCAAATTGCGGCAGGAGAAGTCATACAAAGACCTGCATCTGTTGTTAAGGAGTTACTTGAAAATGCAGTTGATGCTGGTGCTAAAAATATTCAACTTATAATAAAGGATGCTGGAAAAACATTAGTTCAAGTAGTTGATGATGGAATGGGAATGAATAGTATTGACATTCGTCTGGCTTTTGAACGTCACGCTACCTCTAAAATAAAAGTTGCGGAAGATCTTTTCGCATTACAAACAAAAGGGTTTCGTGGAGAGGCACTTGCCTCTGTTGCAGCAATTGCAAGAGTAGAAGCCCACACGCGTTCTAAAGACGAAGAAGTGTCTCATCACTTAAAAATAGAAGGCAGTAATGTTATAGAACAAACATTTTCTACTCAACCCAAAGGAACTTCTATCGCAGTAAAAAGTTTGTTCTATAACATCCCTGCCAGGAGAAATTTTTTAAGATCTGATACAGTTGAATTACGACATATTATTGATGAATTTCATCGAGTAGCTCTGGTCCATCCGGGAATTAATTTTTTATTTTTTAATAACGGAAATGAAATTTTTAATTTGCCTGTCACGTCCTTCCGAAAACGTATTGTCAATGTTTTTGGAACAAAACTAGATTCTCTTCTAGTTCCAGTTGAAGAATCAACTTCTTTAGCTAAACTTGAAGGTTTTGTATTAAAACCTTCTCAAGCAAAAAAGACTCGTGGGCAACAATTTTTTTTCGTTAATGATCGCTTTATTAAAAGTTCTTTCCTTCATCATGCCATAATCACAGCATTTCAAGGCCTCTTAAAACCAGGACATCATCCAGGTTATTTTTTATTTTTAAATATTGACTCTAAGAGAATAGATATTAATATTCATCCAACAAAAACAGAAGTAAAATTTGATGATGAACAAAGTCTTTACGCTATTTTACGATCTGCGATTAAACATAGCTTAGGTATTTTTCAAATAGTTCCAACCTTAGACTTTCTTCAGAACCAGGCTATAGAACTTCCTTACGATTATAAACACAAAACACCCTCTAACCCCCCTATTGAAGTGGATTCAAGCTTTAATCCCTTTAAAAATAACAAATCTAAAGTGCCAATTAATATATTACAATCCGAAGGACTTTACACTGATGAAAAAACTAAATATACTTATGATTTAAAGTCTTCAGAGGAATTGATTAAAACACCCGAAATTACTCGTGTTTTTCAACTTTTTTCAAAATATATTGTGTGTCCCCTAAAAACAAGTATGCTATTAATCGATCAGCATCGTGCGCATCAACGTATTCTTTATGAACGATTTTTGAGCGCTATTACTTCTAGGAAAGGGGTAAGTCAACACTTACTTTTTCCTGTTTTTATTTCATTAAACCCTCAACAGTTAGAACAGTTTAAAGGAACTGAAGACATTTTAGATTCATTAGGCTTTCAAATTAAATTAAAAGACCACAAAACTCTTGAAATTTTTGGCGCACCAGAGCTTTGTCCTTCTCATAAGATTGAAGATGTGATTGAGTCCATTTTAACTGAATCTGATCAAATATCAGATGACCAACATTTTAGTTATGCAGACCAAGTAGCAAAATCATTAGCAAAAAGCTTATCAATTAAAACAGGAGACTCCCTATTAATAGTTGAACAACAAGTTTTATTAGATGATTTTTTTGGTTGTAAAGAAACTACAATTTCTCCTTTCAATAAAAAGATTTTTATTACTTTGGAAAAGAGTGAGATTGAACAAAAATTAAGTTAATGCGAACAATAACGGAAACCATAAAGCATCTTTTGATCATTAATGTGATCTTTTTTGTTGCTTCTATTTCCTTGGGAGATATTGTTTATGATCTTTTTGCATTGCACTATCCTTTGAGTCCTAAATTTCAAATTTGGCAACCCTTAACTCATATGTTTATGCATGGTGACATAGGGCATATTTTCTTTAACATGTTTGGACTTTATATGTTTGGGACTCCTATTGAGCAAATGTGGGGACGAAAAAAATTCATCTTTTTCTACCTTTCAACTGGTTTTGGTGCTGCTGCATTTCAATTACTCTTATATTACTTTCAAATTAATGAAGTGTCTAATATTTTGTTAGCTGAAGGATTAACAGTCAGTCAAATTAATTCATTTTTCCAAACAAGTGATTTATCGTATAATATGGTAGAGCTGATAGGACGCGAAAAATTATTATCTGGTTTATCAGCTTTTAATGGAGTTATGGTAGGTGCTTCTGGAGCATTATATGGAATCTTAGTTGCTTTTGCCTTTCTTTTTCCAAACGCACGTTTAATGTTACTTTTCCCACCTATTCCAGTAAAAGCTAAAATTTTAGTTCCTGTTCTAATTTTAAGTGATTTGTTTTTTGGCTTTACCTCCTATTCAATTGGGCCTATAGCGCATTTTGCTCATGTTGGGGGAGCTATTACCGGACTAGTTATGTTGTGGTATTGGAAAAAAAATCAATTCAATAACAATCGTTTGAACTAATGACTTTGAAAGATCAAATAAGATCCCAGGTTCAAATGATGAATAGCGCTGAAAAGCTTATACTTTTAAATATTATTTGCTTCATATTCCCTTTATTTTTAAAAACTTTATTTTTCCTCTTTGCTATTCCGTATGGAACCTTTATTAGTTTTTTTGAACTCTCTTCAGATTGGGGAACTTTATTGTTTCGACCATGGTCAATTTTGACCTATAGTTTTATTCATTCCGGTTTTTTTCACCTATTCTGGAATATGTATTTATTATACTTTTCCTCTCGTTTATTTTTAAATTTATTTTCCATAAAAATCTTTTTAAATGTTTATTTTTTAGGAGTAGTAGTGGGTGCATTTACTTTTTTGTTGAGCTATGCACTGTTTCCTGCTTTTCAAAATACTACCCCAGCTATGATTGGTGCTTCTGCAGGTGTTATGGGAATATTCGTATTTATCAGTACTTATTCGCCAGATCAGGAAGTTCGAATCATCTTCTTTAACATAAAGTTACGCTACTTAGCTATTGGTTTTGTTTTAATTGATATTATTCAAATTCCTTATGGAAATGCGGGTGGTCATTTGGCACATTTAGGTGGGGCGGTTTTAGGGTTTTTATATGCACAACGTTTGCAAAATGGAATTGACATTGGCCTTCCTTTTGAACGTTTTATTGCAAAAACTATTGATTTATTTAAAAAAAAACCAACTTTAAGAACAGTACATAAGAAAAAACTATCAAAAAAAACTAAATCTACAACGACTACTGATACTTTACATCAGAAACAAATCGATGCTATTTTAGATAAGATAAGTACATCAGGATATGAAAGTTTATCACAGAATGAAAAAGATTATCTTTTTCAAGCAGGTAAAGACTAATAATAAATAGCTACAATGAAACGGAAAAAGACATTTGTTCGAGTTTTCGCTTTTATAAATTCCCTGTTGCTGCTGCTCCAGTTAATCGCAATGGGAAGTATTTCAAGTATAGTATTAATTCCCGTTTTTTCATTGGTCGTTCCTTTGTTGTGTTTTGTTAATATTCTTTTTTTTATTTTTTGGCTCATACGTTTTCAGTGGCCGTTTATTTTATTTGTATTAACATTTGCTATTGGCTTTAAAGAGTGGCGTCTCCTTTATCAATTCAAAGAAAATGGTATTAACACTTCTAAAGGACTTTCTGTGATGAGTTATAATGTGAGATCTTTTAATAGATTTGAATGGTTAGACACATCTAATATTCCTAAAAAAATTGATAATTTTATTTCAAATGAAAGCCCTGATATTATTTCCTTTCAAGAGTACGCAATAGATTTAGCACCAACATTTAAAGACTATCCTTACTTATTTTTCACTCCTTATACTAAAAACGGCAAAGTTGGGTCATGTATTGTATCTAAATTACCATTATACAATCCACAACCTATTTTATTTACTGGGTCTGAAAATGGAGGAATGCATGTTGATTTTTTATATAAAAAAGATACTTTACGTTTATATAATATTCACTTTGAATCATTAAGTTTTAATTTGAAAGACACTTTGCTCGATTCTCGTTATTCTAAAAAAATTCGCTCTAAAATAAATGAAGTATTTACAATTCAACAGTCACAGATTTTACAAGTTAAAAAAATCATGAATGTGTGCGTCTTTCCTGAAATTATATGCACTGATTTAAATAATAATGCATTTTCTGAGAGCTACAGAGCTCTTTCAAAAGGAATGAAAGATTCATTTTTGCTCAAGGGTGACGGGTTTGGAGCTACTTATCAATTCCCTTATTTTCCGTTACGAATTGATTATATTTTAACAGATCCTATAATTAAAACAATTTCTTTTAAAACACATTCTGTTAAACTATCTGATCATAAACCCATTAGTGTGACAATAGAATGGCCTTAAATAAATACAGCTGCATTTTTAAGATAATTTGCACAGTTGGGACCTAGGTTAAAGAGTACATCTAAAACACTAAGATTTGGCAAGAAGCCGTTTTTCCCCTCAAATACCTGTGTATAGATTTTTTGTTCTAGAAACAGAGGGTTCTTGGCTTCTAAAAATACATCTAATCTTATTTGTTTTTTCGGATCCCAAGCTACTTTTCGAAAAATAAAACGATGTTCTATTAGTGACATTATCTTTTCAATCAAACTTATATTATAATCAAAAAGAGAAGTTGTTTTTTCACTAAAAAATGGTGCTAAATCATGTTCGTAAAACTCAAAATAAGGTGATGACTTATACGCAGAGCATAAAGATTTCCAGTGATTATTTTGCCAGTTCATTTCATAAGAAATAGCAGCAATATTTTCTTTAATTTTTTCTTTTTCGTTATGTAAAACAGGAATCGTGAGGTTTAGCTTTCCATTTGCTCCGTAAATTAGAGTTCTATTTCGAAAGGTTTGTTTTTGATAGGGGGTATCTGTCACAAAATTAACAAGCTCTTGAGAACAAAGCCAAGCAAAGTAGGGAACATTGGGAAGGTACGCAGGACATATAACAGCTTGCATTTTATTTTTTTAGGTTCCGTTTTCTGATAAAGACAAAACCTTGCCAGACAATTATAAACCCAATAAAAAACGGGAAGTATGAATACCGCTCTCCAGGTCCATCAACAGTTGTAAAAACACGATTCCATCGGATGGACCAATTTTTTATCCCATCGTTAATTCCTTTTATACTAAACCAGATAAAAACAGGCTTACCTACAATATGATCTTCTGGAACAAATCCCCAAAAACGACTATCCTCAGAACGATGCCTATTATCACCCATCATCCAGTAATAATCTTTTTTAAAAGTATATTCAGTTCTTACTAAACCATTAATTTTAATTTCTGTAGGAGTAAGTTCAAGTACGCTATTTTCATACTCTTGAATAATTTTTTTATACAAAGGAAGATTATCGCGCGTCAAGGAAATAGTCATTCCCTTTTTTGGAATCAGTAGTGGTCCAAAATTATCTTCGTTCCAATTAAATGGTATCTTATTAGGAAAAAAGGTTTCATTTGAAGTTTTACTCTTAAGAATACGTCGTTTAACACTATCAATTCCTTCAAGACTTTTTAAACCATTAGCCTCGTCAATTGTCAGGGTTAATTCTTTATTAGTTTCAAGAATCTCACTCACTCTTAGGCCAAGTTGTCTAATTAATTTAGTTGGTAATCCATTTGCTTTAGTGATTACTGAAAAATCTTCAACCGTATTTCCAATCCTTCCAACAATATGAGGGACGAGTTTCTGATAGCTATTTTCAGTTATATTTTCAATTTTATATTTTCTATTAAAGTCTTCAAAGCCTGCTGCTATTAACTTTCGAGAAGAAACTCCTTTTTTAGCAAAAGCATTGAAGGTGTATTGTACACGAGCTCTAGACGGAAGTATATTTTTCACCCCATTTGTATGTACAAAACCGTTAATAATTTCGAGAGTATCGCCAGGAATTCCAAGACATCGTTTGACATAATTAGATTTTTTATCAATGGGTTTATCTACTCTTTTTTCACGAACAAAAAATTGACGAACTGTATCTGCAGGCCAACTAAAAACGACGATATCATTTCGTTTTATTTTCTGAAGGGCTGGTAATCTTAAGTAAGGAAGCTGTGGATTTTTCAGATATGAACGTATTTTTAAAAACGGAACGGTATCATGAACCATAGGAACTGAAACAGCTGTCATTGGTACTCTTGCACCAAAGTGAAATTTACTTACAAATAAAAAGTCGCCTATTAGTAAAGATTTTTCTAATGATCCAGTAGGAATTATATAGGGTTGAATAACATAGTTATGTACAATTGTGGCTGCAACGATTGCAAATAAAATAGAACTTAGGGTTTCTCCAATGCCAGTTTTAGATCGTAAATCTCGATTGGGGATATGAATGGGTTTGTTGCTGTAATTTATAGTGTATATATATAATCCAAAAGATGCTAATCCAAGGAAAGTGTCTTTAATTGTGTTTTTACCGAAACTTCGAAGTGTTTCAATCCATATTGCACCAAAGACAATTAAATTAACGGTTGGAATAAAAAGCAACAGTACCCACCAAAAGGGACGTTTTATAATTTTCATTAAAATAAAGCCATTATAAACAGGAACAGCAGCATGCCATCCTTTATAGCCTGCGGCTTTGTAAAGCCTCCAAGTTCCAAAAAAGTGAATTACTTGAATTGCTAAAAAGAAAAGAATCCATGAGGAAAATATCATTATTTATTTTTTTTCAAATATAAGAGTATCACTTAAAATCCTTTTGGAAATTAAGAAATATTTAAAACATCTTGCATTGAAAAGACTCCTTTTTTGTCTGCCAGCCATTCTGCTGCAATTATTGCTCCTTGAGCAAAGCCATCTCGATTAAAAGCCTCATGCTTAAGACTAATTTCATCGACTTTAGAGCGGTAAGAAACAATGTGTTTTCCGGGCACTTCTCCTTCTCTTGTAGATTCAATATTAAGCTTTTTTTTACCAGTCCCATTTAATTCCCATTCCTTAAAATAATCATTACTTAAAAGTGGCTTTGCAAGTGATAATGCAGTACCACTTGGAGCATCTAGCTTATGAACATGGTGAATTTCCTTCATGCTTACTTTGTATTCTTTTTTTTGAGGTTCTATTAGGTTTGCTGCTAAATCATTCAATTTAAAAAATAAATTAACACCAATGCTAAAATTAGAGGCATAAAGAAAGGCTGTGTTTTTTTCTTCACAAAATCGTGTTATTTCTTCAAATTTATCAAGCCAGCCTGTCGTTCCACAAACAACTGGAATGTTAAGTCGCAGGGCTTTTTTAATATTAAACACTGCAGCATCAGGAACACTAAAGTTTATGGCAATATCTGCCTGTTCTAAGTCACCTTCCTCCATATTTTTATCTGCGATATAGACGATTTCATGCTTTCTTTCTTTTGCAGATTTCTCAATGGTTTTTCCCATTTTCCCATAACCTAATAGTCCAATTTTCATTATTCTAGGTTTTCAATTAAATTTTATTGCCAAACGCAAGCCAGTCATTTCAGGATCAAATATAAAATTTGGAGCCACACTTAAGTCATCATTAACATTAAATTGTAGTAAGTGAGCACTTACATTTGCATCAAGTATATTTAGCATATATGCCGCAGCTGCCAAAATCATTGAAATATCTCTGTAATTTTTATGAAAGTCCATTCCAAGCAACAATTGTTCTGTTGTAATGGGAATATCTGTTTCAAGAAATTCATCATCAAAAAAACCGTTTTTTCTTCTTTTATAAGCTGTACGGTATTTATTCATTTCCTTATTATTTAAATCATAATAATAAAGAGAAGCTCCTATAGCTGCGTATACTATCGGAACTTTCCAAGGTTTTCCAATATATACTTGTCCTAATCCTGGTATAATAGCAGAATAAAATGCAGCTTTTGATGGGGTGAGAGGGTCCTCAATAAGACGAAGAATTCTTTGGGAATATTGTTTGCCGCTACCAATAGAATCTGGAACGGTTATTGTATTTAAACTATTATCTTTTTCTACTTTTTCTTCTTGTGAAAAAAGTATAGTTAAATTAAAGTAAAAGAAGAAAAATAGAAAAATGTTAGACTTCACCTTTTACCTTGTTTAAAATATGTTGAAGTTTTTTCTGAGAATCAAAGCTAATTTTCAATACACCCTTTCCCTCACTATTGGCTGATACTGTAACAGGAGTTTCAAAAAGTATTTCTAAATCATGAGCGGCTTGTTTTACAAAAGGGGGACTATAAGAAGAGCCTTTATAAGTTTTAGGTTCTTTTGTGTTTCTCACTAAGATCTCGGTAGCTCTGACTGAAAGCCCTTTTTTTACAATTAATTTGTATAGATCCAACTGGGTTTGGATATTATCTACATTTACAAGTGCACGCCCATGACCCATACTTACAAAACCATCTCGAATTCCTGTCTGAATTATAGGATCTAATTTAAGTAAGCGCATATAGTTAGTTATGGTCGATCGTTTTTTACCTACACGTTCGCTTAATTGATCTTGGGTTAGATTGATCTCTTCAATTAATCGTTGATATGAAAGTCCAATTTCAATAGGATCAAGATCTTGTCGCTGAATATTTTCCACTAAAGCCATTTCTAAAGATTCTTGATCATTTGCAAGTCTAATATAAGCAGGAATACTTTTTAACCCAGCCATTTTAGATGCTTTAAACCGACGTTCTCCTGACACTAATTCAAAGAGGTTTTCTTTTACTTTTCGCACTGTAACTGGCTGAATAATTCCCAATTCTTTAATAGAGGTACTGAGCTCTTTAAGTGCTTCTTCATTAAAATATGTCCTAGGCTGAAACGGATTGGCATTAATTTTATTTAATGGTAAATCAATAATATTACCAATGACTTCCTCAGTATTTATATTCTTTGCAGAATTAATTGAGTTTTCAGGATCGTTTAAAAGAGCAGATAGACCTCTTCCTAAAGCAGGTTTTTTATTAGATTTTGCCATGAGAATTATTTATTCCGTTTTAAAATTTCACTTCCTAATGAAAGATAACTTTTCGCCCCTCTACTTGAGGCGTCATAAGTGATGATGTCTTCTCCATAACTAGGAGCTTCACTTAGTCTAATATTACGTTGGATAATAGTTTTAAACACCATTTTTCCAAAATGTTTTTTTACTTCTTCCACTACTTGATTAGATAACCGTAAACGGGTATCGTACATTGTCAGCAAAAGGCCTTCAATATCTAGGTCTTTATTGTGAAGCTTCTGAACACTTTTTATGGTATTTAATAATTTCCCAAGGCCTTCTAAGGCAAAATATTCACACTGAATCGGAATAATAACAGCATCTGCAGCGACTAAGCCGTTTAATGTAATAAGTCCTAGGGAAGGTGCACAATCAATTAAAATATAATCATAAGACTCTTTGGTCTCTTTGAGTGCTTTTTTAAGCATATACTCTCTTTCCTCTTTGTTAACCAGTTCAATTTCAGAGGCAACAAGATCTATATGAGAGGGTATTAAGTCAAGGTTGGGGCTTTTGGTGGTTACAATAGCATCAGCTGGATTAATACTATGTTCTAAAAGTTGGTAAGTGCCATAGTTAGTTTTATTAACATCAACTCCAAGACCAGAGGTTGCATTTGCTTGTGGATCTGCATCAATGAGGAGTATCTTTTTTTCAAGAACTCCTAAAGCAGCAGCTAAGTTTACCGCTGTAGTGGTTTTTCCTACTCCTCCTTTTTGATTAGCGATTGCTATAATCTTACCCATTAATTTGTTTTAAGAGCCACTAAAAATACAATTATTTAATTCTTAATAAAAGATTCCAGAGGCCAATTATTTTATTGAGTATTTAGTTAGAAATAACCTTATTTATTAAGAAGTGTATCGGAAAGCTCGATAATAAAAATAGTTTCGTTTTTCTTTTTATGGCCATAACGTTCTCTCGCAAAATGCTCAAGACTATCTTCGTTTTGAAGTTGTTGGATGGTATACTTATCATCTCTTATGATTTTTGTAAGTGCCTTCTGTTCCAACTCTAAGGCTTCGATCTCATCGTTTAATTCAGCGTGAATAGACCAGGAATGGGTGTCTAAGAATAACATCCAAATGATAAAAACAAGGAGAATCCCACCATAGAGTAAATAGCTCTTCTTGACTCCCTTAAAATAACTTAAGTATGAACCAATGATGCTCATTCTAATATTGACTTAGAGATTTTTGAAACTTGATCTGGGGTAATAAAGGCTGCTGTTTTATTACCCCATTCATTCAATATATAATTCATAACATCAGCAACTTCCTCATCATCTAGTCCCTGCCTTGCCATTATACCATCGTATTCTTCATTATTTACAATAATCTTACCTTTCAAGCCATACTTAATTCCAGCAATACTAAGGTTTGTGTTTTTTAACAAATAATCTGATGCTTTTAAAGGAGGAAACACACCGGAGACACCAATTCCAGTTGATAAATGGCACTGTAAGCAAAAATCTTGATAGATTTCTGAACCAGCTTTTATACTTTCTTTTTTTGTTTTATTTTGAAACAAGATGGAGGAAAAAATTCCCAAACTAATTAAATAGATAAACACTGTAATTTTCATTAGAGTGGTAGTATTTTTATAATTCCTTTTCCTTCAACACCAAGATACAAATATCCATCGGGGCCTTGTTTAACATTTCGTATTCGACCAATTTTATCAAGAATTTTTTCTCTTTTAACTACTTTGTTTCCCTCAATAACAAGACGTTCTAAATATTCAAATTTTAGTGAACCGACAAAGAGGTTATTCTTCCAATCCTTATATACATCTGAGGTAGAAAATGCCATTCCACTTGGAGCAATGGAAGGAACCCAATAATAAAAGGGTTGTTCCATTTTAGGATTACTTGTTTTATCAGTTATGGGTGTACCGCTGTAGTTAATTCCATATGTAATTAAAGGCCATCCAAAGTTTTTACCACTTTCCAACTTGTTAATTTCATCACCTCCTTGTGGTCCATGTTCATTTATCCATATAGCTCCTGTGTCAGGGTGAACTGTCATTCCTTGTGGATTTCTATGTCCATATGAAAATATAGCCTGTTTGGCTTTAGGAGAAGAAAAGAAGGGATTGTCTTCAGGAATACTTCCATCTAAATTTAAACGATACACTTTCCCGCCATCACGAGAAATGTCTTGAGGGTTTTGATCTCGATTTCCACGGTCACCCACTGAAAAATATATATGACCTTTTTCATCAAAAGCAATTCTTGAGCCAAAATGTTGTCCTTTTTTGGTATTTGGAGATGCTTTATAAAGTAGGGAAATCTTCTCCAAATTATTACCCACTAAGGTTGCTTGGTATAATGCGGTATTTCCACCAGGATTATCTCCTAATGAAGAAGCTAGAGTGAGATATATAAGGTTATTGTTTTTAAATTCTGGATGGAGGGCTACGTCTAAAAGACCACCTTGACCTCTAAGATAGACTTCTGGCAAACCTGATACAACCTTTTTTATTCCATTGCTAACACGGTATAGTGTGCCTGAAAGTTCCGTAACCAAAAGATCACTTTCGTTTATAAAATCCATACCCCAAGGAATATCAATCCCATCAACAACTAATTCAAATGAATATTTAATAGCTAAAGGAGTCTCTATTGCAGGTGAGTTTTCCTGTGCGCAGCCCAAAGTAATAAAAAAGACACAGCATGTAAAATTTAGGAAATAATTCATTTTATTAAAATATTTATCAAACCAAATATACAAAACACCTCACATAAATTTCTAAAGATTAGCTATTTTAGAAAAGTATAAAAACTTAATAATATTTTAATAATAAATTTGATTTATTATTAATTTTATGGTAGCATCACTTATTTCAATTAAAAATACAGCGATACAGGCATTTATCCCTTCATTTATAACAATCAAATAATTTATAAATTAAAAAAACATATATGAATCGTCCTCTTCAGTTAAAAACATTATTGATGTTTTATTTTATGATAACCTCTTGTAATATTAACGAAAATAACAAACAAAAAGGAGAAGCTATAACCATTAGGGATCCTCACCTAAACTATTTTTCGTATGTATCTAATTCTACAGACCGAATAATTTCTCGATCGAATTA
>JABGXI010000099.1:0-8329 GCA_018675855.1 Flavobacteriaceae bacterium | reverse complement strand
GGGTGCTTTAGAGCACAAAGACAGTATGGATAATATAGGTGTTGTAGCCGTAGATGAAATTCAGGTAATGAGCGCAGGCACAGGTGTGTCGCACAGTGAATACAACAAAAACAAAGATCAACCACTAAATTTATTACAGCTTTGGGTGTTACCAAATAAACAAAATGTAGTACCCCGTTACGAACAAAAAAACATTAAATCTCTCAAGAAAACTAATGCCTTATATCCTGTTATCTCTCCAAATCATGATAATACTTGTATGTGGATTCATCAAGATGCATGGTTTCACTTAGGGGATTTCAATCAAAAAACAACGGTGCCCTATAGCCTCCATAAACAAGGAAATGGGGTCTATGCTTTTATGATTGAAGGTAGAGCATCTATAGAGGGAGAGTCGCTAGAAAAAAGGGATGCATTAGGAGTTTGGGAAACAGAGAGTTTCTCAATAACTGCAGAAGAAAATTCAAGAATATTACTGGTAGAAGTACCCATGAAATTATAATTATGACAGAACCAACCGCCAAAGAGCTATTACATCTTTTAGAAACAAAACTTGAAACTGGACAATACACCGACAGTGTTCATAAAATCAAACTAATGACTACTCGTGATGTCGTTCAAAAAATACTCGCAACCGAGTTTTAGTTTTATTGGTATACGCGAACGTAATCAATAATAAACTCCCTGGGAAATTCAATATTATTTGCAACAGGTCCTCCAAAATTTCCCCCAACTGCTAGATTGAGTATAAAAAAGAAGGGCTTGTTAAAAGGCCATGTTTCATTATTTTGAATTTGAGGCGCATAGCGGTAAACGCGAGAATCATCAAAGAAAAATTCAATAAAATCCTTATTCCACTCAATAGAATAGACATGAAAATCATCTTCAACATTTGGAGTAGGAGTAATTTGAGTGTTTATAGTGTTACCGAAGCTACTTGCTGTATGAACTGAAGTAAATATTTGACCTGGGTTTTTACCAACATATTCAATGATATCAATCTCGCCGCAATTGGGCCATGAATTGGTTTCAATATCGTTCCCTAAGGCCCAAAAAGCAGGCCACATTCCAGCCCCAGAAGGAACCTTTACACGAGCTTCTATCCGACCATATTGAAACTCCTTTTTGCCTTTGGTAATGATGCGAGTAGATGTATAGTTACTGGTGCTAATCTTTTGCGCTGAAATGATAAGCATCCCGTCTTCTAAACGGTGATTATCATCGGTATATTCTTGTAATTCATTATTTCCCCAGCCGCAAAGGTTAGGACACCCATCTCCCAGTTCATAGGTCCAATTATCAAGGTTTAAAGTAGTAGCATCAAATTCATCAGACCATACCAATGTCAGCTCTGGCTTCTCTAGCTCAACCATAGAATTTGTTTCGAGAGCTATTTGTGTATTTTCTTGAGCAGATGTTTCTGATTGACAATTGGTCAAAAAAGAGCCCGCAATAAACACTAAAAAAAGATTTTTCATTAGATTATTAATTCTAGGGTTTAAAGATAGCCGATTTCTTATATTTAACACTTATAAATTATATCATGGATTTGATACCAAATGCAGGACTTTCTATTATATCTCTTTTAAGAGGGGTTCTGGGAATGGGAGTACTTTTATTTATCGCCTTTCTATTTAGTAACAATCGAAAACAAATCGCTTGGAAGACCGTGGGTATTGGTCTTCTAATTCAAATTATTATTGCCATTGGGGTACTAAAAGTGGGAATAATCAAGCGCATTTTTGAAGTAATGGGGAGCTTTTTTATTAAGATTCTAGAATATACGGGCGCCGGCACCAAGATGCTGCTTGGTGAATTTGGAAATATAGAAACCTATGGGTTTATATTTGTGTTTCAGGCACTTCCTGTAATTATCTTCTTCTCCGCATTAAGCTCCATCTTATATTATTTTGGAATTATTCAAAAAGTGGTGGGTTTTCTTGCTTGGGGGCTTACCAAAATTTTTAAAATATCAGGCTCTGAAAGTCTTTCAGTCGCAGGGAACATATTTTTAGGACAAACAGAGGCTCCGCTTCTTATTAAAGCCTATTTAGAAAAAATGAATCGCTCTGAAATTTTCTTGGTAATGGTGGGCGGAATGGCAACCGTTGCAGGAAGTGTATTGGGAGCCTATATTGGCTTTTTAGGAGGGGATGATCCGGTGCAGCGCCTTGAATTTGCAAAAAGTCTTTTAGCTGCATCGGTGATGGCAGCTCCAGGAGCCGTTGTAATCGCTAAAATTATATATCCTCAAACTGAAGAAATTATAACAGATGTAAAAGTTTCTAATACTAAAATTGGTGAAAATTTCCTTTCAGCAATTTCTATAGGAACTGGGGAGGGGATTAAAATGGCCGTTAATGTAGCCGCAATGTTATTAGTGTTTATTGCTTTAATTGCAATGGCCAATAGTATATTTTCTGGTATAGGATCCTTTGTTGGTTTAAACAGTTGGGTCGCTGCAAATACCGTTTATGATAGCTTTTCTATTGAATTTGTTTTAGGCTATCTTTTTGCTCCATTAATGTGGTTAGTGGGGGTGGCAAAAGAAGATATGACACTAATGGGACAGCTTTTAGGAATTAAATTAGTAGCTAGTGAATTTGTAGGATATACCCAGTTGGTGGATTTAAAAAATAGTGCTAGCAGTCTTCATTTCACCTATCAAAAATCTGTTATCATGGCCACTTACATGCTTTGTGGTTTTGCTAATTTTGCCTCCATAGGTATTCAAGTGGGGGGCATTGGTATAATTGCACCAAAAACACGCAAAATGTTAACAGAACTTGGCTTTAAGGCAATGATTGCAGGTTCTATTGTTTCGTTGATGTCTGCAACAATAGCAGGTATTATTCTGGGTTAAAAGGATTTTTCTAAAGTACTGTAGCCTTTACCTTTTTCCAGATCTTAACTAAAAAGAAAGCGGAAACCATAACTAGTCCCGTAAGGGGAAAGGCAAGTTGGTAGTCTCCATAAATATAATAGCCCGTTGCAAACATGGTGCTATAAATCATCAGACATCCCAACAGCATTGCTAAAATTCCCGAGGGAACACTCCAGCCTTCATCAGAATCAACAAGCTCCACGGAATCATTCTTAGCGGCATCAATAATTTTTTTCCATCCTGGACCTCCTGGTTGCGTCTTTTTATAAAAAGAACGCAACACACTCTGATCCTCTGAGGGGGTGATAAAGGTGACTAAAAGCCATAAGCTTGTGGTTACAAAAACAACAAACGGAAATTCAGCCCATGCAGGAAAAACACCCACTTCACCGAAAAGACCAGCTTTAATAGAAGGAATCGTGATTAACAGCGATATAACTCCAGAGGCTATCATCGCAGTAATTTCACTCCAAGCATTTATACGCCACCAAAACCATCGTAGAATAAAAATAAGCCCTGTCCCTGCGCCAAACACCAAAAGTAAGTTGAATAATTGCATTGCATTTTGAAGAAGAAGTGCTAGTAATGTGCTTAACACCATTAAGACTACCGTTGAAATTCTACCCACTGCAACCAGTCTCTTTTGAGAAGCCTCAGGATTAATTTGTGTTTTGTAAAAATCATACACAATATAGGAAGACCCCCAATTTAATTGTGTTGAAATAGTACTCATATAGGCAGAAATTAAGGAGGCTAAAACCAGTCCAAGTAGTCCCGTTGGAAGCTTTGTAAGCATTGCAGGATATGCTAAATCGTGGCCTAATTTGTCTGCGGTAATATTTGGAAAAGCTGTTTGAAGACTCGCTAAATCAGGAAATACAACCAGAGATGCTAAAGCCACTAAAATCCATGGCCAAGGTCGTAAGGCATAATGCATTATATTAAAGAAAAATGTAGCTCCAATGGCATGGTTTTCATCTTTCGCTGCGAGCATTCGCTGGGCAATATATCCTCCTCCTCCGGGTTCTGCTCCCGGATACCAAGAACTCCACCATTGAACGGCAAGAGGAATAATAAGAAGCGTAATAACCGCTTCCTTATTTCCAAAATCAGGTAAAATAGATATTTTTCCAGCCACATTTTCATTGGCAAGAAGGGCTTGTATTCCACCGACTTCCGGAAGGTTTACTAAATAATAAGCGGCTCCTATTGCACCTCCCATGGCTACAAAAAATAAAATAACATCGGTATAAACAACCCCTTTAAAGCCCCCGACAGCACTGAAAATAACGGTTACTGTACCTGCTGTTAAAACGGTTTGCCAGGGATCTAGACCCAACATAATTCCACCTATTTTAATAGCTGCTAAGGTAACTGCAGACATAGTGATTACATTAAAAACAACCCCTAAATAAATGGAACGAAATTGACGTAAAAAACGAGCGGGCTTACCTCCATAGCGGAGTTCGTAAAACTCTAAATCTGTATTAACATTTGATTTTCGCCACAACTTGGCATATACAAAAACAGTTAAAAGACCGGTAATTAAAAAGGCCCACCAAACCCAGTTTCCTGATACTCCATTGGTTCTAACAATATCGGTAACAAGATTGGGGGTATCTGTAGAAAATGTTGTGGCAACCATAGAAAGTCCCAACAACCACCAGGGCATAGTTCTGCCGGATAAGAAAAAGTCATTAGCGCTTTTACCCGATGTTTTGGAAACATAAATTCCTATACCTAGTGTAATAGCAAAAAAAGAAAAGATAATGACCCAGTCAATGGTGGCAATTTGCATAATTCTAATTTATTAAGTTTAAATATAACGTTGTTTAAAAAACAAATATGCATTAAATTGTTGTTAAATCCTTTGAGATTATGATGAAATCCACTTAGGTTTGCTCGATAGTAGTACATTAGTGTTATGTTAAAAATTAAACAACTTTTATTTTTAAGTGTCTTAACTATATATTCCCAATCCATTTGGGGACAGTTAGTTGTTGATTCAAGAAAAGCACCAAAAGTTGTCATTCCTCCTCCAGAAAATAAAGGCCCAAGCTTATTACTGCCTAAAAAAAAGAAAGCATTTCTTTCTGAAGATTTTTTTAACCCTAGTATTGAATTTAAAGATCCTAAAAAAGATCTTATTAATCCACCCATTAATTTTGGAAGTGGTGAACAGTTTTTAGATCCTGGAAAAAAATATTTAAATAGATTAAATAGAGGTCGTGAAAAAGAAAAAAATCCAAATCAATTTAAAACCGATCAATACTTAGGAGACTTCAAAAACAATGGGCGGTATGTTCAAATTGCGGTTAGAGATCACGAATCACCAGATGGTGATTTAATCAGAATCCTTTTAAATGGAAAAGAGGTAGTTCCACGAATTATGCTTTTTGAGCGCTTTCAAAGCATTGCTATTGATCTAGTGATGGGTTTCAATAAGATAGATTTTGTAGCCCTAAACCAAGGAACTTCTGGTCCAAACACTGCTGAAGTGCGCGTTTTTGATGATGAAGGAAAACTAGTAGGCGCAAACCGCTGGAATTTAGCAACAGGTGTAAAAGCTACCTATATTATTGTTAAAGAAAAATAAGCTTTACGATTCATAAATTTCTAGCATCCCTTTAATAAAGACGTCAACCTCTTCCAGGGTCCCTGTGCTAATTCTACACCAATCATAAAAAGGGGGGAAAGGACGACCAATACGGACTCCTTTTTCCAGCATTGCGGGTCCTAGTTCTCTAATATCTTTTTTGGCGTGAAAAAATATAAAATTAGTATGCGACTCAACATACTTTAAGTTTAAATGGTCCAGAAGTTTATAGATACGTTTTTTAGCTTCTCTGTTTTTTGCTAAAGAAAACTGATAAAAGGCATCATCTAGAAGTGCTTCTTTGGCAGCTTCTACCGCCAAAACATTACTCATTGCCACTACATTTTTTCGGATTTTTGCAGCAATTTCTGGTTTGGCTATCAAATAACCAATCCGTAAGCCGGCCATTCCATATACTTTAGAAAACGTTTTAGAGACAATCACATTATCACCCCGTTTTACTGATTCTATCATACTAGGATAATTTGGAGTTTCTATAAAGTCGTAGTATGCCTCATCGGAAAACACAATAGCTTTTTTACTCGCCGAATCACAAAAATCAACTAGCTTTTTAGCTGGAACTAAAGTGCCTGTTGGATTGTTTGGATTGCATAAAAAAATCAACTTCGTTTTTGAAGAAATACGTTTTTCCATTTCATCTAAATCATATCCTTTATCTACTCCAACGGGAACCCAATTAATGGATGCTCCCCACTGCTCAGCATAAGTCATCATGGCTAAAAAAGTAGGTTGTCCTGAAATTATTTCTCCCCCCTTTGAGGCAAAAGTTAGGCCTGTAATTCGTAGGCCTTCCGTTGAGCCTCCTGTGATAATGATAGATTCTGGAGAAACGCCATGTTTTATAGCAAGCTGTTCTGCTAAATTATCTGAATAAGCATAAGGATAGCGGCAACCATGGATAAAAGAATTTTTAATTCGATCTTGAACACGACTGGAGGGGCCATAAGGATTTTCATTTGAGCTTAACCGGATAAAAGGGTCTAGACTTCTTGGTTGAAAATCACTTTTTTCTTGTGCACTGAGAATACTTGGTGGAGCTAACAATAAGCCTCCAATACCAAGGGAGGAACGCAGCCAATCTCTTCGTGTATGCATAATAAATTCTTTTTTATAAAGTTTGGCCTTTTTAATTAAAAAACAAAATTTAATTCCTATTTTTCACTAATGGACCTATGGATTTCAACTCTTGAATCAATCTTACAAAACCTCATTAGACCCTTAGAATGGGTCATGCTTTTTGCCGTAATTGGTGGTGGCCTTTATTTGTGTTTTCATAGTAAGGGATATCCACTTTTGAAAATAAAAACTGCTTTTGGTTTACTCCTTTCAAAAGAAAAAAACAAAGGTATTTCTCGCTTTCAAGCTCTATCTGCTGTACTGGCAGCAACTGTAGGTTTGGGGAATATTTCAGGTGTTGCCATTGCTATTCACTTAGGGGGACCTGGCGTGTTAGTGTGGATGTGGGTTACTGCAGCCATTGGAATGATTATAAAGTTTTATTCTTGCACCTTAGCCGTTCAACTAAGAGAAATGGATGCTGAAGGTGATCCGCTTGGAGGACCCATGTATTACATGTCCTTAGGCATTAAAAAATGGGGAAAACCCCTGGCCGTTTGGTTCTCATTAGCAGGGCTTTTAGGTGTTCTTCCTGCTTTTACTGCTAACCAACTCACCTTAACCTTTATGAATGTGGTTCAGCCCGATCAATTTATTGCTCTTGGAGATTTTCAATGGAGATTTTTTGTGGGTATTATTCTGTCAATTGCCAGTGCTTTTGTAATTTTTGGAGGACTAAAAACTATTGTAAAGGTTACCTCAAGCCTTGTCCCTGCGATGGTAGGGCTTTATTTTTTCATTGGAATTTATATCCTTATAGTAAATATAGAAGGAGTTATCCCAGCTTTTCGTTTAATTTTTTCTGAAGCTTTTAATTTTAAAACTATAGTGACGGGAGGTTTTTGGGGCCTTGTAATTTTAGGGGTTAGAAGGGCGGTGTTTTCAAATGAAAGTGGAGTTGGGAATGCTCCCATGTACCACGGGCAATCTCAAAGTAAAAAAGGAACAGACGAAGGTCTTGTTGCCATGTTAGGGCCTTTATTAGACACTGTTTTAGTTTGCACTATTACGGGTCTTATTGTAATTATAAGCGGTGCTTATCTAGTTGAAAATTTAAATGGAATTGTATTAACCCTGGAGGCCTTTCGAATATTATTCTTTGGCTTTGGTGATGTATTATTACTCCTAATGGTTTTCATTTTTGGAATTTCTACCTTATTTACATATTCCTATTATGGGGTGAAATGCTTTGGGTATCTTACCAATAATCGATGGGCTAACTATTATAATTATTTTTATATAGGTAGTATTATTTTCTCTGCACTTGTAACGGTTGAAGTTGTTATTGGCATTATTGATTTAGCTTTTGCATTGATGTGTATTCCCAATATGATTGCCATTTTATACCTTTCAAAACATGTGAAAAAAGAAATGCGCGAACGCAAATGGATAGCTTAGCTCCGGCTAAATCTGTAATAAAACAGCTATAATTATATAAAGTGTAGCCATTTTTGATTTATAACTTAGCTTTGACATCCACTGTCTTGTGATTTTCATCTCAATCCGTCGATATCATACCTTGATACGAAATTCCAAATAAGTTCAGATGTACTCTTGCCCTGATAAGCCGCTCTAAACCATTCATGACCTCCTCCAATGTATTTGTAATGCTCAACAGAAACTGAATTATCCCCTTGGCCATAAACATAATGCTCAATTGTCATTCCTCCACTATTGACGCTACTTACATTTGGGTTTGTGGTCGTGTTATT
>JABGXI010000012.1:0-6158 GCA_018675855.1 Flavobacteriaceae bacterium | reverse complement strand
TTTTTCTAAGATAAAAGGCGTTTATATTTGCACATGCTAAAAAGCGGGGTACCTTAGCTCAGTTGGTAGAGCAAAGGACTGAAAATCCTTGTGTCCCTGGTTCGATTCCTGGAGGTACCACTTTTTAACCCTATAACTCATTAATTTATAGGGTTTTTTTGTATATGTTTTAGTAAATACATCTTATTCATTTTCTATTTGAGGTTTATCTACAATGTCTATTTGAAAATCAATTTTAGAATCGCCTGACGAAATTTTGACTACATCTTTATCTATTTTTTTAAATTCTTTAGAGCTATCATTATAGTGATTTACAACTGTACCGAGTGTATTTCCTAATTTTTCATGATAAGTTTTATATGCATTTAAATGATTTGATAATTTTTCAACATTCTTCAAAACATCTTTTATTGAATCTTCAATTTTCATATTATTTAGTGCTTTATTTGTTACTTGAAGCATAGGAAATAAACTCATTGGAGAAACAATCATGACTTTCTTTTGATATGCATAAGAAACCAAATCTTGTTGATTAATTTTTAATGCCCCCACTCGACTGTTTAATATATCTTGGTATAAACCGTCAGCAGGAATAAACATATATGCATAGTCGACTGTTCCCTCATTTGGTCTTATATATTTAGCGGTTTCATCGATTCTATTTTTAATGTCTGCTTTAAACTTTTTTTCAAGACTTTCTAATTCCTCTTTATCTAATGATTCTACCATTTTATTGTAATTATCTAAAGAAAATTTTGCGTCAATAGGTATTATAAAATTATTGACTTTTACTATTGCATCAACAACTTCATTGTTTTTAAAAGAATATTGCATTTGGAAAAGTTGTGGAGGAAGGACGTTAGAAAGAAGGTTTTCTAATTGAATTTCACCAAAAATTCCTCTTTGTTTTTGATTTCCAAGAATTTTTTCAAGAGTTTTCATTTGATTTGCAAAACTCAGGACTCTTTCATTAGTCCCCTTTATTTTTTCAAGTTCAGAGGTTACATCCTTCATAACTTGATCAGATTGTTTGAATCGATTAGACATGTTTTCAGAGGATGATTTAGTGAAATCATTCATTTGTTTATTAATTTCGCTTAATCTAGACTCTATGTCAATTCTGCTGTCTTTTGAATTTTTATCAATTTCTTTTCTAACTTTTTGAATTTGATTAATTAATGATTCTGAAAAATGAATTAAATCACCTGTTCCAATTTTGTTTGAATTACTTTTTAAACTATACACTAAGTAAGCTATAGCCAATATTAAAAAGACCAATAAGACTGAAATTACTTCCACAATAATTTTTTCTTTTAATTATTTAAAAACTTTTAAATTTAAAAAACTATAATGGTTTAGAGTATTATTGAAAAGGAATTTTTTGAGTAAACTGTGATATTCCGTCAACATTTATAATTTGAATTTGAAGTTCAAATGTTTTCCAATTTATTTCAATTTTTCCAAAATTTAACATCGTCAATAAGGGACTTATTCTGTATTGATTGGGTTCGTCCTCAAGGGAGTCATAGGAGTGCGTTAATCCACTCGAGGTAATATCATAAATCCAATAATTTGGCTTAATTTCTTGAGAAGACACTTCAGCAATATGACGATCACCACTTAAATAAATTGGTGTCTGAATTGAATATTTAACAAGTAAATCAAAAAATCTTTTTTGAGCTAATGGAAAATTTGCCCATTTTTCATAAGGATGCTCAGAAGATAGTAGTTGTATTCCACCTGCAAATAAATTAATAGTTGCATCATTGGCAGAAAGTTCCTTTTCTAACCAGTTCCATTGATCGGTTCCCAAAAGCAATCCTTTATTTTTCTTGTATCGCTGGTTTGGACTAGGGTCTTTTTCGTAATCTTCTTTAAAATAACGGACATCTAATAGGTATAAACAAACCCTTTGGGCACCTCCGCCAAAACAATAACTTTGATACGCACCATCCCTTTCTTGAGCAGGATGGTTTTTTGGAATCTCAAGAAAATCAAAAAGTAGCTTCCTACTTTCTTTCTTTTTTGAAAAGCTAATTCCAGCATCATTTTCTCCAAAATCATGATCGTCCCAAACGCCAAAAATAGTTGTGTTTTCTGCTAGTTCTTTGTAAGCAGGGAGTTGCTTTTGTAGTGCATATTTTTCGGATAAATCTTTCATATTACCATTTTCGGAATATACTATATCTCCCAACCATACCCATACTTCTGGATCTTGATCTGTGATAGTATCCCAAATTTTGGGATCTAAATCTGTTCGGTTACATGATCCGAAATATAAAGAATTAAGAATCTTTGAACTGGAAACATCTTGTGCCGAAAGAGTGTTTTGTAATCCTATTAAAAGAAGTATAAGACCCAAGCCCAACGGAGGATTGATTTTTAAATTTATCATTTGATTTTTAATACTTTATTACAAAAACTTATTTTTAAAACACTTTTAATCTATTAATTCAGGAATTAACAAGGCAGGTACCTCCATCGATTTAAATAATATTTCAAAAGCACTAAATTCATCCTCAATTAAAACTGTTAATTTATTCTGATGAATTTTCCATTTAGCCAATAAATCCTTGAATCTGTCTTTTGCTCCCTGTGTTACTTTTGGAAATTCTGAATCAACAAAACCTTTTAGATACATCCATTCAGCATTTAACTTATTATTAAAATTAATTACATCTTGAAAAGTTTTTTGATTTGGCTGAATTAAATTAGTCTCCCAATCTATCAGCTGTTTATCTATAGCTTCTGCTTTTTCAATCAATTGTGCATATGTCTGATTACCTTTTAGAGTTTTAATATAAAATTGCAATTGAGACTGAACATTTCGCATAAGATTTACAGAGGAGTGAATATTACTCAATGCTGAATCTATCTTAATTAATAATTTTTGTTGTGCATCAAAATCTGCAGTGGTTGCTTCAATATTGGGATTTGGTAAGAGCGTTATTTGGGTTTCTTTTTGAACTTCACCATAGCTCAATCTTATCTTAAAATTCCCAGGAGCAACTCTACTTCCTGCATAACTTCCATAAACAAATACTTTATCTACTGCAGGGATCGAAGCTCTTCTAAAATCCCAATGCACCCTGTTGTGTCCCCTTTTATTTGGTAAAATAATTTCTGGTGAGGGTCCTCCGGGCCAAGAGACAAAATCTTTTGGCTTGTCAGAAGTATAAGTTCTAATAACCGCATCATTTTCTAAAATTTCTATTTTTAACATCAGTGAATCTACTTTCTTAGGAAGATAATAATCTAAGTAAATTCCACTTACCGGATTGGTCCCTTGAGCACTTCCCTTTGCTGTTTTTCCTGAAAACAAACGGTAAGCGTTTTTAGGTTTAACAATATGAAGTCCTTTAATGTTGAGGGCTTCTTGAAGAGGACTTAAATCATCTAAAATCCAAAAAGAACGCCCAGCAGTTGCAGCAATAAGATCATTGTCTTGAATGTGTAAATCATTAATTGGCACAATGGGTAAATTACTTTTAAAAACATCCCATTGCATCCCATCATCATATGAAATATAGACTCCTGTCTCAGTTCCTGCATATAATAATCCCGATATTTTTTTATCTTCTCGCACCACTCTAGTAAAAGTATGTGCTCCTTCAATTCCTCCAGTAATTAATTCCCAATGCCTGCCATAATCTTTCGTTTTATATATGTAAGATTTGAGGTCCATGAACTTATATCGCATCAATACAGCATATGCTTTTGCTGGATTGTGTGGAGAAACTTCAATACTGTTTACAATACCCTCTTCCATTTTTTTTGGAGTGACATTTGTCCATGTAGAACCTCCATCTTGAGTAATATGAATCAAACCATCATCACTTCCTGTCCATAGCACCTTTGGGTCGTGAGGCGACGCCACAAGACTCATTAAAGTATTATAATTTTCTCCCCCAGCTGCTTCGTTTGTAAAAGGTATACCACCTTGAACTTGCTGAGCAGGGTTATTTCTAGTTAAATCTGGGCTTATTACCTCCCAGTCAATTCCACCATTTTGAGTTTTAAAAACTACATTCCCTGCGTGATAAATTGTATTGGAATCAGATGGAGCACTAATAATTGGAGCATTCCAGTTAAACCTAAATTTAAAATCTTTTGGAACATTCCCCAGAGCCAATTCTGGGTATTCTTTAATTTCTTTTCCAGAATCTGTTTTTCGTTGCCAACGTTCAATAATCCCTTGATAACAACCCCCATAAACTTGATCGGGATTCTCTGGATCAAAAGCCAAAAAGGCACTTTCACAGCCAGCTACTGAATACCAATCTTTCCAATCTATTCCTCGATCATTAGTTCTACTTTTTATCCCAATAGCTGAATTATCTTGTTGCCCGCCATATATATGATAAGGGACTTGATTATCTGCAATTACACGATAAAACTGCGCTGTAGGCTGGTTTTGCTGGGTGCTCCAACTTTTTCCTCCATTAGTTGAAACATTTGCACCTCCATCATTCGAATTAATCATGATTTGATTGTTTTTGGGATGGATCCATAATTCATGATTGTCCCCATGCGGTGTTCCCATGGGTTGAAATGTTTTTCCTTTATCTATAGATTTCAATGCAGGCGCATTAAGAACATATACAATATTTTCATTTTGAGGGTCAGCAAATACTTCCATATAATACCATGATCTTGCAACAGCTATTCTGTTTTTATTGACTTGTTTCCAAAGTAATCCTCCATTATCTGAACGATATACCCCTGATGCTTGTCCCTCAGCTTCAACATTGATATAAACTATGGCTGAATTGGCTCTGGATACTGAAATTCCTGCTTTTCCAATAACTCGAGGAAGGCCCTTTTCTAATTTATCCCAATAAGTCCCACCATCTGTAGATTTATATATTCCAGAGCCTGGACCACCAGATCTCATTTGCCAGGGGGACCTTGCATGATCCCAAAGTGCAGCATAAATAATGCGAGGATTATTCATGTCCATGCTTAAAGAGGCTACTCCTACAGTATCATTAACATAAAGTACTTTACTCCAAGTTTCACCTCCGTTTAAAGTTCTGTATATCCCACGGTCTTCACTTGGCCCATATTGTGCTCCTTGTACAGCAGCAAAAATAATATCAGGTTGTGTTGGATGAATTTGAATATTCGAAATATGTCTTGATTTATCTAATCCAATATGTTTCCATGTTGTACCGGCATCATCAGATTTATAAACCCCATCTCCCATTGAGCTCATAACCCCTCGGGCTGCATGCTCGCCCATTCCGACAACAACGATGTTAGGATCACTTTCTGAAACCGCTATTGCTCCTACAGTTCCTGTTTTTAAAAAACCATCTGATATGTTTTTCCAATGTATACCGTTGTCTTCTGTTTTCCATACACCTCCACCTGTAGTACCCATGTAAAAGGTAGCTGGAGCATTATAAACTCCTGTAGAAGTGACACTTCTTCCACCTCTAAAAGGACCAATATTCCGCCATTTAAAATTATTGAATTTCACAGATGATGCATCTTTTTTTTGATCAGATTTCTTCTTTTTCTGACTGAAAGAACTAGAGGTACTAAGCAACAGTATGATGAGGAAATTAGAAATTATTTTCATAAAAGTGTCTGATAGGGAATCGTTAAAATTTGTTTTACCAAATTAATAAAAAAAATGGTTGAATTTTTACTAACCTAGCTATAGTTAACCAATAAGAATGTTATAGTATTTTTATTGGGTAACTTTCAAATCTATGAGTCTTGCAAAACCATTTTTTTCTCCCTCCGATGTGAGTAAAAAATTTGAGATATCTTGAATTTTTACAGCTTCAATTTGAGCCTTTTCAATAGGAATTTAATACTTTTTAAGAGTAATCGCATTCCATCCATTTTTTATGAAATTTGAAACTATATAAAAAAATTGATCCCCTTTAAAATTATATCCAGTAAGAGCTAGCAAATCAAGTGTTTGATTATAATCAGCAGCAGTGATTAATGATTCTACCTTTAGTATGGCAGAGGGACTTAAAACATAATCTCCTGCCTTTTTAGGAAAAGTATAAAGTTCAGATTGTTGTGTAAGTCTATTTTTTGAAAATAATACTAAAGAATCACCCACAACTGTTAATGCCTCTGCATCAAAACTATTCAAAGCTCTTTTAGTAAAGTCTTTTTGAGCACTATAACTAACCGAT
>JABGXI010000098.1:0-4942 GCA_018675855.1 Flavobacteriaceae bacterium | reverse complement strand
ATTTAACCGAAACTAAAAGTCCAAGAGAAAACAAATCACTCATTATTTTAATTATTCTTTGATAGCTTAAATTAAAAATTGAAACCGTGGATTGAAAGGATGAACTTTCCGAAAATAAAAAAAATATTTTTGGTGAAACTGTACTAGATTTAAAAAAAGATTTCCAAGTTTCAAAAGTATTAAAAGGATCTTCTTTTATTCGAAATAAAACTGCTAATTGTTCAAAAAGGTGAAGTAAATTGAATGCCCACAAGGATTTGAAAAAATCACTTAAAAAAACTAGTAATGATCTATGCTTATATCGAAAAGGTACCAAAACCTCAATAAGTACATTTTTAATAGATTTTTTTTTCTCATCATTTGTATTGAAAAATTCTGGAAATGCAGCGGTAAGATTTTTTTGGAAATGATCAACCCAAAGATCTACTACAGGAAGTTCTAAAAAATCATATTGCCCAGCTATACTTTGCGTCGGATCAAAAAATCCTTGAGGTGTTTTGATATGTGGTAATGCTTCTTCATAGCGCGTTAAAAGAAAAAAGGTTGCTGCAAAAATGTCAAAGGAAAAAAAACTTTCTTCTTGTGTTTTAAAAAAGATTGGAAATCCATCTAATCTCTCAACATCGAGTGTTTGAAGTTTTACGCCTTGTTCATAAAGCAAAGTATGTGCAGAAATAAAATACTCATCTCCCAACTGTTTTTTAGTGTAACTAAATTTAGGTCCAGAATGTGCAACAAATGTCTCAATAGTTTTGGTGAACCCAACTGAAACTCCTAACATATTTTCAAAAATATGTTTAAAAACATAAGTTAGTCTGGGTGTTATTTTATGAGTATATACCAGAACCATTAACAAGATATATTTATGAGATAAGCTAAAGTAATCTTTTTCTAAAACAATTAAATAATCTAAATTTTAAACAGGAATAATCAAAACACCAAGCTTGAATTCTTTTATATTTTGTCTATTAATTCAACAATGGAAACAAAGGTTGGGATAAGGTTAATATTTTAAAATAATAGCTTTTAATTCATTCCAATCTAACCCTCCAAAATTACCTGAACTCATCATTACCAAAATCTTGTTATCATACTTTTGACTAAATAGATATTCTTCTAAAGAAGATGTCTTAGTTATGACTTTTAAAAAATTATGATCAAAAGCAGCCTGAATAATTTCAGTTGAAATAGGGGGTCTGGTTTTTATTTTCAATACTTCAGGATCATAAAAAACAATTACCTTGTCCGCAAAAGACAAAGTTTTTTTGTATTGATTAATGAAAGAGATGTCTAAACTACTATAAGTATGAAGTTCCAGACAAATCTGGATTTCAAAACCTTTGAATTGATCTTTTACTGCTTTAGCAGTAGCCATTACTTTACTTGGTGCATGAGCAAAGTCTTTATACAAAACAGCAGTTTTACCTTGTGAGATTTTTTCTAAACGTTTTTCAGCACCTGTAAAACTTGGAATTGCTTCATAAAACTCAACAGCATCTAAGCCCATTAATTGTGAAATCCATTGAGCACCAGATAGATTCATCAGATTATGCTCTCCAAATACTGAAAGAGGTAAACTTCCTTCTAAGGTATCTAAAAAGGTAATACCATTTTCAATATAATGGGAAGGAACTCCATAAGGTATTTTTTTTATTGGGTGCGGAGTATTCTCCACCAGATCCTTTAATACTAAATCTTCCTGATTATATAGCAAAACACCTCCCTCACTTATTGAAAAAATAAATTTTTCAAATTGAAAAACATATTTCTCAAACGTTGGAAAAACATTTATATGATCCCATGAAATTCCACTAATAAGCGCAATTTCGGGTTGATACCACAAAAATTTAGGTTGTAAATCGATGGCTGATGACAGATATTCATCACCTTCTAACAATATAAAATCATTTTCTTTTGAAACAAATAAAGTTTCAGTAAGAGCAGAAACGTGAGCTCCCAACATGAAGTCAGTAGACCTGCCATGATAATTTAACACATGTAAAATCATAGCAGTAATAGTAGTTTTTCCATGACTTCCTGCGATAACAACTCTGGTTTTTTCTTGACTTATTTCGGCCAAAAATTCCGGATATGATTGAATTTTAAGTTCTAAAGATTGGGCTTTTAAAAGTTCTGGATTATTAATTTTAGCATGCATTCCCAAAATCACAACATCTATTTTATTTGTTATTTTTTCAGGAAACCAACCCAAGGTTTCAGGTAAGATTTCAGCAGCTTTAAGCTTGGCTTTTGACGGATTAAAAATAGCATCATCACTCCCTGTGATTTCATTACCCATACGTTTCATTTCCAGGGCTAAACTGTGCATGGCACTTCCTCCAATTGCAATAAAATGCAGACGCTTCATAACTTATTTAAATTTTAAGTGTTTAAAAGTTTCCATAGTTCGTCTTTCAATTCAGTTAACTGAAATTGAATGGCACTTGATATCATAAGATAAGGTACTGCATTAAAATGTGTTTTTAACTCTTTTGAATATTCCACTCTGAGCTCATCATCTAACAAATCTGCTTTAGAGAGAACTACCATATATTGTTTATCCAGAAGCTCTGGATTGTACTTGATTAATTCTTTTTTAAGAATATCAAATTCTTTTTTTAAATTTTTAGTATCAGCTGGAATCAAGAATAATAAAATTGAATTTCGTTCTATATGTCTCAAAAAATAATGCCCTAAACCTTTTCCTTCAGAAGCACCTTTAATAATCCCGGGAATATCTGCCATAACAAAGGATTGGTAATTCCTATACTCGACAATACCTAGATTGGGCTTTAAAGTAGTAAACTCATAATCCGCTATTTTAGGTTTTGCTGATGTCAAAACAGATAATAAGGTTGATTTTCCTGCATTTGGAAAGCCAACTAATCCAACATCAGCTAATACTTTTAACTCTAAAGTAATCTGTAGAGTTGCTCCTTCAATTCCAGGCTGAGCATATCTCGGAGTTTGTCGTGTAGATGATTTGAAGTGCCAATTTCCTCGACCTCCAAGACCTCCTTTCATCACTATAACCTCTTGTTTATCTTCAGTTACTTCATGTAAAATTTCATCAGTGTTAGTATCCCTAATAATTGTTCCTGTTGGAACATCAATATAGATATCTTCACCTTGAGCACCACTACTTCTATTCTTACTTCCATCACCGCCATGTCCGGCAGAAAAATGTTTTTTAAACTTAAAGGTATAGAGGGTCCATAGTTGGCTATTTCCACGAATGACAACATGGCCTCCTCGGCCTCCATCTCCCCCGTCAGGTCCACCTTTTGTTATGAATTTTTCTCTGTGTAAGTGAATAGATCCCTTACCCCCTTTTCCTGAACTGACAGACAATTTAACATAGTCAACAAAATTTCCTTCAGTCATAAACTAGTTTAAACTAACTATTAAGTTTGTTAAACGTTCTGTTATCTCATTTATAGAACCAATCCCATTAATACTATAAAATTTATGCTGACCTTCATAATAATCTTTTAGGGGTGCTGTTTTTAGCTTGTATTCATCAAAACGATTTCTAATTTTTAATTCATCTTGATCATCTGAACGTCCACTTGTTTCTCCTCTCTCTAATAATCTTTTTACTAAAATATCATCACTTGCCTCTAAAGCTATGGTAGCATTAATTTTCATATTCTTAGATTCTATAAAAACATCTAGTGCTTGGGCTTGGGCCTTTGTTCTGGGAAAGCCATCAAATATAAACCCTTTTGCTTCTGGATTTCTATCAACTTCAGCCTCTAACATCTCAATAGTAACTCTGTCAGGAACTAAATCACCATTATCCATAAAAGACTGAGCCTGTTGTCCTAAAACAGTTTTGTTTTTAATATTATATCGAAATAAATCACCTGTAGAGATATGGACTAAATTAAAGGTGGCTTTTAAAAATGCCGCTTGAGTACCTTTCCCTGCACCTGGCTTTCCAAATAAAACTAGATTGATCATTGAATTAAAAATTTTTGATAAAGATATCCATTTTATGTTGCTTTTTTCGATTCCAAAAAACTTATGCGTATTTTTGTAAAAACAAATGAATGGGATATTTTTCCGGTACACAAACAATTGGAATCTTAGGTGGAGGGCAACTTGGTAAAATGTTGCTAACAACAACTCGTCAGTGGGATCTTAATACCAAGGTAATGGATCCAAGTCCAGCCGCACCCTCAAGAATTGCTTGTAATACTTTTGTGAATGGTGATTTAATGGATTATGATAGTGTGGTTGCCTTTGGAGAAGATCTTGATGTTTTAACCATTGAAATTGAAAATATAAATGCAGATGCTCTAGTAACTTTAGAAAAAAAAGGTGTTAAAGTATATCCACAAGCTAGTGTTTTAAAAATAATACAGAATAAATGTCGCCAAAAAAAATTTTACAAAACACATCTTATCCCAACAGCTCCCTTTCAATTATTTGATAATAGAAATTCTCTAAAAGATGCAGTTGTTCGGGGCCTAGTTTCATTTCCTTTTGTATGGAAATCTGAGTCAATGGGTTACGACGGATATGGGGTTAAAATTATACGCTCAAACCAAGATCTAGAAAACGTTAATGATGGTCCATGTATGTCAGAAGACTTTATTGCTATTGACAAAGAGCTTGGAATTATTATTTGCAGAAGTCCAAAAGGAGAATCTGTCTGTTACCCTTGTGTAGAAATGGAGTTTAACACCAGTACCAATCAAGTAGAGTATGTATTAAGTCCCGCAAGAATTTCTGAATCTTTAGCTGAAAAAGCAGAAATATTAGCACTAAAAGTATCTAAAGCATTTGAACACGTTGGCTTACTAGCTGTAGAATTATTTTTAACAAAAGAAGGAGAATTAATTGTAAATGAAGTAGCGCCTAGACCACATAATAGTGGTCACTATAGCATTGAAACTTCATACACATCACAATTTGAACAACACATAAGGGCTATTCT
>JABGXI010000097.1:0-27828 GCA_018675855.1 Flavobacteriaceae bacterium | reverse complement strand
GCAAAGACTTAATAGTGAGATTGAAGGTTGATCAAAAGATTGATTTTGTAAGAGCAACAAATGTTGTGGGGATGATCAAAGGAAGTGATGCTCCAAATGAATGGATTATTTTAGGGAGTCATTACGATGCATGGGGGTTTGGAGCAACAGACCCCAATAGTGGAACTGCTATGCTACTCAATTTAAGTGAAACTCTTGGAAAGTTATTAAAAGAGGGAGATCGTCCTAAAAGATCTATCCTAATTGCACATTGGGATGCTGAAGAACATGGTGTAATTGGATCTAGTGAATGGGTTGAGCAAATGCGCGATGAATTAAATGCTAAGGCGATAGTTTATATGAATTTTGATGGAGGGGTGTCTGGAAAGAATTTTGGTGCCTCTTCTGCACCAACACTCAAAAAATTACTTCTTGAAGTTTCGAAAAAAATTCAATATCCTTATTCAGATCAGAATCTACATGAATTTTGGAAAAAAAAGGATCAAATCAAACCTTACATAGGGAATTTAGGAGGAGGATCTGATCATATTGCTTTTTATATGCATGTGGGTGTACCGTCCCTTAGCGGTGGCGCTGGAGGGCCAAATCTATATCATTCAAATTATGATAGCTTTCAATTTTATGAGAAGTTTGTGGATCCTGAATTTAAAATGGGTTCAATGGTTGAGCAAATGGCTGGTTTAATGGCGCTTCGAATGGCAAATGGTATACTAATACCCTACAATATTAATAAATATCATTATGATTTAAAGATACATTTCGATTCTGCGACTCTAAAAATAAAAAAATATAACAATACTTTTGAAGGCTTTAAAAAAGCTTCTGATGCAATTATTCAACTTGAAAAAACTAGTAAAATACTGACTAACAATATTGAGATATTTTTAAAGAAAGATAAATTACCAAAAAAAATAATTTCAAAATTAAACCAACAATTAATTGCTCTGGAAAAAAGTTTTATCTCTGAAAAAGGAATGTATTTTGGATCGTGGTATAAGTCATTATATTCATCTTCAGATCCTTTCAACGGTTATGCATCTTGGATATTACCTGGCCTTGAGTACGAAATAGCTTTAAAATCATCTGAAAGGTTAAATGAGTGGGATGACAGATATACTAAAGCTATAAATTCACTAAATACTAAAATGAGGAGATTAAATGAGGAAATAATCAAATAGTATTTCTTATTTCATTTTTAATCTTTGGTATCAAAGAAGGAGGCATACTCAAAGAGTTTATATTGATATCTAGAAAATAAGATAAACATTTATCATCAGATGCTAGTTCACCACAAACACCAACTTCTTTACCTTCCTTATGAGCGAGTTCTGTGAAATTTTTAATTAAAATAAGAATACTTTCTTTGCTCTCAGATAAGTAATTCGAAACACTTTCATTAGTTCTATCTGCCGCCATTAAGAATTGAGCCAAATCATTAGTTCCAAAAGAAAAGAAGTCTGCATTTTTAATATAAAATTCAGGACGAAAAGCTACGTTTGGTATTTCAACCATAATTCCAATACGAGGTAAATAATCTATTCTGACTCCCTCATTATTTAATTGATTAAATTCGAGTATTATTGTTTCTTTAATTTGAATCCAATCCTCTTCACTTGCAATCATTGGACATAAAATATGGATATTGAAAAGATTAGATAGACGCAATAAAGCTCTAATTTGAGGTTTTAGAAGATTATCATAATGTTTAAATCCTAGACGAAGAGCTCTTGAGCCAAGAGCCGGATTTTCTTCTTTTATATTGTTTAAATAAGATAACGGTTTGTCCGAACCAAAATCAAGAAGTCTTATTGTATGCTTAACCTTAGGGAATTCTTTTAAAATAGATTCATAAATTGAATAATGCATGTTTTCATCTGGAAACTTTTCTGAATCTAAAAAACATAATTCAGTTCTAAACAAACCAATTCCATCAGCACCGAAAGACTTTGCTTTTTTAGCATCATTTAATGAACCAATATTTGCATTAATTTCAATACTAGTTCCTGATTTAGTAGTTACATTATTCTGACTTTTTTTAAGTTGAATTGATGATTCATGTTTTTCTTTGAGCATTAATAAATCATATTTTTTTATATAAAATAGAGATGGATTCAAAATAAGTTGGGCTTTTGCACAATCAATAATTAATAAAGATCCAGCCTTGATTTTTGATATACTCTTAGCTAATCCTACTAAAGAGGGAATACCTAAAGCCTTTGAAAGTATTGCGACGTGATCTGTAGGCCCTCCATGTGAAGTAATAATTCCTAACACAAGATTTGTATCAATAGATGATAATTGATTCGTGGTAATTGAATCTGCTACAATTATAGAGGGTGTATTTAGAGTAATTTTATTTTCTGCTTTTTTCTGAAGTATGAGGATTAGCATCCTACTCAACATCACAATGTCATCAGCACGTGCGCTAATATAGGGATCCCCTATTTCATTTAAAATTTCAGTGTATTCAGCGGTAACTTCATGAACAGCATAATCAGCATTACAACTATTTGATTTTATAAAATCAATTGTTTTCCCTTCTAACTCGGGGTCTTTTAATATTTCTACATGAGCATCATAGATTTTTATTTCTTCTTTAGATAAAAAATCAATCATTTTTTGTTTTAAATCTAAAGTCTTATCCTGAGCAATTGAAAGAGCTTTTTTAAATTGATTAATTTCACTTTTAACGGATGAAATTTTACTTTTAACTATCCTTAAAGAGCTATTTTCATTCAAAAGAAAAGCTGGACCCATGGAGGTGCCAAATGAAGCCGATATGCCATTTAAAGTTCTAATTCTTTAGGTTTTAAAGTTATTTTTAATCAATTCTTCTAAAGTCTTCAAAGCCTTTATTTCATCAATACCATTTGCACAAATTTTAATCACATCTTGACTTTTAACACCTAAAGTCATTAATGATAAGGTACTTTTTCCATTTCCCTTTTTATGATTAAATTCTATGAAGATTTCGGATTGAAAAGCAGATGCTTGTTTTGCAAATAATGAAGATGTGCGTGCATGAAATCCAATTTCATCTTTAATTTTAATTATTTTTTCAATCATGAAGTTTGAGATATTAATTCTTCAGCTTGGTTTAATATAGAGATAGGGTCTCTAACTGCCTTATTAACACTTACATCCAAAATTATCTTATTTTCAAAACGATTTTTACCTGATATAGTGATCATTTTAGCAATAATTACTATGTCTGATTCTATTATTTGTTCAGGTGTTAATTTTACAGATATTTTATGCCCCCCTTGTTCTTCAATATAAATTTCGTGACCTCTTTTTAATGCCTCTTTTTTTAAAGCAGTTGCAGCCATTTTACTATGTGCAACACCTGCAAGACAGGCTGTTATTAAAGATATTTTCATAAACTAATATTTAGGATTCATTAATTTGTTTATCAATTATATTTAATTTAGCTATATCTCGATTGCTAATACTCTTTAAAAAATTAACAGATAAAGCTGTAATAACTGATCCAACAACTACGCAGATTACGAAAACCATTGGTTTATTATAAAAAAACCATTGAGCTATTCCTAAAACAGGAGTGCTTAATTCTAATAAAAAATAACCTGCAATAAACCCAGAAATAGTTGATCCTAAGGCCGTTGCAATTGTAACTCTAATTAAATCACCAACTGCTAATGGTATTACAATTTCTGTAAAACCACCAACTATTGCATAAACCCATGAGCTTTTTGCATATTGAAGTTCAGAAATAGTGTATAATTTTGGTCTTAAAAAAGTTGCTAAGCACAATCCTAAAGGAGGAACAGTTACTATAGATCCACAAATCCCTAGAGGAACAAATAAATTCAAATCCATTACAGCAGTTGCAAATGTACTCTGAGTTTTACTAAACGGTCCGCCATAATCCACACCTCCTAAAAATCCCATCACTGCTCCCATAGTGGCTGATCCCTGTTCATTTAAGTTAGTCAAAAAATCAGAAATTACACCCATAATCCATGCAATTGGCGGACCCAAGAAATATACCATAAAAACAACGACAACTATTGTACTTAGTACGGGAGCCATAAATCCCCATGTACTTTGTAACATAGACGGAAGTTCAACTTTTAAAAGCATATAAGTCACATATCCAACTAAAATTCCTCCAAGAAGAGCTCCCAAATAACCAGTATCAATTTGTTGAGCTAATACACCAACAATAAAACCTGGTGCTATACCGGGTGTATCCGTAATACTGAAGGCAGTATATGCAGCCATAATTGGAACAAAATAAGTCAGGCCAATAGTTCCAATATCTTTAAACACCCTCCATATAGAGTCTTCAGCAATATTATTCCCTCCAATTACAGCGAGGCTTCCTACCATTCCACCAATTAATAAAACAGGTAGCATGTAGGAAACACCTGTTCTGAAATGTGTGCCAGTATCTTTAAAAATGCTTATTGTTTCTTTCCAAAAATTCATGATTAAACTTTATTAAACGTACTAACAATTTCTTTTTCAGAGGTTGCAGATAACCATTTTGCTCTTATGTCTTCCTCTAAGGCTAATTTCGCTACCTCTGACATCATCTCAATATGACTATTTTCTTCACCCACCTTACCAGTTGGTATCGCGAGTAAAACGACAAACTGGGCTAACTCATCACCTTCATCCCAAATTAGACCAGAGGTTCTTCCAAAAGCAAAAGAAGGTTCTACAACTTCATCACATTCTGCGTGAGGAATGGCGATACCATATCCACAATAGGTGGAAAGTAGACTTTCCCTATCTAATACTGCTTTCAGATAATGTTCTTTATTTTTAATTTTACCTAAATCATAAAGTTGATCGACTAAAAATTTAATTACATCTGTTTTAGATGTTATATTTATATCTAAAGAAATATAAGAAGGAATTAAATTCTCCATAGTATTTAATTAAGATTGCGCTTTGTTTATTGCTTCAGCACAACGGTTAAAACCAGCAGTGATACCATCAGGATCCTTAAAAATTGCAGATGATAATACAACTACGTCTGGTTTACAAGCAATAAGTGGAGCTAAATTATCTGCTCGAATTCCCCCATCAATTGCAATCTCACAATCTGGATTTTTTTCATCAACTAGTTTTCTTGCTCGTTTTAATAAATCTAAACATGATCTTCTCCAACCCCAATTATCTTTTCCGTCAGTTTCATCGACTCCATGGACCACAATATGTAATCTGTCTATATCATAAATAGATTCCTCAACAAAAGAGAGAGGTGTATACAGCCCTATGGTTAGTCCTACTTTTATAGATCGTTCTCTACACCAATTAATTATGTATGCTAAGGGTGCTCCAATAAAATGTTCTGCTGGTATAATTAACATATTTGTCCCAACCTGAGCTAGCTTATCAATAAAAAGTAGATCACATGTTTTCGTATATATATGGCACTCAATGGGTTTAGATGTGTGATTTCTTATACCCTCAATAATTTGATGCCCTCCCATTAATTGCATGTTTTTTAAATCATGCATATCTGCAGCATCAGAATGAATATAGTCTGCCCCAGCAGCAGAAGCTTCCTTTACAATATCTACCAAATGACCATAATCGACATGGGCGAGACCTGCAGCTATTTTAATTTTTTTCATATATTTTATTTATATAAACTATCTTTCATTAGTTGAACAATAGTTTCACTATTATTAGGTTGCAAATTAATTAACAAAGGATGTCTCATAATATCTTTTGATTCCTCATTTGATATTTTAGCTTTTTCCAATACAGTGTTTAATCCCGTGACTTTAAACAAATCAACTAAACAATTACGCAAGGAAGAAGGGTCAGATTCTAATCCAAGATATTCTGCTACTTTAATCAATTTTTTTTGAGCTATTTTTTCTTTATATTTTAAAAAAGCAGGATAGACTATTGCAAGAGTATCTCCGTGAGCAATTCTAGAACAAATACCTCCAATAATTTCACCTAATGGGTGAGGTATATCTGCCCCCCCGTTTGCCAAACACATTCCTGCTAGTGTATCAGCCCAGGCTAAATTGCTTCGAACCTTAATGTTATTTGGATCTTTAATGGCTTTTGGTAAATTTTGAACTACTAGTTTAATAGCTTGTAAAGACATCTGTTCTGTAATCGGAGAGACACGATTTCCAAGAAAACTTTCAAAAGCATGAGTAAAAGCGTCAAATCCAGTTGCTGCTGTTACAGAAGAGGGAACAGAAAGCATTAACTCGGGATCTACAATTGCTACAGCTGGAAATAATGCAGAATGAAAAAAAGTTACTTTATTTTTTGTATCACTAACTACAGCCGCTTGAGTACATTGCGAACCTGTTCCTGAAGTTGTTGAAACAGCAATAAAAGATAAAGCAGCCTCTGGTTTAAGAGATATCGCAAATGGATCGTCATATTTTGATTTAGCTTCCTCCCAGTTAATATTTGCATTTTCATTATATAAAAAAGCAATAAGTTTTGCCGTATCCAAAACAGATCCACCACCTATTCCAATAACAAAATCAACTTGATTTGCAACTGCTAAGGCTACTCCCTTTTCAACTCCTTCTATTGTTGGATTAGGAATGACTTCATCAAAAAATGATACTTCAATATTAGCAGATCTAATTATTGATATGATTTCTTCAAAAGTTTCTTTTAATGATCCATTTAAAGGGCGCGAAACCATTAAACACTTCTTTCCATAAAATGGTAAAATATCTTTTAGTTCTTTACGTCTCCCTGTTCCAAATCGAATTTGTGTGGGAACAAAAAAATTAAATGAATTCATTGTAATATTTGGGTTTAACTTATTGGTTCAAATTTAGCTGTAAAGTGACGTAAACTAATAATCGGTCCTTCATATATCAATTTTAAACCTTTCATCTCATTCCGACGTTCAAATACATCTGCAAGAGCATTAACGACAACATCCATATGCCGATTTGTATATACTCTCCTGGAGACTGTAAGTCGAACAAGTTCTAAGTCTGGGAAAATAATTTCTCCTGTTTCAACATTTTTTTTTGAAAAGGCACATGAACCAAGCTCAACTCCTCTTACACCACCTGTTTTAAATAATTCGACCACCATAGCCTGACCTGGAAATTCAGATTGAGGAATATTTGGATAAAATTTTTGTGCATCAACATATACTCCATGTCCGCCTGTTGGTAAGATTATTGGGACACCTTTTTTTGATAATTGTTCACCTAAATAAGCAACTTGATTAATTCGATATTCTAAATAATCTTCTTCTACTCCTTCATATAAGCCAATCGCAAGTGCTTCTAAATCTCTTCCACTCATACCACCATAGGTTACAAATCCCTCATTGATTATTGCTAATTGATTAATAGCGGGAAAAAGTTCTTTGTGTCTGGTACAAATAAAACCTCCTATATTAACCAATCCGTCTTTTTTAGAACTCATAACGCATCCATCAGCATAGGAAAATAACTCAAGGACTATCTCTTTAATAGTCTTATCACTATAACCTTCTTCTCTCTTTTTTATGAAATAACAATTTTCTGCAAATCTAGCTGCATCAATCATCAGTGGAATCTTGTTAGCTTTTGCAATTTCAGAAACCGATCTTATGTTATTAATTGAAACAGGTTGCCCACCATTTCCATTACTTGTAATTGTAATAATGATTAATGGTATGTTTTCAGAACCATGCTGTTTGATAAAATTTTGCAATTTTTTTATATCCATGTTTCCTTTAAAAGGATGTGGATTTGAATTTGCAGTTCTTCCTTCTTCAATAATCATATCAACAGGAATTGAACCTGCAATTTCCGCGTGACCTTTAAAACTATCGAAGTGTAAATTTCCTAAAATATATCCTCCTTTTTTTGCATATAATTGTGACATAATAAAATCAGCTGCTCGTCCTTGATGAGTGGGTTGAACATATGGAAATCCCATAATGTCTTGAACGGAATTACGAAGATTATAAAAGCTCTTACTTCCAGCATATGACTCATCTCCTTTCATCACACCAGCCCACTGATTACTACTCATCGCAGAAGTCCCGCTATCAGTAATCATATCGATATAAACCTGCTCGGCTTCGAGTCTAAAAACATTAAAATCTGCTTTTTTTATCCACTCATCTCTTTCATGCCTTGTTGACTTTTTTATTGGTTCAATGACCTTAATTCTAAAAGGTTCAGCGTCTAAAAATTTCATTTAGGTTTAATGTTTTATTCAGTTAAATATAATAATTAAATAATGATTTAAAGTTTGAAAATTTTAATGACGTTAACTTTTATCATCATTTAATTTCATTTCTTTATTCAACTTATAGACCTTGGCTGGATCATAAGATTTTTTATTTAAAATTTCAAGCTGCTTATTTAATAAGGATCTTTTTCTGTCAAATTCTTCTTTCCAAAAGGGTAAATTTAATTTTATAAATTTTTGAGGTAATTTATTAAAATTTATTTCCATGGTGTTTAAAACAGCAGTTATTTGATTTGGAATCCATGAAATAATGGGTGTTCCACCAGTAGCTTTTGGATAAACAGTATTTTGCATAATATACTTTTGAACAAACTGCCAATGACCATTTCTAAAAGCATAAATTTCATCAAGTAATAATAATAATATTAATATTCCCTCATAATTACTTGATTGCTCCAGACGTTCAATTAATGAATTAGATTTTTTAGAAAAATGAACTCTTGTGTCCTCTAAAAAAGATTGAATACACATAGGCCTATAACTCCTTAAGTCTTGTAAATAATGTGTGAGTTCATTTTGTGGATACTGATTTATAACTCCTGAAAAAATATCCATCAGGGGGATAATATTATCTTGAGCTCCAGTTTGACCTCGATATTTTTGTGGTTCCTCACTTACGTTTTCATAAACTAAACCATCACCAAAAATTTCATTATTCCCTTTGATACCCATAATAAAAATTCGAAAATCATTATAATGTTCCCATCTAGATGCTGTCCACATGAGTTGTCTTCGTTCATTAATTTTAATCATCGTTTTATAACCTAGATCTAAAGCTTTATTAAGCTGTTTATCTGAATTTGAATTTTGTGCGTCAATTACAGATTTCACAAGGTTAGGGGAATGTTGATTAATATCTACGTGAAGCATAATAAACCCCCGCTCGTCATCCATCCCTGAAAAACTACATGCCATTCCGAGATTCTCCCAATTCAATCCTCCTTTATCATCAATCTTATAATAATTTCCTAGTGAGTAAGCATAGTGATAATCTAAAAAAGGATAAACATCTAGTTTTTTAGCAACAATAGAAAATGGTTCTGCAATTTGTTTAGGCAGAAAAACGTTTGCCTTTCCGTATTTATTATTTTCAAGAAAATAAAAATGAGCAGGGGCAAGTGTAAAAGAAGAAGTTATAAAAGCGTAACACCGAAACAAAGCTTGAATAATAAAAGGGTCTTTTTCTAGAGTGACTTCATTTTTAAAATTAGTTAAGTCTGCAACTCGTTTTTCTACCTCACCTTTAAATGATAAAATCCCTTTAATCTTTTCATCTTTTAAAATAGGAAGATCATCAATAAGTATCTGAAGTGATTTATATAATTCAGGCAGATACCTCATAGGTTCTTTTATTGGAAGGAAACCATTTTTTTCATTAACATCAAAAAAGCCATCTGAGTAAATTTTTCTAATCATTAAGAATAATTTTAGATCATTAATTTTAATAAGTTATTAATTTTAATTTGGTTCTAAACTAATCAACAACTAATTATTAGTACACTACGAGTTTATTAACTAAGTTTTAAATATATTTAGATATAAATATCCATTAAGTGCTAACTTAAAGTGCTTTTGTATTTTCTAAAGTATGTTAAATAATCAACGAAAAGTTTTACGAATTCACCCTAAAGACAATGTTCTAGTTGCATTAATTAATTTAAAAAATGGTGACACAATTGATTTTGAAAATAAATCATATGTGTTAAACCAGGATATAGCAGCAAAACATAAATTCACAACAAAAAAAATTGAAGAAGGTAATTTAGTTTATATGTATGGGGTTATAGTGGGAAGAGCGATAAGAAAAATCGGAAAAGGATGTATTATTGATAGTTCTAATTTAATTCATGAAACTGAAAATCATAGCATTAAATCTCATCAAAAAAAGTCTAAATGGACTGCTCCTCCACTTATGGATTTTAAAAACAAAACATTTAATGGCTACCATAGAGATAATAAAAGTGTGGGTACTGAAAATAATTGGCTTGTAATTCCATTAGTTTTTTGTCAAAATAGAAATATTGAGGTTTTGAAACAGGCGTTAGTTGAAAAATTAGGCTTTGGGAAAAAAAATCACTTAGGCTTGGATGTTGAATCCTTAATTGATAGTTATAAAGCAAAAGAAAGTAATGAAGTTATTTTAAATAAAAATATAATTATTAATCCCGAAGAAAAATTCAAAAATCCACTCTTTCCTAATGTTGATGGTATCAAATTCTTAACTCATGATGGTGGATGTGGTGGTGCCTCCAGTGACGCAATAACACTTTGCAATTTACTTGCTGGATATATTAACAATTCAAATGTAGCGGGTGCAACTATTCTGAGTTTAGGATGTCAACATGCGCAAGCTGGCATTTTAGTGACTGCTTTGAAAAAAATGTCACCAACTAATAGAAAACCCGTATACATTTTAGAACAGCAACAGAGTAACTCTGAAAAAGAATTTTTGGCTGCAGCAGTTAAAAAAACATTTATTGGATTAATTGAGGCTAATAAAATAGTTCGAAAGCCTGCTTCATTGAGTAAATTGATTATTGGTTTAGAGTGTGGAGGTTCAGATGGTTTTTCTGGAATTTCAGCAAATTCAACCTTAGGATATGTTTCTGATTTATTAGTTGGACTAGGAGCCACAACCATCTTGTCAGAATTTCCTGAACTTAGTGGCGTAGAACAAGAATTAATTAATCGGTGTGTAGATACAAAAAAAGCAATAAAATTTAATTATCTGATGACAGATTACAATTCAAAGGCCGAGGCACTTGGAGCAGCATTTTCAATGAACCCATCTCCTGGAAATATTAAAGATGGATTAATTACGGATGCAATAAAATCAGCGGGAGCGGCTAAAAAAGGTGGCACCTCTCCTATTAGAGATGTATTAGATTATACAGAGCAAGTAATAACTCCTGGATTAAATTTGTTGTGCACCCCAGGAAATGATGTCGAATCGACAACTGGACTAGCAGGCTCAGGTGCTAACATTATATTATTTACTACAGGACTTGGAACCCCTACCGGAAATCCTATTACTCCAGTAATCAAAATATCGTCAAATAGTTACTTGTACAACAAAATGCGAGATATTATTGATTTTAATACAGGTAACATAATTGAGGGAACATGTTCTATAAAAGAAAGTGGTGAAGCCTTATTGAATTTTATTATCAAAATTGCTAGTGGAAAAATAAAGCCAAAAGCACGTAATTTAAATCAAGATGATTTTATTCCTTGGAAAAGAGGAATGTCACTATAATAATTAATTTAATTATTTGAGGTAAATAAAGAATAATAAATAATCATACTCATTTTAAAAAATGGCAAAATTTAGTTTGAAAAATAAAACAGTACTTGTTACTGGAGGTGGAAGTGGTATTGGAAAAGCAATTTCGAAAACCTTCGCTAAACAGGGAGCTAAAGTAAATATTTTAGATTTAAATGAGACAAGTCTCAAAGAGACGGTTTCTGAAATTAATTTTTTAACATCTAATGCTGAAGGATATTTTTGCGATGTATCAATCCAGAAGGAGGTGAATTTGATAATTAAAAAAATTACAGAAAAAAATAATATTGATATCTTAATTAATAATGCAGGTATAGCACATGTAGGAAATATAGAATCTGTTGAAGAAGATGATCTTGATTTATTGTATAATGTAAATATAAAAGGGATTTACAATTGTATAAAAGCAACTATTCCTTCAATGAAAAAATCAAAAGGTGGAGTAATTCTAAATTTAGCTTCAATTGCCTCCTCTGTAGGTATTTATGATAGGTTTGCTTACTCAATGTCAAAGGGAGCTGTTCTTTCAATGACCTATTCAATCGCAAAAGATTATTTAACATCCAATATCAGATGTAATTGTATTTCACCCGGAAGAGTTCACACACCTTTTGTGGATGGGTTCATTAAGAAAAACTATCCAGAAAAGCAGAAAGACATGTTTAAAAAACTATCGCAATCACAGCCAATTGGAAGAATGGGAAAACCTCAAGAAATTGCTGACTTAGCTTTATTTCTATGTTCGGATGAAGCTGGTTTTATTACAGGTTCTGATTATGCGATAGACGGCGGCTTTATAAAATTAAATGGTAAATAAATAATAGTTTAAATTATATGAAATTAATTCGATTTGGAGAGGTGGGTAAAGAAAAACCTGGAATAATATTAGCGAATGGAACTAAAATTGATGTCTCAGACTTTGGTAGTGATTATGATGAATTGTTTTTTGGAAATAATGGCCTCCTAAGATTAAAAGTTTGGTTAAAAATAAATAAAGAAAATTGTCCTGTTATAGGTGAGTCTGTTAGAATGGGCGTTCCTTTAGTTCGACCATCTAAAATTGTTTGTGTTGGCTTAAATTACACTAAACATGCTGAAGAAAGTGGCATGGAGATTCCTAAGGAACCTGTGCTATTTTTTAAAGCTACTTCTGCATTAACTGGACCTTTTGATGAAATTATCATTCCAAAAAATAGTAAAAAAACAGACTGGGAAGTTGAGTTAGCCATTATTATTGGAAAAAAAGCATCTTATATTTCCAAAGAAGAAGCTTTAGATCATGTTGCAGGTTATGTTCTTCATAATGATGTCAGTGAACGTGAATTTCAACTAGAACGCTCTGGACAATGGGTTAAGGGAAAAAGCTGCGATACATTTGCACCTATTGGACCTTTTATAGCAACTAAAGATGAAATAAAAAACCCCAATAACTTAAATCTTTGGCTAAAAGTAAATGATAAGATAATGCAAGATAGTTGTACTTCAGATTTTATTTTTAATGTCCAACACGTTATTAGCCATATAAGTCAATTCATGACTCTTTTACCAGGAGATATTATTTCAACAGGCACTCCGTTTGGTGTTGGCTTAGGACTTACTCCACCATTATACTTAAAACATGGAGATATTGTAGAATTAGGAATTGAGGGTCTGGGAGAATCAAAACAACATGTTATTACTTACAAAAAATGAAAATCGATTCACATCAACATTTTTGGATCTATAATACAGAAAGAGATAATTGGATTGATGAATCTATGTCGGTTATTAAAAAAGATTTTTCTCCTAAAGACCTTTACCCTATTCTTAAAAAAAATAATATTCATGGCTGTGTTGCAATTCAAGCAGATCAATCTGAAGAAGAAACCCATTTTTTACTCGATTTAGCAAAAAAGCACTCCTTTATTAAAGGTGTTGTTGGATGGATCGATTTCTGCGATAAAAATGTGGAGAAAAGAATTACTTATTTTAATAAAAATAAACTTCTCAAAGGATTTAGGCATATTGTTCAAACAGAAAAAGAAGATTTTTTGTTGCAAAAAGAATTTCAAAATGGTTTACGCCAATTGGGTAAATTTAAATTAACCTATGATCTACTGATACATCCCAATCAAATAAATGCAGCTATTAAATTAGTTTCTCTATTTCCAGATCAAGTCTTTATTTTAGATCATCTAGCAAAACCAAAATTTTCAAAACCTTTAGAATCAAATTGGGTAAATCAAATTAAAATATTAGCAACCCATAGTAATGTTATGTGTAAAATTTCAGGAATGGTTACAGAAACTGAAAAATATAAATGGAATCAAACTGATTTTATTCCTTTTCTTGATACTGTTACTAATGCTTTTGGAGTAGATAGACTGCTTTTCGGATCAGACTGGCCTGTTTGTTTACTTGCTGCTTCTTATGAAGAGGTAATTAAAATAAATAACGAATACTTTAAAGGTTTTTCGAAAGAAGAGCGTGATAAAATATTTGGTGAAAATGCACTACGTATTTATAACTTAGATTAACAAAGATGGATTTACAATTAAAAGATAAAGTCATAATAGTAACTGGAGGTTCAAAGGGCATAGGAAATGGAATTTGTAATGTCTTAGCTGAAGAAGGAGCTATTCCTGTAATAATAGGAAGAAATAAAGTAGATGTTATTTCTGCAGTAAAAAAAATAAAAGTAAAAGGTTATAAAGCAGCCTATGCATTAGCAGAATTAACAAATCCCGATGAATGCAAGGCTGCAATTGAAAAAGTGATTAAAGAATTTAATAAAATAGATGGATTAATAAACAATGCTGGAGTAAACGACAGTATAGGTTTAGAGAATGGAACCTATTACGAGTTTATGGAGTCAATTAAAAAAAATGTAGCTCACTATTATTCCATGGCCCACTTAGCACTTCCTGCTTTAAAAAAGAGTAAAGGTTCTATTGTGAATATTGGTTCAAAAACTTCAATTACAGGGCAAGGTAAAACCTCTGGTTATGCAGCTGCAAATGGAGGCAGGAATGCTCTTACAAGAGAATGGGCTTTAGAGCTTCTTCCCTATTCAATTCGTGTTAATGCTGTGATAGTGGCTGAATGTTATACTCCTCTTTATGAAAAATGGATAAATACTTTTGATAATAAAGACGAAAAGTTAGCCTCTATTTTAAAAAATATTCCCTTAGAAAATAGAATGACAACAACACAAGAAATTGCAAACACTGTTGCATTTTTAATTTCTGAAAAGTCAAGTCATACTACTGGCCAATTAGTATATGTTGACGGAGGTTACACACATTTAGACCGAGCCTTAAACTAGTATTAAGTAATATGATTATGAATAAAGATCTAGTAGTTTCAAAAAAAATATTATTCCCTTTTATTTTAGTGAGTTCATTGTTTGCACTCTGGGGTTTTGCGAATGCAGTTACAGACCCTATGGTGCAGGCCTTTAAAAAAGTATTAGAATTATCTAATTCAGAAGCTGCTTGGGTACAAATGGCATTTTACGGAGGCTACTTTTGCATGGCGCTACCTGCGGCACTGTTTATGAGAAAATACTCTTATAAAGTTGGTATTTTAATTGGTTTAGGACTTTATGCTATTGGTGCTCTTTTATTTTATCCAGCTGCACAGTATCAAAATTTTATGTTTTTTTGCCTTGGATTATACATTCTAACTTTTGGTTTAGCCTTTTTAGAAACCGCAGCAAATCCTTATGTCTTAAGCATGGGAAGTAAAAAAACAGCAACACAGAGGTTAAATTTAGCACAAGCCTTTAATCCTGTTGGATTAATTGCTGGACTTTTTGTTGCACAACAATTTATTCTTAAAAATTTAAAATCAGATAATATAATGGATTTTAACGCTTTAGATGAAGCCACTAAAATTGCCATTAAAACATCTGATTTACTTATAATTCGAAATCCTTATGTGATTCTCGGAATTGTTTTAATTGGAATCTTCATTGTATTTCTGGTAAGTAAAATGCCTCAGTCTAAAGATGAAAATAACTTCCCAAGTATAGGAGATACTATTTTTGCTCTTAAAAACAACACTAACTACATCTTTGGAGTTATTGCCCAAATTTTATATGTAGGTGCACAAATAATGTGTTGGACATACATTTATCAGTATGCAGAAGCAATTAGTATTGATGCAGTAACTGCTGGCTATTATCAAATGATAGCCTTTATTTTATTCATAATTGGTAGAGCAATTGGAACCTATTTATTGAAACATACAAACCCTGGGAAATTATTACTTTACTTTGCCATACTCTCCATTATTTTTATTCAAGGAACTATATTTATAACAGGTATAGTTGGGCTTTATGCTTTGGTAGGGGTTTCCTTTTTCATGTCCATAATGTTTCCTACAATTTATGGAGTTGCCTTAGGCGAATTAACAGAGGAACAATCCAAAATAGGGTCTGCTGGTCTAGTAATGGCAATTGTTGGAGGTGCGTTAATGCCTAAATTACAGGGACTAATTATAGATGCTGGAGGAAATGGAGTCGATGATATAAAAATTTTAGGAGTATCAGAAGTGAATTTTTCTTTCACACTTCCTTTGATTTGTTTTTTATTTATTGCTTGGTATGGCTTAAAGGTATTTAAAAATGCTTTACAAAAAAATAATGTTTAAATGATGAAAAAACTTAAACGACATTGTTATGCTTTAGATTTAATTGATGACATACATCTTATAAGTATTTACAAAAAACATCACCAAGAAGTTTGGCCAGAGATCACTAAAAGTCTTTTAGATTCCGGAATTGAAAATGCAGAAATATATTGTGTAGGTAATCGTTTATTTATGATATTAGAGGTAGAGGATACCTTTACTTTTGAAAAAAAAGAAAAAATGGATATCAAAAATATTAAGGTACAAGAATGGGAAAAGTTGATGTGGACCTATCAACAAAAACTTCCTGTTGCAAAAAAAGGTGAGAAATGGTTATTGATGGATAAAATCTTCCAATTAAAAAAATAAAAATATACCGATGGAATTAAATATAAACTCTCAATATCCCTCAGTAAGTGACTTAAGGAAAAGAGCTAAATTCAAAATGCCAAAATTTGCCTTTGATTATTTAGATGGGGGTTGTAATGATGATATTAATTTGAATAAAAATCGAACAGATATTCAAAAAATTGAACTAATGCCTAACTACTTATCAGCCTTTGATGAGTCTATAATAAAGACAGAGTTATTTGGACATACCTATGATGCACCTTTTGGAATTGCACCTATTGGCCTTCAGGGATTAATGTGGCCAAATTCACCAGAAATACTAGCAAAAGCAGCAAAGGAGCATAATATTCCATTTATACTTAGTACTGTCACTACTTCAAGTATAGAAACGATTGCAGAGATAACAGAAGGTAAATCGTGGTTTCAATTATATCATCCTGCAGATGAAAAAATAAAAAATAATTTATTGGATAGAGCAGAAAATGCAGGAATAAGTGTTTTAGTAATTTTAGCTGACGTACCAACTTTTGGGTTTAGGCCTAGAGATATTAAAAATGGCCTGTCAATGCCTCCAAAAATGAATTTAAATAATATTATTGAGGTAATAAAAAATCCTGAATGGACACTTAAAACACTCCTATATGGAAAACCAGCTTTTAAAACAATGATGCCCTACATTCCTAAAGGATTAAATTTTCAAAAATTAGGAGAGTTTATGGATATAACTTTTTCTGGACGTTTAAATGAAGAAAGGATTGCTTCCATTAGATCAAAGTGGAAAGGAACATTAATAATTAAAGGAATTGTTAGTGAGCAGGATACCGAAAAGGCAATACGTTTAGGTGCAGATGGTTTAATAATATCGAATCATGGTGGACGCCAACTAGATGCAGGGCAATCTTCAATAGTGTCTATGACAGATTTAGCCAAAAAATATAAAAATCAAATAAAAATAATGGTAGATTCTGGATTACAAAGTGGCCCAGATATTGCCCGGGCTATGGCAAGTGGTGCAGAATTCACCTTTATGGGAAGAAGCTTTATGTATGGAGTTGGTGCCCTTGGAAATGAAGGGGGAAATCATACCATTTCATTAATTAAAAAGGAGTTAATTCAAGTAATGGAACAACTTTGCTGTGAGAAAACATCTGATTTTAAAAATCACTTAATTTAAAAAAAAGTTGAATCATGTATAACCCATTTACATATAAATTTTTTCAATATTGGACCATTTCATTATTCTAATGGAAAATTTATGTCGTTAGGTTATTTAGTTACTATAAAAATTCTTGCCTAATATTTTTTAAAAATTATCTAATCATATATAATTAATTCAAGTAATTTAATGATGGAATCTTTTAAAGGCTGTTTTTTTGATTAGTATCAGAATTAAGTTTAATTATTATTAATGGTCAAAGTGTATGATGTTCTATTTTTTTCAAAAATTTAAGGTATGATAAGTAACAAAATTTATGCTATATGGCACCCAGAATGTTATCACGGCTGGGGGAAATCTAAGCGATTTTTTGAAGGTTGGTACTATAAAGTTGTAAGTGAAAATCAAAGACATGCTATTGCTATTATTCCCGGGATAGCAATGGATGAAAACGGAAAAAAACAAGCATTTATTCAAATCTTGGATGGTAAAAATTTAAATTCTACCTATCATCGATTTAATTCCGAAGAATTTGAACCTACTCCCAAAATACATTCTCTAAAGATTGAAAATAATTTTTTCAGTCAAAAAAAAGTAATCCTTAATTTACCTGAGATTAAAGGAGAACTTATTTTTGATAATCTATCTCCATGGACTAGTAGTATTTTCTCACCTGGTATAATGGGACCATTTTCGTTTGTTCCTTTTATGGAATGCTATCATGGAATTTTGAGCATGAATCATAGTATAAATGGAACATTGATGGTTAATGGAAAAACTTTATCGTTCGATAAAGGCAGAGGATATATGGAAAAAGACTGGGGGCACTCTTTTCCTGAAGGATATATTTGGATGCAGAGCAATCATTTTAGTAAAAAAGAAACCTCCATCAAAATTTCTGTTGCTAAAATACCTTGGCTAAGAAGTTCTTTTACAGGATTTATAGCAGGCTTAATGATTGAAGGGCGTTTAATCCAATTCACCACATACAATAGAACAATACTTGAAAATTGTAGTATCAATCAAAAAGAAGTTAGAATTGTTATGGAAAATAAAAAATATAAACTTAGTATCGTTGCACAAAGAGAAAAAGGAACTTCATTAGCAGCACCAATATCAGGTTTTATGAAAGGTCGCATAGAGGAAAGTATGAATGCTGAAATCCATGTTGTCTTATTCAATAAGAAAAACAACAATAAAATATTAGATGACACTGGTTTATCGGCTGGAATAGAAGTTGCTGGCAAATATGAATTATTGCTAAAATGATTTTTAATTAAAACAACCTCTTTTTATTAGTCATCTCAAATCTATTTATCATCAATAACTTTCAAAACTAGTTTTCCAAGTTTTTTTCCAGAGAATAATCGTGAAAAAGTTTCATGAAAATTATCAATTCCTTCATAAACATCTTCATTACTTTGTAATTTGCCCTCATTTAACCATTTAGTCATATTTTCAAAAGCTTCTTGATACCTTTCTGCATAATCAAAGACGACCATTCCTTTCATACTAGCACGATTTACTAACAACGATAAATAATTTTTAGGTCCTTGAACTTCCATGCTATTATATTGAGAAATAGCTCCACAAATTACGACTCTTGCATTTCTTCTAAGAAATATCAAAGCGTCATCTAAAATTTCTCCTCCAACATTATCAAAATAGATATCAATCCCTTTAGGGCAGTGTTTTTTAATCCGCTTTTGAATAGATTCATTTTTATAATCAATAGCACCATCAAAGCCAAGCTCATGAGTTAAATAATCACATTTTTCTTTTCCTCCTGCAATACCTATTACAAATGCCCCTTTAATTTTGGCGATTTGACCTACAATACTTCCAACGGCGCCAGCTGCTCCAGAAACCAAAACAACATCATTTTTTTTTAATTTTCCAACTTCAAGAAGTCCAAAATAAGCTGTCATGCCTGGCATTCCAAGGATTCCTAAATACTTAGGGATAGGGGCTTTATTGGGATCAACTTTAAAATATCCTTCACCATCTGAAATACTGTAAAGTTGAACTCCTCCCCAGCCGCTAACATAATCTCCTATTTTAAATTTTGTTGTGCCATTAACTTGAATGACTTTTCCAACAGAACCTGATCTCATAACAGAATTCAGTTCAACAGGAGGGATATAGGATCGAGTATTATTAATCCAGCCGCGCATTGCAGGGTCAAGAGAGATGTAATGATTTTCGATTAAAATCTCTCCAGAATTTAATTCAGGAATTAAACTTTCTTCTAAACTCCATGTTTCTTTTGTTGGAAATCCTACAGGGCGTTTAACAAGTATTTGAGCTTTGTTTTTCATCAAACGAATATACGTTTTTCTCTCAATTTTAATTTAAATCATTATATTTTGAAATTAAAAATTTAATAATTTTAAAAATTAAAAATGGATAAAAATAAAATTACTCAACTTTTGGGAATTAAATATCCAATTATTCAGGCGGGAATGGTTTGGGCCAGTGGTTGGCGATTAGCTTCTTCTGTAAGTAATAACGGAGGCTTAGGTCTTATTGGTGCAGGATCAATGTATCCTGATATTTTAAGAGAACACATACAGAAATGTAAAAAAGCAACCGAGAAACCCTTTGGAGTAAATGTGCCTTTGTTATATCCTAATATTGAGCAGTTGATGGAGATAATTGTTGAAGAAAAAGTTTCAATTGTTTTTACAGCGGCAGGTAATCCTAAGTTATGGACCGAACACTTGAAGTCTCATGGTTGTATTGTAGTACACGTTGTTAGCTCAGTTAAATTTGCATTAAAAGCACAAGATTGTGGTGTAGATGCATTAGTTGCAGAGGGTTTTGAAGCTGGAGGACACAATGGTCGTGAAGAAACTACCACAATGACTCTAATACCTTTGGTTAAAAAAGCCATTAAAATTCCTTTAATTGCTGCTGGAGGAATAGGTTCTGGTCCAGCAATGTTGGCGGCTATTGCTCTAGGTGCTGACGGGGTTCAAGTGGGCTCTCGCTTTGTTGCAACTCCAGAGGCATCTTCACATTTAAATTTCAAAGAAGAAGTTCTAAGGTCAAAGCAAGGATCAACTGTATTAACACTCAAAGAATTGACACCCGTTAGAATGATCAAAAATCCTTTTTATCAAAAAATTAATACACTCTATAAATCAGGAGCTGATATTGACGAGCTCAAAAAAACTTTGGGCAGAGGAAGAGCAAAAAAAGGAATGTTTGAAGGTGATCTTATTGAAGGTGAATTAGAAATTGGTCAAGTTTCTGCACAAATAAATTCAATTATTTCTGCAGCTGACATATTAAAAGAATTTATTGAATCATATAATACAACATTGAGTTCTTTAACTAAAATGTATGCCTTTAAATAATTGTTTGCTCTTGCATTAAAAAAAGATATACTCTAATAATAAAACGATTTTGCTATGAAAACATAACTGATTTGAACAAAGAATTAATGCATATCAAAATTTAGATATTTTATTCTCCTTTTCGAATCATAATATTTCGATATTCAACTTTTCCGTGATCCCCCTGAAGCATCAAAGGGCCTTTATCCGCCTCATTGCTATCTATAGCTCCTCCAGTTATTCCAGGGATTATTTGATCATTAATAATAGTTTTTCCATTTGCTATTATTGTTACTCTTCTTCCTATCAAAGTAATATCAAAAATTTGCCATTCACCAGCAGGGTTTGCTGCCATTTCATTGGGTGTTAAAAACCCATAAACGGCACCAAATAAAATATTACTTGGATCCTTTCCATAGCTATCTTCAACTTGAACTTCATAACGCCCTCGTAAGTATATACCAGAATTACTACCCTTAGGAATTCGAGCTTCAATGTGTAATTGAAAATCTTCATATGTATCAGTCGTTAATAAGTTAATACCTGATTTTGGATTAACTAAAATACCATTATCTACTAACCATTGATTTTTTCTATTGGGATATTCTGGCTGCCAACCGTTCAAATTAGTTTTATTAAAAATTGAGATTGCTTTACCAAACTTTACAGGATTTGATCGAATTAATTTAGGAGCTCTATTACCCTCGAAAGGATAGGCTTTTGCATTACTTCCTAAAATAGTACCTATTAACTTACCTTCTTTAACTTTTGCTGAGAAATGAAGATCAGTTTCTCCATTCCATTGAGGAGGAATACTAAAATCTATAATGCCATTATTATAATGTACTTCAGAAATTGGACGGGCACTTCCATTGTATTCAACGAAATATCCAACCAAAGTTTGACTTCCAGATAATTTCACTTCCAACCAAGAGGGTGAAATACGTTTATCCATTTTCACATTTATATCCCATTTTCCAATAATTGCAGCATTCTTTTGTGCAGAAATTATTCCACAAAAAAATATGGACATATAAAATTTATATTTAAGTATTTTCATTATTCTGTTCATAGTATAATTGAGTAATAAGTAAGCTATATTAATATTTAAAATTTATTTAATAGTCAGATAATCAGTACCTAGATATTTGTCATCTTTATTATAATACCAAGCTCGATCTTTTGGCATTTTAATTCCTCCAATCATTAATTCATTTTCTAAAATGATATACTCTCCGTCATTTTTTGCTTCTTCATGAAAAAATTGATAACGCTTAAGTTGATAAGTATTCTTATCAAAATATAAATACCAAGTGTCGCCTCCTACATCAGGAGTGTAAGTGGCTTTTAAAACCCAATATGAAATTTCGTTAATTTGTTTCTCATTAATTTTTGAATCAATGATAGTTCCTTTGTCATTTAATTTCATCGGTAGACCATAGAGATAAGTATAATAATCTCTATACATAGAAGCGCGCTCACAGTTAAGTTGAAATTTAATTGAAATTTCCTCAGAAAAAGTTTCATTGTCATTAAAAGAAAGTAGGCAATCATTATTGTCTAGGGTAGAAACTAACTTATTTCCATTGTCTGCCATTGATATCTTGAAAAATGATTTTGAAATATCTAATTCGATTTGACTTCTTCTAATAGTCCTGTCAGGGCTTTTCATTGTAACAACAAAATTACTCTTAAAGGAAGACCAAACCCCTGACGGATCATGATAGGAAATCGATTTTTCTAATAATTGAGGCCCCGTTAAATCTTGAGAAGTGACTTTTAAAATAAAAAAAAGAATAAAATTTAATAAAATAGTAGTTCTCATAAACTTATTATTTAATATAAACATAAAAATGATGTTCTTTTATATAGGAGAAACAAAAGTTGCTAGCTCTTGTAGCGTTATACTGGGATTTGCTCCTTTACTTGAAGCTACTAATGCACCCATTCCACAAGCATCATTTAAAGTACTTTGTATAGAATTACCCTGTAAAAGACCCAACACTAATGTTGCTAAAAAAGAATCTCCAGCTCCAACGGTATCTTTAACCTCAATGCGATAACCACTGTTATAAAACCAATCACCATGATGATATAATACTGCTCCGTGCATTCCTTTAGTTACACAAATTATAGGAGTATTTGTTTTGGCCACTAGGTATGTAATATGCTGATCTAAAGAATGATAAGGAGATCCTAAAGCATTTGCTATTTCATAAAGCTCATCATCGTTAAACTTTAACATATTGGTCTTGATCATTAATTGAGTTAACGTTTCAAGAGTATAGAAAGGAGGACGTAAGTTTAAATCAAATACACTAAACTTTGAATAATTAAGCAATGTGTCTAATGTTTCTTTTGAAGCTGATCTTGAAACTAAACTTCCAAAAATAAATACATTTGCTTCAGAAACAGCATTGAGAATAGTTGAAGATGGCTCAATGAAATCCCAGGCAGCATCTGATGCAATTTCATATTTAGCAATACCATCTTTATCTAAAGAAACCAAAACCTTTCCTGTAGCATGAAAATTATCTGATTGAATAAATTTTATTGAAAGGCCTTGAGCTTTCATTTTTTCTGTAATTTCATATCCCAGAGAATCGTTTCCAACCCTACTAATAAACTGGACGTTTCCTCCTAAACCATGAATAGAAGCTGCGACATTAAAAGGAGCTCCACCTAACATTTTTCCTCCGGGAAAAATATCCCATAAAATTTCACCAAAGCAAATAATCTTATTTGAACTCATCTCATTATTTTACTAAATAAATATAAATATTTATTTAATAGTGACTATTGAAATTTAAAATTATAAGCTAATGAAACTAAAGCGCCTTTTAATACCGAAAGCTGATAAGAACCTAGGGGGTCATCTGAAAATACACTACCATCTTGAGATCCATTTCGCTGTGAATAGTATACATTAAAAGGATTGGTTCTTCCATATAAATTATAAACAGTAAAAGTCCAATTTCCTTTATAACGTTTATTAGGATCTTTTTTGTAAGCAATTTTCCAAGAAAAATCTAAACGATGGTATACAGGAAGTCTTTCATTATTTCTAGACAAAAAGATTGGAATTGTTACATTTTCTTGTTTATAAACTCCATTAGCAACAGTATATGGGCGTCCAGTTTGACCAGTAAAGTTAAAACTAAAAGAATTGAAGGCATCTCCTTCAAAATTTATTGATGCATTTACAGTATGTGGACGGTCAAAATCTGATGAAAACCAATTATTATTATTGATCCTATTTTTTATTAAAGGCTCATTTGTTTTAAGTTGACTTCTTGACCATGTGTAATTAAAAAATCCATTTACTTTTCCTGTAGTTTTACGAAGACTTATCTCCAAGCCGTATGATTTCCCCTGAGCTTGAGTTACTTCTTGTTCTAGAAACTCAGAGAGAAAAAAGTTTGCTCCAGGTTTGTAGGTTAAATTGTTTTGAGTATTACGATAATAACTCTCTACAGAAAAATCAATACCTGTTTTTGGATAATTTTTATATATTCCCAAGCCGTAAGTATCATTTTTTTGGGGTAAAATATATGAGTCTGATATTTTCCATCGAGAAGTTGGTAAAGGTGTAGAGGTATTATAAATATTCTGGATGTATTGATATATACTAGCATAACTCATTTTTAATGAGCTATACTCCCCTAACTTATAATTTAATCCTAAACGAGGTTCCGGATTAGTATAAGTAGCAATACTTTCATTTGAAGCTATTGTATTAGTCCCTTCAAAAAAACCATCTTCATCATATAATCCTTGATCATAGGGACCTAATAACGAAAAATGAGTGAGTCTAATGCCAGATGAAATTGACAAACGTTTGGATAGATTCCAATTAAAATTGGTAAAAAATGAAAATTCTTGACTTTTTTCGTTACTTAAATCAACTGGTATTATGGAGTTTCCAGAGCCAGGATCTAAGCTTCCTGGATTAATATTGTATTGATTAAATTGTACACCTGCATAATAATCAAATTCATCTTTACTATTGTCTTTATATTCAAACTGAGCACTGGTGTATTGAATTTGAGATTCAAATTGAATTACATTGCTAGAATCAATTTCAGGAAATAAATTTTTTGGTAAATAGCTACTATGAACTAAAGTTCCAACTAAATTAGTATTGTTTTCAAAACCATGAAGCCATCTTAAGGTGTGGTTGGAAGTTCCAAAATCGTACTGATTGGATGATGACACTATATTTTCAATTGAAGAAATAAGATCCAATTGATAAAAATCTTTGGAATAAAAATGAGTATATGTTAGCTGGTTGTTCTCATTTGGAAGGTAGAGGAGTTTTACAGTACTGTCAGAAAAATTAGCTTTAGTGTTTTTTAATCTTGGAATTAATAGGGGAAATAAGAAATCTGTAAATCCAACACGGCCTCCTGCTAATAACATTAACTTGTCTCTTATAATGGGTGTTGAAATAGTAAAACGACTTGAAATAACTCCAATTCCACCCTCAATTTTCAATCGATCTGTGTATGGGTTTTTTACTTTAACATCAACAACAGATGCAATTCTACCTCCATATTTAGCAGGAATATTAGCTTGATAAATGTTAACACCAGAAATTACATCTGGAGTGAAAACTGAAAACAATCCAAATAAATGAGTAGGATTAAAAACTGGAGCTGACTCGTATAACATAAGGTTTTGATCCAATGAACCCCCACGAATAGAAACACCATTACTCACATCCCCAGTGTTATTAACACCTGCTAGAAGAGTAATACTTCTTAAAACATCAAATTCTCCAAGAGCAGTTGGAATTTTAATCAAATCTCTTGCATTTAGTTCAAATACTCCCATTTGAGTACTCTCTACATTTTGATTTCGTTTTTTAGCTAAAACAATAATTTCCGAAAGCTGTTCCTCTTCAGCTTCCATCAAAACGTTTAAAGTTTTATTTTTATCTAAAACTACCTTAACTGTTTCTTTTCTGTATCCTAAATATTCAATTATTAAAGTATAAGAATCTGGCTTTAATTTTTTTGTAAGAAGTCCGCTATCGTTTGTAATTCCACCACAACTGCATGGATCAATCAGAATAGTTACACTAGAAAGAGGGTCTTTTGTTTCACTATCTGTAATAGAAAGTGTTAATGTGTTTTGTTGGGCAAGAATTCCTTCCGACAATAAAAAAGCAAAGAACATCAATAATCCGTATTTTATTTTTTTTGATTTTATTCTTCCCATCTCGATGGTTTTATAGTCGTTCGAAAGCGTCCTTCAATGCAGGGAGATTCATAAGTTATTGGATTTGGTAGAGGATCTCCTAAAAGTTCGGGTACAGAGGGCTTATACTCACCTAAAGCTCTTTGGGGAATACTTCCTCTTTCGATAAATAAAGATTTGTTATTACCTGCAGCGGCAGTAAACCTTCCTAAAATAGGATCTTCATCGTCAGAAGGATTATAAAAATTACCGATTAATGCTGAAGGAAGGGGAGCATTAAAACCACTATTATTGTCAACTATATCCTTAAGTGTTTTATAATATTTATGAGCTTCTTCTGTAATATTTAATTGTAAAATTTCAACCAAAACAGCTTGCTTGCTGTTAAGAGGAACTCTACCAACAAGGAGGTTTGAAATCATTTTACCATTAGTAAATGCATCATCAAAAAGTGAAATTTCTTCATTATAGCTAACTTTCCAGCATGTTTGATCACATAAATATGTGTAATAATCTTTAGCTTGGGGATTATTTATTTGAGATAAACATTCTCCATTTCTTAAAACACCATAATTACAAATTTTACAATAGACCTCTTTTACATATGCACGATATTGAAAATAATAAAAATTCTTTTGATCTTGTGGTTCTTGAAAATCGACACGAATTTCATGACCTGGAATATATTTACCAAGACCTTCATTAAAAGACATTTCTTTATTATATGTTTCGAAAATAGATTCAATACGAACTTCATCAGGTGTTGTTTCTGAAAAAGATTTAAATGTTTTTCCCTCTAAAGTAGTGACTTCAAGTTCCCACCGTGAGCCAGAAGTTATCTTGAAATCTGGTGAAACTAGATAACTATTCGAACCTTCAAAGAAGGGAATAACCTCCTGAGTATCTGAATTGATTAAGTTTACGGTACAACCTTTTAAAAATTCAGATTTGTATTGACCATATTCAATAAAAGTTTTTTTAACGGTAGCAAAAGTTGTTCCAGGTACAGTTGATGCAACTGCATCAATTATTATAAGATCTTCTTTATAATCAAATATCGCTGGAACAGGTTCTATACATGAGTATTGAAGTAAAAGACATAAAACAATTATTAATGATTTAATCCCAATAGGACTTCTCTTTTGAAGCATTATATACAAAATTGCTTTACACCATGACCTAAGGTATAGTTTTTAATGTTTTTTTTTTAAAATTCAAGCGTAAATTAAGTGATTTAATTTGGAATACTTTCTGATTAATAGATCTATTTCAAATAGTTGAATTTTACATATAAAAAATATCATACTATTTACTTTACAAGTGTGTATAAATTCTAGTTGAGCAAATTTTTATTAAAAAACTAAGACAAAATATTTATATATTTGATAAAATCAGATTTTCAAATATGAAAGATAAAATCGAAAATCCTTTAGACTCATTAGATCATTGGGAAGATGATTTATTGGTGCGTTATCCGGAAAAGGATATGAAATCAAAGGAGGAATATAGAGATTATGATACTTCTGACAGAGTTGAAGGTGTTAAAAACTTTTACAGGTTAAACCATCAGTATCAAACTTATGATTTTGTTTCTAAAAAAGAAAAAGAGTTTTTAACTTTCAATAGAAAAAAAATGTCTCTATGGGATGCTGTTGACTTTTTAAATACATTGG
>JABGXI010000096.1:0-10870 GCA_018675855.1 Flavobacteriaceae bacterium | reverse complement strand
GACATCTTCGGTTAAGGGATAGCCAGCTTCTTGAACAGAATTGAAAAAAGCATCAAAAAGTGGATTGTCACATTTAGGGGTGGTTAATTTTAAATTTCCTTTATCCCCTCTATAGTCATCTCCACCAATAAGTCTATTTTCAACTTTTTTGAAATAGGGTAAGCAGTGTGCATAATCCCAAGAATCTAGTCCATCGTCATTCGCCCATTTATCAAAATCCATTGCATTACCACGAATCCATATCATACCATTTATAGAACTACAACCACCTAAAACTTTCCCTCTAGGCTGAGCTATTTTTCGATTATACATAAAGGGTTCTGGATCTGAAGTGTAGCCCCAGTTATAATTTGTTCCGGTAAGTAAATAAGTCAATGCTGCAGGCATGTGAATTCTAAAGTCCCAGGTATAATCTGGCCTACCTGCTTCTAGCACTAATACCTTATTCGAAGAATCTTCACTTAAACGATTGGTAAGTACCGAGCCTGCAGAGCCTCCACCTATTACAATATAGTCCTGTGTCATGGAATGAGTTTTTTTCATGGTTTCAACTAATATAAGAATAAGTTACAGAAGCTAAATTATTTAATATTTATCTTTCTAATAATTGAATTACCCCTAAAACAAGATTATTGCTATTCCATTTTATTTTGTGATATTTTAACTTGAAAACAGAACCTTTAGCTTTGATTTATTTTAACTTTAGGGCATGGAAAAATATACAACTAGAGCTGCAATAATTTTGTATATAAATATGTTGATTGGTCTTACTCATGGACTACACGAATTAGAGGTGATAAATTTCGTTCCAGATTCTTATTATTTTATAATTCCAGTATCTTTCTTACTTACTTTCGCGATATGGAATGCTTTATTGGTATTCGATAAAAAGAAATGAGAAAAATACAATCCATTCTCTTTTTAAAGTGTCCAAGATGTCGAGAGGGGAGTCTATTGGTTGGACACCCTTATCAACTGAGAAACTTAAATAAGGTTAATGAAAGCTGTGCTGCTTGTCAACTCAACTTTAAAATTGAAACAGGTTTTTTTTATGGGTCAATGTATGTTTCCTATGACTTAGGAGTGGCTTTAAGCATCACAGTTTATATATTTCTTTCACTTTTAGGAATGGTTGACAAACCCCTCAACATCTTTTTTATCATTAGTGGAACTCTGATTGCTTTAATGCCTTATATCAATGCCTTATCAAAGGTAATTTGGGCAGGATTATTTCTTAAATACAACCCTAACTCTAAAAAAAACCTCTAATAAATAAATGAGAAAACTTATTTTTTTGTATGATCAGAATTACTAACAAACTTTAGCAGCATTTTTCTTTAAGCATTAGCATTATTGTTTTAAAAAGTATAATTTATTAAAACTATAAAGTTTATTGTAGCGTAAAAAATTGCAGGAAGCATCATTAAGGGCTGATCTTTAATTTTTATACGAACACCAATTGCAGAAAGCATAAATAACAATAGAGAGGCTGAAGACAAAGGTATAAGTGGCTTGAAATATAAACCAACGAGTAGACCTAAACCACCAAGAAATTGAAGTCCTCCAATTAAAAGACGTTGTTTAGGATAACCCCATCGCTCATATTCCATTATCATCTTTTCAGAAAAAAAAGAGGAGATTCCATAAATAATAAATGAAACCCCAGAAATGAGGATGAGAATTAGGGTGAATTTCATAATTTATAGCAAGCCGAAGTCGACCGCAGCTACGAATAGTGACAATATTAAAAGTAGAAAAGAGGGGATATATTTTGATAAGGGGTTCTTTACTTTAATATGCGCAATTTGAGCACAGACCATCAAAAAAGCCATTAGTAAAGCTGAAATAAATACTACCTCTTTATAAAAAATCCCAACAATCAATAATGTTGCTAAAGAGATTTTTGAGGCACCTACCATACTTCTAATTAGGTCAGATAAATTATATTGTTTGAATTCGATAACGATATTATCAAAGCGAAATACCCAAACAATTAGAATTGAAATTGCGATGATGAGCTGAGCTAGAATAGCAATATTTTCCATAATTTTAAATATAAGAATTTAATATTTGATTTCTTTAATATTAACTAATTTAGTTATAATTCCAGAGGTATTTTTATTTGTGTTATTAAACTTTATACAATAATAATGTCCAATAGTTGATCAGGGTGATGGTATAAAGAGGGTGCTATAATTAATTATGACTATTTGTGACGTTTGAAATACGATTGTGTACTTGTCTATGTTATTTCATTTTTTAAGAAGAAAGATGTAATAGCGAGGGTAGTTCTTTAAGCTCTTGGGATAGATTTTTTTATACATTTATAAAATGAAAAGAAATAAAGAATTTGATATAATTGTTTGGGGTGCATCCGGATTTACTGGAAGATTAGTGGTTGCTTATTTATTCCAAAACTATGGTGTAGATGACGATCTTAAATGGGCTATGGCAGGACGCAATAAACAAAAGTTAAAACAAGTTCGTTTAGAAGAAGCAGATAATTCAGTACCCATAATTATAGCAGACGGTAATGACGAGGTTAGTTTAAAAGAAATGATAATTAGAACTAAAGTTATTTGTACTACTGTAGGTCCTTACGCTATATATGGATCTAAACTTGTGTCTTCATGTGTTAATCACGGAACAGATTATTGTGATCTTTCAGGAGAAGTACAGTGGATGCGAAAAATGATAGACCAACACCATGAGACTGCAAAAATAAATGGAGTTAAAATTGTTCATACCTGTGGTTTTGATTCTATCCCTTCAGATATGGGAGTTTATTACACTCAAAAAGAATCGCAAGCCCAAACGGGACAGCTAGCAAATAAGATACAAATGCGAGTGGCTGGAATCAAAGGAGGTATTAGTGGAGGAACATATGCTAGTTTGACTAAAGTTTTGGAACAGGCTTTTCTTGATAAGGAAATATATAAAGTTCTAACTAATCCTTATGGACTAAATCCAATTGAAAAATCTAAGGGAGATGATGTTCGAGATTTAAATAGCGTTGTATACGACGAAGTTTCAAAAAGCTGGATAGGCCCTTTTGTTATGGCTGGTGTCAACACCAAAGTTGTTCGTCGTTCGAATGCGTTGAGCGGATATATTTACGGAAAAGACTTCCGTTATGACGAGGCTATTATTAGTGGAAAAGGTCTAAAAGGAAAAATTAAAGGATATTTAACGGCTCTTCCATTATTAATAATGACTGCGAAACCAGAATCTTTTTTTAAGAAAATTGTAAATAAAATCTTACCCAAACCAGGTGATGGACCAACTAAAGAAAAACGTGAAAATGGATTTTATAATTTGAGATTTTATACAACTTTACAAGACGGTTCTAAAGCTTTAGGGAAAGTAACTGGAGATATGGATCCTGGTTATGGATCAACATCAAAGATGCTTGGTGAAGTTTCTGTTTGTTTAGCTAAAGATAATCTCTCAGATGTAAGTGGTGTTTTAACTCCATCAATAGCAATGGGTGACTTTCTTTTGAAACGATTAGAAAATAGAGCAGGATTATCTTTTAGTTTTAAAAAATTTTAGAGGCTAATTTATAAATCGAATGTGATTCCAGTACGCGTAATTTTTACCCTTTTGGTATAACATTTATGGTATTTTATATATACCTTTTGATGAAACTATATATTAAATATAACTACAGAAGTATTGATTTAAATAACAAATCATTTCAAATGCCAATAAATTGAATTATCATGAATAAATCTAAAAAAGCAATAATTGTTGGTGCAAGTTCAGGAATAGGAAAGGCTCTTGCTCGAGAATTAGTCAAAAACAATTATTCTGTTGGAATAACAGCCAGGAGAGAAGAACTACTTTTAAAATTACAAAAGGAACATCCTGAACAAATTCATTATGCAAGCTCTGACTGTACCAAGCCAAATGCATTGGAGGATATTGAAAAATTAACTACAGAATTGGGGGGATTAGATTTATTTATTATTAGTGCAGGTAGAGGCGCATTAAACTTAAAATTAGATTTTGATCTGGAAGACAAAATCAATAAGTTGAATGTAATTGCATTTACTAGTTTGGTGAATTGGGGAATGCTTTTTTTTGAGAAACAAGGCTATGGACATTTAGCAAATATTTCTTCCGTTGCATCACAAAGAGGCGGTGGTTTAGCCCCTGCTTACCATGCATCAAAAGCATACCAAGCAAGTTATTTGGAGGGTATGGCTCAAAGAGCAGCCCATGGTAAGTCAAATATTGATGTTACAGATATACGACCAGGATTTGTCAGAACTCCAATGACTCAGGGACAGGAAATGTTTTGGACATCGACCAAAGAAAAAGCTGCTACTCAAATTATAAAGGCAATTAAAAGGAAAAAACGTGTAGTATACATAACTAAAAGATGGAGATTTGCGGCATGGGTTTTTAGAAAAATACCTTGGTTTATTTTTAAAAAAATGTAAATAGAATAAGTTAAGATATACCAAGTATAAGTTAATATAATGTCATACAGTTAAGAGAACTTTTTTAACTCAACCATGGCAGAAAAAATTTTTTTGTTAATGACGGGCTTTATGTCAGAATTAAAATCAATTGTTTTTTATTTTTGTCATCAAATCAAAACTAGAAAAAATAATACTACTTAAAAAGAACTTTAGAATTCACTTTAAAAAATGAATTTAGATCACTTTTTTCTTTTTCTCTATTTTCCTTCTGAGTCTTGAAATTCAAAATATTTCGGAAACATCTAGTATTGATTGTAGAACCTTTTTTTTTTAATTTTTAAGAATAGGGTTTTAGACTTTTTTTAAAAAGTTTATTGTTTCCGTAACCTTATCAAAAATGGCACCCCGGTAAAGATCGTGTAAGTCAAGCTTTTATTACATATGAAGATAAAGTATTACATATGCTTAATATTTTTTTTAGCTTTAGGGTATAATAAACTTATCAAATGGCTAAACTGAACAAAAAAGGACAGGGACAAAGAAATCTAAGAATTAAATTAGCTATTATTATTTCAATATTAATTAGTCTATCATGTACTGACAGGCAAAAAGAATATGAACATCCAAATATTGTTTATATTCTAGCCGATGATCTTGGCTATGGAGAATTAGGTGTTTTTGGACAAAAAATAATAGAAACCCCTAATATTGATCAATTAGCAAAAGAGGGAATGATTTTAACCAATCATTATTCTGGTTCTCCTGTTTGTGCTCCAGCACGAGCAGTATTATTAACCGGTCTACATTCAGGGAATAATCCAGTTAGAGGAAATGATGAATGGAAAGAGAGAGGAGATGTTTGGAGTTTTGAGGCAATGTTTAAAAACCCTGAACTTGAAGGTCAAAGGCCTATGCCTGATTCAACAATAACTGTAGCTAATTATTTAAAATTAAATGGCTACAAGACCGGAATGGTAGGTAAATGGGGTCTTGGTGCCCCTAACACAAAGAGTATTCCGAACAATAAGGGTTTTGATTTTTTCTATGGATATAATTGCCAAAGACAAGCTCATACTCTTTACCCTAGTCATTTATGGAAAAACAAAGAAAGAGACATTCTTAATAATATGATTGTTGATAAAGGCCCTCTTGAAAAAGGTCTGGATCCAAATAATTCTGAAAGTTATAAACCTTATAATCAAAACGATTATGCGCCGACTTTAATGCATGACCAGGCATTAAAATTTATAGATAGAAATAGAGAAAATAAATTTTTTCTTTATTATGCCAGTCCTCTACCACATCTTCCCCTTCAAGCTCCTAGAAAATGGGTCGATTATTATAGAGAAAAATTAGGAGAAGAAAATCCATACCTTGGTGATAATGGATATTATCCTAATCAATATCCAAAAGCCACTTATGCTGGGATGATATCTTATTTAGATGAACAGGTGGGTGAAATTGTCACAAAACTCAAAGAAATTGGAAAATATGAAAATACAATAATTGTTTTTACTAGTGATAATGGTCCAACTCATGTAGGACAAGTTGATATTGATTTTTTTAATAGTGCTGGAATTTTTGTAAACTCTAAAAAAACCGTGAAAGGTAGTGTTAATGAGGGTGGAATTAGAGTTCCTACAATTGCGACTTGGCCAATGAAAATAAAGAGTGGAACTATATCGGATCATCCAAGTACTTTTTACGATTTCTTTGCAACGGTTTCTGATATTATAGGTAATCCACTTTCTAGTAAAACTGATGGTATATCCTATTACCCCAGCTTGATCGGAAAAGAACAAAAAGTACACGACTATCTTTATTGGGAATTTCCTGCTTACGGAGGACAACAAGCAATTAGAATTGATAAGTGGAAAGGCATTAAACGCGATCTATTGAAAGGGACTTCTAATCTATCTTTATATGTTTTATCAAAAGATCCTAAAGAACTTAATAACATTGCAAATAATCATCCAGATTTAGTCGATAAAATGGAAAAATTTTTAATAGAAGCGCATAAAAAAGCTGCTATTGAAACATTTAATATTCCTGTGCTAGATCAATGATGAATTTAAAAAAAAATCTTTTAGGTAACTAAAAACAAACACAATGAAAAATCACTTTTTAACTGCTCTTCTATTTTTATTTCTTAGTTCATGCAATTATGGAGTCCAACAACAACCCCCAAATTTTATTATTATTTATGCTGATGATTTAGGTTATGGCGATGTGAGTTCATATGGCGTGGGGAGATTACAAACGCCTAACATTGATAAAATCGCAAATAACGGTTCTCGTTTCACCAATGGCTATTCAAGTTCAGCTACTTGCAGCCCCAGTCGATATGCGCTTCTAACAGGAACATACCCCTGGAGAAATAAACGTGCCAAAATTTTAACTGGTGCTAATTTGATTATTGACAGCTTAGAGATGACATTACCTAAAATGTTTAAAGATAAAGGCTACAAGACAGGTATAGTAGGCAAGTGGCATCTTGGCCTTGGAGACTCTAAAATCGATTATAATCAAAGAATCAGTCCTGGACCAAACGAGATTGGTTTTGATTATAGTTTTATAATGCCAGATACTCAAGACAGGGTTCCTACAGTATATGTTGAAAATGGAAATGTTATAAATCTTAATCCAATGGACCCCATTCAAGTCAGTTTTAAAAAAAACTTTGAAGGCCAGCCAACAGGAAAAAAAAATCCCGAACTACTTTCCATGAAATGGCATCACGGACATAATGGTTCTATTGTTAATGGGATCCCAAGAATTGGATTTATGAAAGGGGGGAGGGAAGCCAAGTGGAGCGATATAGATATGGCAGATGAATTTTTAATTCAAGCTAAAAATTATATTAATAATGTGAAAGGGAGTCCTTTCTTTTTATTTTACACTTTACAACAGCCTCATGTACCGAGAACTCCACATCCCAGATTTGAGGGTTTGTCTGGAATGGGACCTAGAGGAGATGCCATTATAGAAGCAGATTGGTGTATTGGTGAATTGTATACTCATCTTATCAAAAATAATTTATTAGAAAACACTATTATAATCCTATCAAGTGATAATGGCCCTGTACTAAATGATGGTTATTACGATGATGCTTTTGAAAAATTAGGAGGCCACTCACCGTCTGGTAATTTAAGAGGTGGCAAGTACAGTCTCTTTGAAGCAGGAACAAGAGTTCCCTTTATCACATATTGGAAGGGAAATATTATCCCTCAGGTTTCAGATGAAATTGTTTCACAGATTGATTTTCTAAATTCAATAGCTTCACTTATTGGCTCAACCATTCGATCAGAAGATGGCGAAGATTTAGCAAATATTTTATTTAAAAATTCCGGTACTGGGAGAAATGATTTGGTTCTCGAGGCCATGACTAGAACTGCTTTAAGAAGTCAAAACTGGGTTCTCATTCCACCTTATTCGGGTCCTGATAAAAATCCCAACACTAATATAGAGTCTGGAATCGCTGATGATTTTCAACTTTATAATTTAAATATTGATATCTCTCAGCAAAATAATTTAGCTACTAGTAATCCAAAAAAATTAAATGAAATGATTAAACGTTACAAGTATATTATTGGAATAAAATAAATTATTTAGATAGCAAGCCAATTTTGTGTTCTATGATGCCGAAACTATGCTTTTATTAAAAGTAAAAGCGGATTTAATTGCAGGTTTAGTATTTTATTTGAAACTTTTAGAAAGGACTTTTTTTGGCAAGTTGAAAATTACGATAATGTAGGATTAGAAACTGAGCCTATTCATTCCGGAGCTGTAAGTGAAGAAATATATAATCAATATGATATTGGAGGTATTTATTGAGATGATAATAATTTAAACTGCATATTATCTTCATTTAGTTCAGCCTTACGTAAACTTTGCCAATAATGAAACAAGCTACTAATAAAGTATTTAAAGACTTGTCTTTGTTTGTTTGATATTTTTTATTTATCAGTAAACAAATAAATTAAAGCTTTTAATGAGAATCAAAAAATTTATTAGTTTAAAGAATTCCCACCTTTTTCACCAGTTCTAATTCGATAAACTTCATTTATGGGAAGAACGAAGATCTTACCATCTCCTATTCTTTCAGTAGCAGCTGATTTTAAGATGGCATCGATTGTTTTTTGAACATAATCATCATTTACAACTATTGAAATGTATCTTCTTTGAATTTCAGATGTACTGTAGCTTATTCCACGATATACATGTCCTTCTTTTTCATTTCCAATTCCTGTGACATCCCAATAGCTAAAGAAATTAACTTCTACATTATGTAAAGCTTCTTTTACTTCTTTGAATTTCGATTTTCTAATAATTGCTTCTATTTTTTTCATTTTAAATGGATTTAAACTTATTATTCATTTGAGGTATAAGATTTGACACCAAAAGAAACAGCATCAATTCCTGCCTTTTCTTCTTCTTCAGAAATTCTTATACCCATAGTTAATTTTAAAAGATTCATTATAACGTAAGTTAATAGAAAAGAAAATGTCGCAATACTAACGACTCCAATTATTTGTGTGATTAATAGTGAGCTACTCCCACCAAAAAACAATCCATTTTCTTTTGCAAAAAATCCAACAGCAATTGTTCCAAACAAACCATTTACTCCATGAACTGCTATTGCTCCTACTGGATCATCAACTTTCAATCTATCAAAAAATAAAACTGCAACATCAACCAATACTCCTGCGATAAGTCCAATAATAATAGCAGAAAAAGGGCTCACTAAGTTACAGCCTGCAGTAATTGAAACCAATCCAGCTAGAACACCATTAATAACCATCGTAATATCTATTTTTCCATAAGAAAAATAGGTGTAAACCATTGTCGCTATTCCTCCAGCAGCAGATGCTAAAAAAGTATTAACAACCACGTCACCTATTAATTCCCAATTCCCGACTGCTCCTAACGATGATCCCGGGTTAAAGCCAAACCAGCCAAACCATAGTATGAAAGCCCCTACAGCTGCTAAAGGTAGATTATGTCCAGGAATAGTATTTGAGGATCCATCTTCATTATATTTTCCTATTCTTGGTCCTAGAACTATAGCTGCTGCTAATGCAGAAAAGCCACCCATTGCATGAACCGCAGCTGAACCAGCAAAATCATTAAATCCTCTTAAAGCAAGCCATCCATTCGGATTCCAAACCCAATTTGCTACCATAGGGTACATAAATGCACAAAAAATAAAAACTAAAAGTGCATAAGACCATAATTTCATTCTTTCGGCTAATGCACCAGAAACGATTGAAATTGCAGCTATAGCAAATCCAAGCTGCAAGAACCAGAAGAGTTTATTAGAAACCGTTAATCCCAAACCTAGATCTTCATTTGATATTCCTAAATCAAAAGCAAACCACCCATTTGATTTTCCATAAGCAATACCAAATCCAATAATAAAAAAGGCAAGTCCTCCAAAAGTGATATCGATTATTACTTTAGCGATAATACTCATAGTATTTTTAATTCTAACAAAGCCTGCCTCAAGAAGAGCAAAGCCCGCCTCCATAAAAAAGATTAATGCTGCACAAAGTGCTACCCAAACGGTATTAATCGCAAAGACCTGTTCGGTCAGAAGTTTTGAATATTCTTCCATAATTAATTTATAATATAATTTTTTAAATTAAAGAAAATCTTTTAAATGATTAACAGACATATGAATTAATTATTCTAAAATGCCAAAAACCTAAAACACCAGCCAGAGCTTCTCGAAGGTTAGGCGACAACAAACAATGAATTATGCACGATTTTCTACAGAGGTATTATTTCTTATTTCGTTAATTCTTTAATTAAATCAACTTCATTTTGTTTGTATGGAGTTCCATCTTTTCTAAAGATTTCATGAAACCATAATTTTGGTTCAGAACCATCTGGAATGGGTTCATCCCAAGCATATTTTGTATTTGATTTTCCATCAACAAGCCCCCAATTAATAGCGCCTATGTTTTCTTCTTTCAGTATTGGCATAATGTTACTGAATAAACTATTATTTCGGCGAGCCATATATTCTGTACAAATCATGGGTCTTTTATGGGTCTTTAGGGAGTCAATGGCTTTTTGATGCTGTATTTCATCGGTATAATTATGGTAGGTTATGATATCTGAATTTTCAATTTGAATTTTATTTAGGTCAGATAAATCCTTATTCCATACTCCAACAGTTAGTGGTTGAGATGGATTTACTAGTCTTGCCCATTTAAATACACTTTTTAATAGAGGCAATGATTTATTTTTATAGCCTGAATTTCCTGGCTCATTATACAAATCCCAGAGAATAATTCTTCTATCATTCTTAAAAGATTCAAGAATATCTTTGACATATGCCTCAAGTGTAGGGAGTAGATTATCTGATGTAAAGAGTAAGTCTCCAGGATCTCTAACCCACCCTGAGTTATGAGTTCCGGCTTTAGGTTCGGGTTGTTTTC
>JABGXI010000095.1:0-6992 GCA_018675855.1 Flavobacteriaceae bacterium | reverse complement strand
CGTTTTAAGGATAAAAATGAGATTACATCTAAACTTTCTGAAATTGTTGGATGTAATAGTGAAAATCTAGTTATCACTAGAAATACCACGGAGTCTTTAGACCTTGTTATTAGTGGGTTCAATTGGGAAAAAGGTGACCAGGCTGTTTATGCACTTCAAGATTACGGGGCTATGCAAGACATGTTTGAGCAAATTTCTGAGCGTCATGGGGTTATTTTGCAAAAGGTATCTATACCTAATCATCCTAAAAACGACAAAGAAATAGTTTCTTTATACGAGTCTAAAATTAATTCATCGACGAAACTTATTTTAGTTAGCCATATGATTAATATAACCGGCCATATTTTACCCATTAAAAAAATATGTCAAATGGCACATAAATATGGAGTAAAAGTCCTTGTAGATGGCGCACATTGCATAGGACACTTTCAGTTCAAGATTGATGATCTAGGTTGTGATTATTACGGTTCTAGTCTACATAAATGGCTTGCAACGCCCTTGGGAGCAGGTCTTTTATATGTTGCAAATGAAAGTATTTCACAACTATGGCCTTTAATGGCTGATCATGAAAAAAATCCAAATAAAATTAAACGTTTGAGTCATACTGGGACCCATCCAGTGCATACGGACCTTGCCATTGTTGACGCTATTGAATATCTGAAGTGGATGAATCTTGAAAGAAAAGAAAAGAGGTTGCGTTTTCTGAAAAATTATTGGCAAGATGCTCTGAAAGAAGTTCCTAATGTTGTAAATAATACACCTTTTGAAAGTTCAAGAAGCTGTGGAATTGGGAATGTAGGTATTTCTAAAATGAAGCCAGAATTACTTGCTCAAAAACTATTTAAGGAATTTAAAATTTTTACTGTAGCAATTGATTATGCAAATGTTCAAGGATGTAGGATATCTCCTAACGTTTTTACAACAATCGCAGAACTGGATTATTTTATTAAGGCAATTAAAACATTGTCTAATGCTTAACAAATAATAATCAAACCATTTTAAATAATTTCTTTTTTATATTCTTAAAATTCAAGAATAAAATCATCAAGTTCCTTTTATGCTTAAAAAAATAATTTTTACAATATTCAATATATTATTTTTCATAAATTCTTCAGCTCAAATAAAAAAAAATAAAAAATTTGATTTAGGTCCGATTTTAGCTAACAATGATTCAGAAACATTATTGATGGTCAATATGCTTCAAGAGTTAAATGATACTGGAGACCCAATAAATAATTACCATTGGAATAAAAAACTCGCAGACTTATATTATTCTCAAATTGAATTAGTTCCTAGAGATGAAAAAGTAAAATATTGGTTTAAATACTGCACACAATTGTTGTTGGCAGGTGAAAATCAAAATTGTATTAACGAGATTGAGGCTTTATTGCAAAAACAAAACTTAGCATATGAAAACCTAATTAATAAAAGTAACCTTCCACTAATTGAACTTTTAGCCCTTGCTTATCTCAGGCTTGGAGAATATAATAACTGTCAAAATAATCACAATGAGTATTCTTGTATTCTACCATTAGAAAATGATGCTTATCATATAGATAAAGAAGGATCTAAAAAATCCATAGAGATATACTCGAAGATTTATAATAAATTTCCTCTTGATAAATATAAATGGCTACTAAACCTAGCACATATGACAATTGGAGAATATCCTTTTAATGTTCCAGATAGTTATTACATTAAATTTCCAAATTGGGAAAAAGAAAAAAAAGACTTTCCAAAATTTAAAGAAATTGCCCAAAACATTGGTGTAGCAGAAAATGGTTTATCTGGAGGAGTCAGTCTAGAAGATTTTAATAATGATGAAATAGCGACTCTTAGTGGAGTTTCATTAAGAACCGTCGAAACACAGCGCTATAGGTTATCAAAAATATTAAAATTAAAAGATGACCAAGACTTAGACTCTTACATAAAGAATATATAGTTTTATAACATTAAATTTTCATATTTAAATAGCCTTGAATTTATTAAACTAATTCTTTATTCATTAGAATGATTAACCACTTTTGGTAAATCAATATCAAATCAAACTTTCTAATATTTTTTAATCTGATTTTAGTAATAATGCAAAAAATTAAAGATTGGTGTGTTTACATAGTTGAGTGTTTTGATAAAACTTTGTACACTGGAATTACAACAGATCCACAAAGAAGAATCATTGAACATAACGATTCTAATAAAGGGGCTAAATATACTAGAAATCGAAGACCAGTAAATTTGGTTTATCTAGAAAAAAATCATGATAAATCAACCGCATCTAAACGTGAAATTTTCATTAAAAAATTATCTAGAGAAGATAAATTAAAACTAATAGGGACAGAATACCTAAAGTGATGTAATGGTTGTCTTTTTATGAATTTGAATTATGTACAAGTATTTAATTTATTGTACTTTTAATGACCTATTAAAATTCACTTATGTATTTACAATTATTCAATTTTTTTTTAGCCACAATATTTTCATTCATAGGGACAACTATTCCGAGTAATTTTGATGAAATTCAAGATTTTCAAGGCAAGGCGTATTACTTTTCTAAATCTACTATGGATTTGGGATCATGGGGAGCAAGAATGAGTGAAGTTCAAAAAAAAGATATTAAAAATCGACTAAAAAATAGATTAGAAAAAACCTACGTTCTAACCTTTGATAAAGATGAGTCCATATTTAAAGAAGAAGAAAAAGTAGATGCAATTTCTGGAGCCACTGATTCATGGGGAAGTAATTTTGCAATAGGTAAACAGTATAAAAATGTTAGTAGTAATCAATTAATCCAGGCACAGGAGTTTTATGGAAAGCGTTTTTTAGTGAAAGATGAATTACAAAAAATTGAATGGAAAATGGGTTCAGAATCAAAACAAATTGGACAATATTTGTGCTTTAAAGCAACTGCAGTTATTCCTACTGATGAATTAACCTGGTATGATTTTTCTTGGAATGATTTATCTTCTGATGAAGAGGATAAAGACATTGAATTAACTTCAGTTGAAGCATGGTATACACTTCAAATTCCGTTAAATCATGGCCCTGCTGAATATTGGGGTCTTCCTGGACTTATTTTAGAAGTTAGTGCAGGTAATACTTCAATGCTTTGCTCTCAAGTGATTATAAATCCTAAAGAAAAAATCGAAATCAAATCTCCTAATAAAGGAAAAGAAATTAATAAATCTAATTACAGTCAAACAGTTCAGAGTAAAATGCTTGAAATGAGAAATAACCGAGGTAGAAGAAGAGGTTAATCAGTTAGCTTTTTTAAAAGATCAATCTCCAGTTATGATTAAAAACATTTTCTTATTCTTTTTATTCTTAAGTATTACTTCCTATGGACAAGTTAAACTAGAAGGTATTGTTAAGGATAGCTTAAAAGCCCCATTAGAATCAGCTAGTTTAGTAGCGATTGATCAAAAAACAAATAATTTAGAATCTTACGTTCTTACCGATATTAATGGTAAATACAAGTTAAACCTTAAAAATAATAGTAATTATAAAATACAAGTTAGCTATATAGGTTTACGAACCATTAATGAAACCCTGGACACTAAAGAAGGTGATATCTTAAAAGATTTTGTATTAAGGTCTGACATAGCTTTGGATGAAGTAATTGTCAAAATGCCGGTAGTGGTAAGAGGCGATACTTTGATTTATGATGCCGATTCATTTAAAAATGGCTCTGAAAGAAAGCTAGAGGATATAATTGATAAGCTACCGGGTGTTGAAATTAATGAAAGTGGTCAAATTGAAGTTGAAGGCAAAGTTGTCAATAAATTAATGGTCAATGGTAAAGACTTTTTTGACGGTGACACTAAAATTGGCACCAAAAACATCCCGTCAAGTGCTGTTGATAAAATTCAAGTGTTACGAAATTATGCTGAAGTTGGTCAGCTGAGTAGTGTTAGAAACAACCAAAATAACTTTGCTATAAATATTAAATTAAAACAGGGTAAGGAAAGTTTTTGGTTTGGAAATGTTACTGCAGGTGCTGGAGATTCTCCAGATGAAAAACTGTATTTAGTACAACCTAAATTATTTTATTATAATCCCAAATACAGCATTAATTTTATAAGTGATTTAAATAATATTGGTGAAGTAGCTTTATCCAGAAGAGATATTAGAGGTTTTGGTGGTGGGTTTAATGCTCCAAGCAGGCAAAGTGGAACGAGTATAAATCTTGGGGATAATAGCTTAAATTTTTTAACAAACCAACGTAATGCTTTAAAAATAGAGAACAAGCTTGCTACGATGAATTTTAGTTATTCTCCCAATAAATCACTCGATTTAAGTGGTTTTTTGATTTATAACAATAGTCGGATTCTTTCCAATGAATTTAACCGAATTCAATATACCAATCCAGATTTAGGCATCCCAGATGAGGCAACTGAACAATCAAATACTGAACTCTCAAATCAAGGACTTCTTAAGTTGAGTACCTCATACAAGCCTAATGGCATGAATCAAATAGATTATGATATTTTGGCCAGGATATCAAATGATTCTCAAACAAAAAACAACTTTTCTTCTATTCTTGGAAATACAGACCAACTCGATGAAGTAACTCCTTATAGTATTAATCAAAACCTTAGTTATTATTATACTCTTGATGAGAATAATATTTTTGCTTTTGCAGCCCAAAATTTAATTAAAAATGAAAATCCTTTTTATAATGCAGTACTAGAAAATAATTTAGATGAACTGGATCCTTTTGATTCAACGGCATCAGCACTAGGATTGGATACTTCAAAAGAAAATTATAATCTAAGTCAAAACAAAAAAATTCTGTCTAATCAACTAGATGCTAAGCTCGATTATTACCATATTATTAATCCAAAAAGTAATATAAATTTAACTCTGGGTACTCTTTTGAGTCGACAGAAATTCAATTCAAATATTTTTCAATTTCTGACAAGTGGATCTAATTTACAGCCAATTCCTTTATTTAATAATGGATTAGCAAAAAATGATATAGAATACACTTTTACAGACGTATACCTTGGTGCACATTATCGATTTAAGACTGGTATTTTCACCTTTACACCAGGTTTTTCTGTTCATGCTTACGGAAATAAAAACATTCAATTTGGCGAAACCGTTTCAGATAAATTTTTAAAAATATTACCTGATTTTGAAACTAGAATCCAACTAAAGAAAGGAGAGTCACTGACTTTTAATTATAATATGCGTAATCAATTTACAGATGTAACACGATTGGCACGAGGCCTAGTTTTTAATGATTATAATAGCTTACAATATGGAGAACCTGATTTACAAAATGCACTATCACACAATTTGAGTTTACTCTACAGCAGTTTTAATCTTTTTAATTATACCAATGTTTTTGCAAGAGCATCTTATTCAAATAATATAGATCAAATTAGAGGATTAACAAATTTTGAAAATGTAATACGTACAAGTACTTTTTTTAATTCAAATTTTGCTGATGAAAACTTTAATATTTTTGGACGTATTCAAAGAACATTTGGCAAAGTAAGAGCCAGTTTAAACACTAATTTTAATTACAGTAAAATCAATCAATTTATTCAAGATAGACAATCGTTAAACGAAAGGTTTACCCAAACATTTACTCCTGGTATTAGAACGAATTTTAAGGTTGCTCCAAATATTAGTCTTCGATACCGGTATAGTATAACAAACAATATTCAGGGTAGTAGAGAAACTAAATTTATTACTAAAGTTCCTTCTCTAGAGTTTGATGCATTTATAGTAGAAAAATTTACTTTTAAAACTAATTACAGCTTAACTACGCAAGATCAAGTTGATGGAGAATCTGAGTCTTTTCAAATTTGGGAGGCAACACTTTCTTATAGAAAAAATAAAGATGCTAAATGGGAATATGAGTTTAAGGGGACTAACTTATTGAATGTGAATTCTCAAGTAAGAAACAATGCGAACAATATATCTGTTTTTAATTCTGTAACATTTATTCAGCCAAGATTCTTAACTTTTAGAGTAGTATATCAGCTTTAAAGATCATTTTTATATGACAAATTCATCTTTTTTTAATCATAAAAAAATTAAGTGAATAGTTGGATTGTATGCAGGAAGTGTAATGGTCAAGGAAAAATTAGCAGGAAACTTTCTAAAGTTAGTATGCAGAATTTCCAAAAGGACGTAATTCAATTTAATAAAAATAGCGCTGGAGAGAATACTACTACTATTTTAAAGCGACATCTATATGCATGTAAAACTTGTAAGGGCTCAGGACTTATTATTTCTGATGTCCCTCCCTCAGCTAATAAAAATCTGTATCCTAACCTTGCTATTATTGGTGGTGGAATTGCTGGAGTAGCTCTGGCAGTAGCTTGTTTACACCGGAGTATTCCTTTTACTCTTTACGAACGTGATACTAATTTTGAAGCTCGCTCTCAGGGATATGGACTTACACTACAACAAGCGAGAAAATCTATTAAGGGTTTTGGACTTTTCAAATTAGATCAGGGTGTGGTTTCATCAAGACATGTCGTACACACAACGGATGGGAAAGTAATTGGTGAATGGGGTATGAGGAAGTGGATGCCAACAAAGGAGGTTTCTGCTTTAAAGCCTTCAAATATTCATATTGCGCGCCAATCTTTGCGCTTAGAATTACTTAACCAACTTGGTGGATCTAATTTTGTGAAATGGGACCATAAGCTCGTTGCAATTCAAAAAGATACCGCTAAAGGGGTTAAGTTACGTTTTAAAGTAAATGGTAATTTAAGGGAAACAAGTGCAGATTTAGTTGTGGGGGCAGATGGAATTCGAAGTACTGTTCGAAAGCTGATGCCTTTCAAGGATAATGATTTTTTACATTATTTGGGATGTATTGTGATATTAGGAATTTGTCCTTTGAAAAAACTTAAAGATCTAGAAAGCCCTTTGCTAGATTCAGCTACAGTATTTCAAACTGCAAATGGCAAAGAACGTATTTATATGATGCCCTTCACGACAGACTCGGTTATGTGGCAACTTAGCTTTCCTTT